>CAZSPX010000570.1:0-1509 GCA_964608885.1 uncultured Anaerolineaceae bacterium | reverse complement strand
CCCAACCAGTGGCAACGATTTATAGCCAATCACAAAACACTGCCTGAAAAATTCGGCTACCTCATAACGGGGGCGGAAACATTGTGTAAAAAATCTCCCTGTAAAGCGGGATAAAGCTCCCAGCTCATTGAAAAAAGATTTTACCGTTTCCGTGTTTACCAGGTACATCAGGTTTACTGCCTATTTTTACTAATTATTGCTTTTGCTGTTGCTGACTTATAATGTTTCAAACAACATCTCCCGGCAGGTACAACAAATTTAACTTATATATACTTGAAGCTTATGATTGCTATCATTATTAATTTTGACTGGAATCATACATAAACGGAAAGCAGCAGGATAAGTTTATGCAGGTATTCACTACATTTAGGATATCAATTCCGTTTAAGTTAATTTAGTTATTAAAAAAGAGGTATAACCTGGTGCCGTTTACCAATCTTAATCAACATGGATTCACTTACCCATATCGCACTTGGGGCCTGTATCGGGGAGGCTTTCTTTGAAAAAGGATTTGGCAAAAAAGCCATGGTATGGGGCGCACTTGCACAAAGTATTCCTGATATTGATTTCCTGGGTTCCATATGGTCTACTACAACCGAGAACCTGCTGGCACACAGGGGTTTTACACATTCCATTCTTTTTGCCCTGCTTATTGTTCCGGTGTTTGCCATGGCGGCAGACCGTATACACAGGCCGCATAATATCGCATTCAGAACCTGGATAATGTTTTTTGCCACTGAAGTATTCCTTCATTTGTTCATTGACGGTTTTAACAATTATGGTGTTGGCTGGTTTGAACCGTTCAGCCATACACGCTTTTCATTTAATGCCATTTATGTGGCAGATATATTCTTTTCCATCTGGGCGGGCATTGCTTTGCTGATGCTCATCATATTGAACCCATATAGCCCCAGGCGTACATTCTGGTGGAAGTTTGGCGTATTTTTACCTTTCCTTTACCTGACGTACTGCAGCATCAACAAGATTAAGATAAACAGTGATGTAAAAGAGATATTTGCCAAACAGCATATTCCACATACAAGGTATTTCACTACGCCCGCTCCATTACAAAACTGGCTTTGGTTTGTGGTATCCGGTAATGACAGCGGGTATTATGTTGGTTTTCGTTCTTTATTTGACAGGAATCAAAAAATGGATTTCCATTATTTTCCCCGGAACGACAGTTTGCTTAAACCATTATCAGGACATGAAGATTTACAGAAATTAATCCGCTTTTGACGACAGTTTTATACCGTTGAAAAATGGAATGATACGCTGGTATTCAACGACCTCCGTTTTGGACAGATCATCGGCTGGAAAGAACCAAGGGAGAAATTTGTCTTTCATTATTTTCTGAAGCATCCCGACGATAATAAACTGGTGGTTCAGCGTGGGCGTTTTGCCAAATGGGATATGGATGCAGCGATGGCGCTACTGGTGAGGATTCGCGGAAATTAGACGTGTTTCCTGTAATAAAAAGTGAACAGGTAAAAAGCCATCCTGATAAAC
>CAZSPX010000569.1:0-1509 GCA_964608885.1 uncultured Anaerolineaceae bacterium | reverse complement strand
ATCAAAGTGCATTGGGCGGACCCGTTCCCCAAGATTACCGTCACTCGCCAGATGGTGGATGATGGCTCGCGCTACTTTGGTCCATATACCAGCGTGTGGGCGGTACACCAGACCCTGGATGTGCTGCGCCGCATTTTCCCTTACCTGACCTGCGACCGGGTGATCACCGGTAATGACGCGCGCGCCTGCCTGTATTATGATATTAAGCTTTGCACTGCGCCCTGTATTGGCAAGATCAACCAGTCAGGCTACCGCCAGATGATCGACGATCTATGCAGCTTCCTGGAAGGACACATTGAGCCGGTGGTGAACCGCCTGCGCATGGAAATGCAGAAGGCAGCCGAGGAGTTGCGCTTCGAGCGCGCCCGCGATATCCGCGATCAGATTGCCGCGATTGACAAGGTGGTTGAGAAGCAGAAAGTCGTTTCCGCCGAGCATATGGATTCGGATGTGATCGCCTTTGCGCGCGCCAACGGTGAAGCCTGTGTGCAGATTTTCTTCGTGCGCAGCGGCAAGCTGATCGGGCGCGAGTATTTCATCCTCGAAGGAACCGAGGATGAGCCGGACAGCGAGATCGTGGAAGAATTCATCAAGCAGTTCTACTCCGAGGCGGCAAATGTACCCCCGCAAGTGCTGCTGCCGCGTGAGGTTGAGGAACTTCAGATCATCCAGCAGTGGCTGCACAGTAAGCGCGGCGGGCAAAAAGAGGAGCTGCTCGTCCCGCATACCGGAACATCACAGGAACTGGTGCAGATGGCGACCGAAAATGCGGTGGAAACGCTAAATGCGCTGAAAGCTCAGTGGAATGCGGACACCAACCGTCAGAGCGAAGCGCTGGCAGAATTACAGCAGGCGCTGGGATTACCGCAGGCTCCCAACCGCATCGAGTGTTATGACATTTCCAACACCCAGGGAACCGCGTCAGTTGGCAGTATGGTGGTGTTTGAACAGGGCGTTCCTGCCAAGCGGCTGTACCGCCATTTCAACATCAAGACCGTGGAAGGTCCTAACGATTTTGCCAGTATGGAAGAAGTGCTGACGCGGCGCTTTAGTCGCTGGCAGGCAGCCCAGGAAGCACGCGGGGTGGGGCAGAAAGTGGACGAGTCGTTTGCAGTGCTGCCCGATTTGCTGATTGTGGATGGCGGCAAGGGGCAGCTGGGCAGAGCCGTGGTGGTGCTGGAAAAGTATGGGTTGATGGACGTGGTTCCTGTGGTGGGGCTGGCGAAGCAGCAGGAAGAACTTTTCCTGCCTAACCGCAGCGAATCTTTGATGCTTCCACGCAATTCGCAGGGGCTGTACATGATACAGCGCATCCGCGACGAAGCGCACCGCTTTGCCATCACTGCGCACCGTAAAAAACGCACCAAAGTGGGGCTGGCTTCGCGGCTGGAGCAAGTGCCCGGCATCGGTCCCACCCGGCGCAAGGCATTGCTGGAGCGTTTTGGCTCGGTGGAGCGCGTCCGTGATGCCAGCATCGAGGAACTGACGCAGGTGCCCGGCATCACTGAG
>CAZSPX010000568.1:0-1512 GCA_964608885.1 uncultured Anaerolineaceae bacterium | reverse complement strand
GTGATAGAGCAGGTGGCAATGAAGCGGCCAATCCCCCGGCGCATCGGCGGTAAGGTCGAAGCTCGCGATACCGCCGGGCATGACATTGACCGTGTGCTTGATGGGATTGCCATGCGCCTGGCCGGTCACCAGCTCGAAGAAGTGGCCGTGGATGTGGATCGGGTGGTTCATCATGGTGTCGTTGATAAGGTTCACCCGGACCCGCTCATCGCGCTCAAGGCGGATCGGCTCGGCCCCCTCGTTCATCGCCTTTCCATCGAACGACCACATGAAACGCCCCATGTTGCCGGTGAGATGAATGTCGATGCTCCGGGCAGGCGGGCGCTTGTCGTGGAAGGGAACAAGCGGGGCCAGATCATGATAGGTGAGAACGCGGTGTGGCTCCTTCTCCAGCCCCAGAGGACGGTCTACGGTGCGATCGACCGGCATCGCCGAAACCATGTCGACACCCACGCCGACCTTGACGTTGGGCGGCATCAGCGCCTTTTCGCGCATGCCGTGATGCATCGGAGCTGCCGGTTGCTCCGGCTTGCAATGCCCCATCGCCGCATGTTCGGGAGGGCAGGCTTGGCCACCCCCCATTCCGGCCATGCCTGTCTGCCCCATATCCATGCCGCCCATGCCCATGTCGCGCATTGACAGGGTAGGCCGCTCGCGCAGCGGCGGGACAGGCGCTGTCATTCCCCGTCGCGGCGCAAGCGTTGCCCGCCCCATGCCCGACCGGTCGATCGCCTCGGCGACCAGCGTATAGGCCTGATCGGCAACGGGGGTGACGATAACGTCGTAGGTCTCTGCAATCGAAATCTGGAATTCATCGGTCTCGACCGGCAGCACCGGTTGCCCATCAGCCTGAATCACAGTCATCGGCAGGCCGGGAATGCGCACGTTGAAGATCGTCATCGCCGAGGCATTGATGAAACGCAGCCGCACGCGCTCGCCCGGCCTGAACAGGCCTGTCCAGTTCTCGCCCGGCCCATGCCCGTTGATCAGGAAACTGTATGTCGAACCGTTGACATCGGAAATGTCGGCCGGGTCCATGCGCATCTTGCCCCATGATATGCGTTCCGCAAGCGTCATGGTCCCGTCGGTCAGGGTCTGCTTCTGGCGATTGAAATAGGCCTCCTTCTGCTTGAGCTTTTCGACCACCTGATGCGGATGCAGAAATGTCCAGTCGGACAGAACAACAACATGCTCCCGGTCATAGGCCACAGGCTCCGCGTCCGCGGGATCGATGACGAGGGGACCGTAATGGCCCATTTGCTCCTGAAGGCCCGAATGGGAGTGATACCAATAGGTTCCCGACTGCTTGATAGGAAACTCGTAAGTGAAGGTCGTGCCCGGCCTGATCCCGGGAAAGCTGATTCCCGGCACGCCATCCATCTGGAACGGGACGATCAGCCCATGCCAGTGCACCGACGTATCTTCGTCCAGCGCGTTCTCGACATGGAGACGCACGGTTTGTCCCTCACGCAGGCGAATGAGCGGTGCCGGAAGCACGCCGTTGATCGTCAC
>CAZSPX010000567.1:0-1512 GCA_964608885.1 uncultured Anaerolineaceae bacterium | reverse complement strand
AAGAAAGAGGAAAGCAATCATCCCAATATCGAATTCGAATATTTCTCCGCAAATATCGCAGGCTGTCCGCCTGTGTGCCAGAATAGCACCGTTTCGTCCTTCTTGAAAAATCCTTTGCGGATCAGGTCGATCATCCCCGCCGCGGCACGTCCCGTATAGACGGGGTCAAGCAATAGACCTTCGTACTTCGCAAATAATTGGACCGCTTCGCGCTCCGCGTCGGTCAATACGCCGTAACCTGCTCCGCAGTAATCGGCATTGGCTAACACATCAGCCGGAGTGAACTCGATCCGCTCCCCCAGCTTTTCGCTCGCATCCGAAGCCAACTTCGACACATGACTCTTCAACCATTCTTCTGACTCGTCGATACTAATCCCCAACACCTTGCCTTTATACCCAAACAGGCGTTGCCCCAGCACCAGCCCTGCGTGCGTCCCGCCGGAGGATGTCCCGAAAACGATCCAGTCCGCGTGGACATTCTGCTTCATCAACTCTTCCATCGCAAACGCATATCCCATCGCCCCTGTGGGACTCGATCCGCCATAGGGGACGAGATACGGCTTCTTCTCCTCTGCGACCGCGTTATCGAACGTCTCTTGCAAGATTCGGTCGCGGTCCTTGCGGTCTGGCACAGCGACGATCCGTGCGCCGAATAGTTCATCGAGCAGCAAATTGGCGGATGGTTTCTCAGACAATTCCCCTGTTAACACGAGCGTACATTCAAATCCATACCGTGCCGCAGCAGCCGCTGTCTGACGGCAGTGATTGGACTGCATCGCGCCGCCGGAAATCAGGGTCTTCGCTCCCTGTTCCTGCGCATCAGCAACGAGGAATTCCAGTTTGCGGGTTTTGTTGCCGCCGAAGGCGAGACCGGTTTGGTCGTCGCGCTTGACCAGGATCCGCGGACCAGCCAAAAGGTCAGAAAGACGCGGAAGTTCCTCGATTACGGTTGGGAGATGGGCAAAGTGCAGTTGGGGGATCATGATTTTCCTTTCATCCACGAAGGACACGAAGAACACCAAGATTCAAAAGACCAATCGTTTCCATTCCAATTTGGGGTGACTACCAAAGTTAATGAGGACACCCACTTTTATCCCTGTAGCCTTGAGATAGTTGAGGAGTTGTGACTCTTCTTTACTGCTCAAACGGTCCAAAGCCTTTAACTCAACAATGATCTTGTCGAAGTAAATCAAATCCGCAACGTATTCCTTCTTGAGAACATGCTCCTTGTAGCGAATTTGCAAAACCTTTTGCGATACAAAGGGAAGGTCTCGCGACCTTGATTCGATCTCCAACGCTTCTTGATACACCGGCTCAAGAAATCCAGAACCGAGGATCGTATGCACTTCCATCGCCGCACCTACGATGGCGAACACTTCCTCTTTGAAAATCAACTCAGCCATCAATCCTCCAAAAATTCGTGTGCTTCGTGCTCTTCGTGGATTCTAATCCAATGCCTGTTTCGTTCTTGCCTTCCCACGCGAACGCATCACATCCAGCGCGCGCGGGATG
>CAZSPX010000566.1:0-1518 GCA_964608885.1 uncultured Anaerolineaceae bacterium | reverse complement strand
GTGATCGGCCCGGCGCTCTCCGGTGTCGTCATCATCCTGGCCGGGCAGCAGGGAGTCTATTACTTTAACGCCCTCTCCTTCCTGGCGGTGCTCGCGGCCCTCGTGCTGATCGGCCATGTCAGCCAATCCACCACGAGGAACGGCGGCGGCGTCAGCCTCACCGCCATACGCGAGGGCGTGCAGTTCATCGTGACCCATCCCATCATCCTCTCCTCCATGCTGCTGGATTTCGTGGCCACCTTCTTCGCCTCGGCCAACACCCTCATGCCCATCGTGGCCAGGGACATCCTCAAGGTGGGCGTGATCGAGTACGGCTGGCTCTCCGCGGCCCAGTCGGCGGGAGCGGTGGCCGCCGCGCTGTTCATCTCGCAGGTCCATGAGCTGCGCAGGCAGGGGCAGCTCTTCCTCGGCTCGGTGGTCGTCTTCGGGCTGGCGACCGTCCTCTTCGGCATGCCGCGATCGCTGGTCGTGGCCTGGAGCGCCCTGGCCGTGACGGGCGCCGCGGACGCCGTCAGCACCATCATCCGCAACACCATCCGCCAGTTGCAGACTCCCGACCACATCCGCGGGCGGATGACCAGCATCAACCAGATCTTCTTCCAGGGCGGGCCGCAGCTCGGGGAGATCGAGGCCGGGAGCGTGGCGCAGCTCCTCGGCGCGCCCATCGCCATCATCACCGGCGGGATCGGCTGCATCCTCGGCATGGGCCTGATCGTGGCCAAATGGCCGCAATTGATTTCGTATAACGGAGACGAGCCCTCGCTGGCCGGTGAGACCGCCGACTGACGACCATACAGAATCCCTACGATTTGCCGAATCCGACCCGGCAAGGTTGACTTGCCCGCTGAAACTGGCTATACTGGAAATATACAGGTAACGCCATTATGCGAGTCGCAGCCAAAATATCCAGGAGTAAAGCCTAAGGCACATGGGTGATCCGTGTGCCTTTTTGTTTTCCATTCTTTCAAAAAAGGAGAAAAGAAATGGACTATGGACTGATCGGGAAACGTGAAAAAGCCAGACGCTACGCCGAAGACCCCCGGCGCTTCCGCTTCAACCGATTCGACCTGACCTTCCATGGTGACAATAACGACCACCATGTGTCCTATGAGGATGGCAATTTCAAGTGCGACTGCGAGTTCTTCCTTACCCATGACCGCTGCAGCCACAGCATGGCCCTCGAGATCATTCTCCAGAATATGCTCGTCCAGCCCGCAGGCGCCTGAGACGAAAACCAGATACCGAAACTGCCCTCCGCGTGGAGGGCAGTTCTTTTATTTGCGGCGGGGTGGGACCCGCCCGCCGTGGCAATCTCCTTACTGCAGGACCCCCCTCAATCCCCCCTAAAGGGGGGATGCTTGCTCCCTCCCCGCTTCAGGGGGAGGGTTGGGGTGGGGGTCCGACCCACCCTCATTGAAAATTCATGACAATCTGCTCCGAATTGCTTTGCCGATTGGGAATTCTTCGAATTTAATTGTACAATCAGGAGGCCGGGGGGAGCAGGCCGCCTGAATACAT
>CAZSPX010000565.1:0-1524 GCA_964608885.1 uncultured Anaerolineaceae bacterium | reverse complement strand
AGCGAGATCGGCTCATTGGACCAGGCGGGTATCATCAGGCGCAGCGCCTGGGGCAGGATAATAAACCAGATGGTTTTCCAACGCGATAGTCCGATCGCTCTACCGGCGGTCATTTGCGAAGCATCGATCGCCTGGATCGAAAGGCGGCGGTTGCGGATCTGACCGGTCCCATCGCAACGCATAAGGTCAAGTGTGTATCATAGATCCGATCGCTATCGCCAAGCCTTACCGCCAGGAAGCCAAGAGATGCAGGATTACCAGCGCGAATTCCTTCGTTTCGCCCTCCATCTGGGCGTCCTCCGCTTTGGGGACTTCACCCTGAAGTCCGGTCGCCAGAGCCCCTACTTTTTCAATGCCGGCCTATTCAATACGGGCTCGGCGCTGGCCCGGCTGGGGCGCTTTTACGCCGCCGCCCTCCAGACCTCCGGGTTGGCGTGCGACCTGCTCTACGGACCCGCCTACAAGGGCATCCCCCTGGCGGCCGCGACCGCCATCGCCCTGGCCGCCGGGTATGGCCGCGATATCCCCTACGCCTTCAACCGCAAGGAGTCCAAGGATCACGGGGAGGGTGGCCTCATTGTTGGCCACCCCCTGCGAGGCCAGGTTTTGATCATCGATGATGTCATCACCGCTGGGACCTCCGTGCGTGAGTCCATCGATATCATCCAGGCCCAGGGAGCCCGGCCCGCCGGGGTCCTCATCGCCCTAGACCGCCAGGAACGTGGCCAGGATGAACGTTCCGCCGTTCAGGAGGTCCAGGACCGTTTCGGTATTCCGGTCGTCAGTATCGCCACGCTGGCTGATCTGGTGACCTTTCTGGAAGAATCGCCAGGGGGCATCCCTGAAACCCTCGCCGCCGTCCGCGACTATCGCTCCCGCTATGGCGTTTGACCCTCTCGCCCGCCTATCCTCCGGCTTACAGGCGCATGCTTAACTGGGACCCTCACCCTGGACCTGGAGGCCGATTTGGTGCTGGCCCGCATACCTGATGATCAGGGGCCCAGTGATACCCTCTTCCTAGAGCTTCGCTGCCAGGCGGCTATTCTCGGCAGTGGGGCCTATTGGCGATTGGAACCGGTCCGGGTGATTAAGGGCTTCGACGCGACGCGGCGTTGATCACGGCTGACGGCGTTCTGAGGGGTCCCTGACCGGTGCCGGATCAACGGCGCCGGATCAGGGTGCCAACGCCTTCATCGGTGAAGAGATCCAGCAGCAGGGCATGTTCGACCCGACCATCGATGATGTGAGCCGTGCGTACCCCGGCCTGCACCGCGTCCACCGCGCACTGAATCTTCGGCAACATGCCTCCGTGGATGACGCCGGTGCGAACCATCTCGTCGAGACGGCCCACGTCAAGCTCGGAGACCAGATTGCCGCTGGAATCCAGCAGGCCGGCGGTATTGGTCAACAACATCAGCTTCTCCGCCCTGAGGAACTCCGCGACCTTGCCCGCGACCAGGTCGGCGTTGATGTTGTAAGAGCGTCCATCCGCGCCAACGCCGATAGGGGCGATGACGGGGATGA
>CAZSPX010000564.1:0-1525 GCA_964608885.1 uncultured Anaerolineaceae bacterium | reverse complement strand
GGATACGGTCCAGGTGCGCCTCGATCTGACTCCGTTTAGCGATGCAGAGAAAGAAACGCTCATGGATCTGGCCGAACGGACGCTCCATCACTCCATCCTCGATCTTGTTCTTTCAGAGCTTTCAGACGAGGATAAACGACTGTTCCTGGAACATCATGCACATGAGCGACACGAGGAGGTATGGTCTCTTCTCAAGAGTAGGATCGGGAGTATTGAAGGCAAGATTAAAAAGACCGCAGACGACGTGACAAAAAAACTTCATACCGATCTTAAAAAAGCTCGTCGTTCTTGACTTTCAGAGCCATTTTTTTTAATATAACTGATATGAAAATAACGTATGGTGTCCTTGTCTTTGTTCTCCTTTCGATGACCGTTGTTGCTCATGCAGAGTCCAACAGAACCGCAACCGCTTCCGGACTTCCTCGAGTAAAGCGAATGGAGGAGCGATCCGATTTTCTTGAAAAAAGGAAGGAACACTTTCAGGAGCGACAGGAAGCTCTTGCTTCTCGAGCGGCTGAGATGAAAGAAAAGATGGAGGAGCGAAGAACTGAGTTTAAAGACAAACTCGCTGAACTCAAGGATGAACGAAAGAAAAAAATAACCGAGCGAGTGGCAAGCAACACCGCAAAATTGAATACAAAACAGACAGATCGATTTACCGAGATTCTCTCCCATCTCAACGAAATTGTCGGAAAGCTCGAGGGGAAGGTGGCATCAGCGAGTGCTGCGGGGAAGAATACCGCTTCTGCATCTGCCGCAATTGCTACTGCGAACACATCCATCGAGACAGCCCAGAAAGCGGTCGCAGACCAGGCGGCAAAGGTCTATACTCCGACCATAACCGATGAGTCGACACTTGGTGCAGCGGTAAGCGAGATGGTCAAATCATTTCACAGTGATCTGAAGGGTGTACACGCCGTCGTCATTCAGGCAAAAATTGATGTTAAAAAAGCAGCCGTTGCTGTGTTACAGTTAAAGTAATATGGACACCACACCAACACAACCCCAACAGCCAGTACCTCAGGAAAATCCAGCAGCATCTGTTCTCAACACCCCGCCGGTCACGGAGGCTCCTGTCGCACCCAGCTCCCCATCGGTGCCGGTTCAAGAAGCTGCCGCAACAATGACAGCTCCGATGAAGAAATCGAACACCACGCTGTGGATTGCTCTTCTCATACTCGTCGTCGTGATCACCGCCGGACTGATATACGTCGTTTACTCAATGAACGCAACATCATCGCCACAGACGAACAGTGCGCCACAGCCTACCACCGCAGAACAACTAAATCAGCCAACCGTCACAACGGCGCCTCAAACAGAGTCTGAAGAGGTTGATCAGATTGATACAAGCTACCCAACATCCGACGTCACCTCAATTGAGAACGACGTGAAAAGTCTCTAGCTCATGGGAAAGATAGCGATCGCGGTCATATGTATTGTTGCGTTGTTTGCAGGGATCATCGTATACCATGAACGAAGATCGGATGATCAGAGCGATTTGATTTACACCGGTTCCACAAAGTCG
>CAZSPX010000563.1:0-1531 GCA_964608885.1 uncultured Anaerolineaceae bacterium | reverse complement strand
CTCCCCGGTCGGCAGCTCGATCTCCAAGCAGAACCCGTGCTCCGGAACGCTGCGGATGCGCAGGTCGCCGCCCAGGATCTGGGCGCGCTCCCGCAGCCCGAGCAGCCCAAAGCTGCCCTGCAGCTCATACGTCTGCCCCGCTTCCAGCCGGCTCCCCGCCCCGTCATCTTCAATCCGCAGCCGCACCGCTTCTGCCTCGAACTCCACCATCACCGTCGCCTGCCTCGCCTGGGCGTGCTTGCGCACATTCGTCAGCCCCTCCTGCACCGCCCGGTACAGCGTTAGCTCCCGCGCCGGCGCCAGTCGCCGCTGCTTCCCCTTCACATACAGCTCCGTGGCCAGCCCGGCTGCCCGGCTTTCATCCACCAGTCCCTCCAGCGCCGGCAGCAGGTCGCCTCCCAGGATTGGCTCGCTGCGCAGCGCCGCCACCGACCGCCGCACGTCCCCCAGCGCCTCCCCGATCATCGCCTCCAGCTTGATCATTGCTTTCTCGGCCTTTTCCGTATCTTGTTCGATCAGCGTCCTTGCCAGCTCAGCCTGCACTTTCATCGTCGTCAGGTAGTGCCCCAGCCCGTCGTGGATCTCGCGTGCCAGCCGGTTGCGCTCCTCAGCCGCCGCCAGCTCTCCCGATTTGGCCGTATAGGCCTGCAGCTGCTGGTTGGCCCTTTCCAGCTCCCCCGTCAGCCGCTCGAACTGCTCCTTCCGCCGCGCATCCCGGATCGAGAAGTCCGTGAACACCGCCGCAATGAACACCACCGACCCGTATACCAGGAACGACTGCACAAAAGGAACCCAGTTCGCAAACGTCTGCGTCGCGTTCAGCGCGATCCCCGTCGTGATCATCACGCACGGCAGCGCTGCTTCCCGCGGCGAAAACAGTGCCACGCTGTGCGACGCCAGCGGCAGCAGCAGCAGCCAGCCGTTGCCCCGCTCCAGGTACAAAATCACAAACCCCAGCCCGATCTGAAACGCCAGGTACAGCATCTTTTGCCCCGGCGACCCCTCCCTCAGCACCCCCATGAAGACCACCGTCCCGCTGAACAGGTACACCCCGCTCAATATCGTGATCACGATCAGTTCGCTGGCTGTTAGCGGTGGCTCCGCCCGGGCGTAGCCCAATACCAGCCCCGCTATCGTAACAAATCCGAAAACCAGGCTGGTCGGGTGTCGTATCGCCGCTGGAAACGCCCTGCGCAGCATATTATCATTATTGCACAAATCGAACTGCGAATCAACACTACATTTGTCTATACCAGCAATCTCCTCCCCCTGTCATCGCGCCTTGTTCTTCGCCGAAGCAATCCCCTCTACGGCATTTTCACCATCCTCGGCGGCTCCCCCCGCCCTGGGGTAGCATTGGGCGCCCCGCCGCCCAATTCTACCGCCTTACTTCTTACGGCATCCCCGCCGGTAACTGCGGCAGGTGGTGCATCGCCTCTTCTACCGCCGCCGTCGGGTACTCGTAATCCTCCAGCTTGCCCGTCAGGTATGCCTCGTAAGAAGCCATATCGAAATAGCCGTGCCCCGACAG
>CAZSPX010000562.1:0-1533 GCA_964608885.1 uncultured Anaerolineaceae bacterium | reverse complement strand
CTCCTGCGCCGCCGCGGGTGGATCTGACCTCTACGCCCCCTTCTCCATCTCCTCCGGCGTTCCGTGCAACTGGACCGGCGCTGTCTTGCCGCGCACCTTCAGGTTCAGCATCTCCACCATCACCGAGAATGCCATCGCGAAGTAGATGTACCCCTTCGGAATGTGGAAATCGAGCCCCTCGCCCACCAGCGACACGCCGATGAGGATCAGGAAGCTCAGGGCAAGCATGCGGATGGTCGGGTGACGGTCCACGAAGTCGCTGATGGACCTCGAGAAGGCCATCATGAAGATCACGGCGATGATCACCGCCGCCACCATGACCTCGATGTGCTGGGCCATGCCGATGGCGGTGATCACCGAGTCCAGCGAGAACACGATGTCGAGCAGCACGATCTGGAAGACGACGGCCGAGAACGCCGCCTTCTTCTTCGACACGGCGTGGTGCCCCTCGTGACCCTCCAGTTTCTCGTGGATCTCCAGCGTGCTCTTGGCCAGGAGGAACAGGCCGCCGGCCAGGAGGATCAGGTCCCGGCCGGAGATCTCCTGCCCCACGAACCCGATGGAGAACAGGGGGGCGGTGAGCTTCATCATCCAGCTCAGGGAGAGGAGCAGGAGCACCCGGGTGATCATGGCGATGGCCAGGCCGATCATCCGGGCCCGGCCCTGCTGGTGGGCCGGCAGCTTGGTGGACAGGATCGCGATGAAGATGATGTTGTCGATGCCCAGGACGATCTCCAGGGCGGTCAGCGTGGCCAGGGCGATCCAGGTCTGGGGTTCGGCGAGCCATTCCATTTCGGGCCAACTCCTCTCTTTGCCACGGCGGGCGCAAGATGATACATTCTATGGGCTTTGCCCCGGGGGAATCCAGCGTGAAGAAGACCTTCTACATCACCACGGCCATCGACTACGTCAACGCCCGCCCGCACCTGGGCACGGCGTACGAGAAGATCGGCGCCGACTGCATGGCCCGCTACAAGCGGCTGGCCGGCTTCGACACGTATTTCCTGATGGGCACCGATGAGCACTCGACCAACGTCGAGCGCGAGGCGAGAGCCCAGGGCAAGGATCCGCAGGCCTACACGGACGAGATGGCCGCGGTATTCGAGCGCACGTGGGCCTCGCTCCACATCTCCTACGACCAGTTCATCCGCACCACCGACGCGGCGCACAAGCGCGCGGTGACCGAGTTGTTCCGGAGAATCCACGAGCGCGGCTATATATATGAGGGCAAGTACAGCGGCCTGTACTGCGAGGGCTGCGAGGAGTTCAAGGCCGAGAAGGACCTGGTGGACGGCAATTGCCCGCGCCACCACACGCCGGCGAAGTTCATCGAGGAGAAGAACTACTTCTTCGCGCTCTCGAAGTTCGCCGACCGCCTGAAGGCGCAGATCCTGGCCGACCCGGATTTCATCCGGCCGGAGATCCGCAAGAACGAGATCCTCAACGTGATCGAGTCGGGCCTGGAGGACGTGAGCGTTTCGCGCTCCGGCAAGACGTGGGGTGTCCCGCTGCCGATCGCGCTGGAGCAGGTGG
>CAZSPX010000561.1:0-1536 GCA_964608885.1 uncultured Anaerolineaceae bacterium | reverse complement strand
GGAACACCTCGCCATCCGCATAATAGCGGGTGCACACCTCGGTCGTGATGGTGAAGCCCGGAGGCACCGGCAGGCCGATCGACGCCATGCCATCGAGGTTCGCACCCTTGCCGCCGAGCAGATTTTTGTCGCCTTTTCCGCCGTCATTCGCATCGCCGCCAAAGCGATAGACATATTTGGTCATCAGCCCTGTTTCCTGTCTTTTATAATCATTGCCTTGGCGCTGCACCGCGTGTGGCGTTGCCCTATTAGCCGCTGATTTTGGAAAAATCAGCTACTTTGTGCACTGCGGTACGAACACGTTCGAGAAGGGCCAAACGCGCCGCGCGCTTTGCTGGTTCCGGGTCGTTGACGATCACGCTCTCGAAGAAGGCGTCGATAGGTGCGCGGAGCGAGGCTAGTGCTGCCATGACACGCTCGTAGTCTTCCTTTTCCAAGAATTCGACAGCCTTCGCTTCTGCTAATGCCAAGTCCTTCATCAGCGACACTTCAGCTGGTTCGAAACCATATGAAGGATGGATACCGACCTCGACTTTCTCTTTCTTGAGAATATTTGCAGCGCGCCGATATCCTGCCAACAGGTTCGTGCCGTCCGGTGTTTCGATGAATGATTGGAGTGCACGCACACGGTCCAGCAAAAGAACAAGGTCATCCTCGACACCAAGGGCGAATACTGCATCTATCAGGTCATGGCGGACGCCGATTTCTTTCTGCTGGACCTTAAGGCGGTCAACAAAAAAATTGAACAATTCGACGGTGATACTTAGCGCCCTGTTCAATTCACTGTGATACTGTGGTTCAATTATACCGTTCAAAGCATGCATTAACTGCTCAGAATTTGAACCATTGTTAAAATTCGGCTGCGACCAGGCTGTCAGTTTATTGAATTCGTTCGTTACAACTCTCAGGCGGACAGGTGATCTCTGTTTTGCATAAAAGTCAAATGCGAGGGCGAATAAAAGGCCCCACAAGGAGAAGCGCAGATTATACTGTGTGATAAGTGAGGCCACTCCAAGGGCTGCCCGCCTCAAAGCATAGGGATCCTTCGATCCGGTTGGTCGCTCATCAACAGCGAAAAAACAAACTAACGTATCAAGCTTGTCCGCCAAGCTAAGTATGACGGCTAAGGGTCGACCGGAAAAATTCCCTTCTGGACCTACTGTTTTATACTGATTGGTAAGCGCGTCCGCCACGTCAGAATCAAGATGCTCCTCTAGCGCGTAATAGCCGCCCATCAGACCCTGCAATTCGGGGAACTCGCCGACCATCTCCGTCACCAGATCGGCCTTGCACAATTCCGCCGCCTGCCGCGCGAGGGCCGGGTCGCAATTCGGAACGATACCCTCGTTCGCCAGCCATTCTGCCAGCTTCGCCACACGCTCGACCTTGTCTGCAACCGTGCCGAGCTTCTCATGGAAGGTGATACGGGAGAGCTTCTTCGCGTGATCCGCGAGCTTCGTCTTCTTGTCCTGCTCCCAGAAGAAGCGCGCATCAGAGAGTCGCGCGGTGAGCACCTTGCCATTACCCGCAACAATA
>CAZSPX010000560.1:0-1539 GCA_964608885.1 uncultured Anaerolineaceae bacterium | reverse complement strand
CGTGAAAGCGGATGGCGCGTTCCGACTTCCCCTTATAGCTCGGGTCGGTGAGTTGCTTCACGAGGCGCGGATGATGATCGACGACCTCGGCTGTGCCCCAGATTTTGACTCGCGTTTGGCTGGCGTAATCCATCAGAAACAGAAAGGCTTGATTGTTTTCGGCCAGGTTCCCGACTGAGATGTACTGCCGATTCCCCGCGAAATCGGCAAAGGCCAGGGTGCGCTCATCCAGCACCTTGAGAAACCCCTTCGGCCCCCCTCGGTGCTGGATATACGGCTGACCCTTCGCGTTGGCAGTGGCTAGATAAAACGAATCGCGGTCGCCGATGAAATCGGCTAGATCCTTGGAGATTGCATTCTCCCACCCACCAGCCGTTTCCATCCGCTCATAGTGCTTCCGTGACCCCATGCGTTGCTGAACCGCCTTCACAGAGTCGGTAAACGCAACGTCGCTGATGGATGGTTTCATCGTCGTCCTCTCCCGAACGGATAGGCCGGATCCCACTTTCCGCTTAAGCGGAATAGGCGGGAACATACCCTGCGGTCCCTACTTGTGTCTAGCGCGGAACGCGTCTGTCAGACGGGTCTTGAGTGCAGGAGAAGGCGACGAAGCCTCGCCGTGCCGGCACGTCGAAGCCGAACGGCGCAGTGTTTGCCGAATGGTTTGCAATTGAACTCGGTACCGCGCGCAGGCGTCACAGATCGAATAATGGAGCCTGAGACTGAGCCGGGTCGTCCAGGGCAGCGGTCCATCCATAGATTGAGAAGCAAACCGGGTGACCTCTTTGCAGGGGAGAGTGATATGAGCCAGTACTGTGGTGATCATATTGGGTGAAACTCTTTGGTTCTTCCCGCTCCTTACAACGCAACATCAGAGATTGAGCGGCGCGTCTTTCCCCCGCCTTCGTTGCACTGACTGGTCCTTCTTCTGCTGAGTCGATGGAGGAACCGTTTCCTTACACTGACGCACAAGAACCCGTCTTACCGTAGTTTTTTCGGCCATAGCCGGAATGCCAAGGTCTTCCACCAACGCCCGCAGGACCACCCTACCGGAAGCGAATCCCCCTCTTCCGTTCTGCTCAAGCCATTCGAGGCTCAACACCCGTGCGAGGTCTTGGCATTCTTGCGTGCCGATCTTCATGTCGGACTCCCAGCGTCCAGCCATCAGCCTTTGAAAGAATGCCTCCGTTTCCTGCGCTTGCTGATTGTGAGAGCTGACGGCTGCTTCACTCCCCCGATTGCTGAATCAGCTTGGCCACTAATCCCGTCCAGCCCGTTTGATGGCTTGCCCCGATCCCGGCGCCGTTGTCCCCATGAAAATATTCGTAGAACAAGACATGGTGGCGCCAATGGGGATCGTCTTGAAATCGACGGGTTCCCCCGAACACCGGACGCGTTCCGTCGGCATTCCGGAGAAAAATATGGATCAACCGGCGAGAGATCTCGGTCGCCACGTCCCACAGCGTGGAGTGACGGCCAGATCCCGTCGGACATTCCACCCGATACTGCTCGCCGAGAAAGTAGTGGAACTTTTGCAGC
>CAZSPX010000559.1:0-1539 GCA_964608885.1 uncultured Anaerolineaceae bacterium | reverse complement strand
TGCGCTTCAGCCATTCCTCGGCCTCGGGCGTATCCACCAGCGATTTGAGAAGGGGGCGGCGCGTGAAGAAGTGCGCCTGGTAATTGCAATGCACTTCGGGGTGCAGGCGCGCCAGCCGCATGAGCAGCGTGGTGCCCGAGCGGGCATGACCGAAGATGAAGAATTTGCTGCGCGGGAAGAACTGCCGGACCTCGGCGACCTCCTCCGCAGTGATGGGCGGGATCTCACCCCGTTGAGGCCTGGCGGGCTGGCCTTTCAGCAGGAGGCGCGCGGCGGCTTTGATGCGGGCGGTGAAGTTCATGGATCCTTTTCTTCCGGCGGGTTAATGGCTGGCGATCTGAGTGGCAGGAGTTGCGGTCGCAACAGAGGGCCGGGGGCTGGAGGTCCGCGTGGGGGTGCGGGTGGGGGTCGGGGTGCGGGTGGGACTCGCCGTACGGGTGGGCGTGCGCGTCACGGTGGCGGTGGAGGTCCGGCTCGCGGTGGCGGTGGCGGTAAGGGTCACCGTCGGCGTGGGGGTGCGGAAGAGGCCGCGGTAGTTCGTCTGGATGGCAAAGAAAGCCAGCAAAACCGGGATGAACAGCGCGACCAGGATGAAGTTGATGACCTTGTTTTTCATGGCGTCTCTTGATACTCCGGGACCAGACAGAGCCTAGCGCCTCCAGTTCAGCATGAGCAGCCCGGCCAGGCAGACCAGGATGCCGAGGATGTTGACCCAGTTGAAGCGGTCCTTGAAGAGCAGGATGGCGACCGGGACGAGGATCAGCGAGGCGGCCACATTGACCAGCACCGCCGCCAGCCCCAGGTTCCAGCCGGAGCGATAGACCAGCAGGAAGCCGAACTCGATGCCAACAATGGCCACCCCGAGCAGGAGGCTGGCCCAGTTCAGCCGGCGCAGCTCAACCAGGACCCCGTTCGGGCTGGGGAAGAGGAGGGCGATCAGGACCGTGATGCCCAGGGCCACCAGGTAGGTGAAGACCAGCGAGACCGGGAAATTCACCTGGGCGGGGGTGCTTTTGGCGCTGAAGTGATAGAGGGCGCTGGAGGCGATGGCCAGCAGGATGGAAAAGTAGAAGAGGAACATGGGCTTCATGACGGCGGGATGAGGAGTCTATCATGCATGGGCGACCCCGCAGGCAGTACCATCGTGGGGGATTCCAGATCTGTGAGGCAGATGAGAGCGGCGGGCACGGCCCCGGCCGGCAGGGATGGAGGCTGAACCTGCTATATAATACCATTGTGTCGTCCCCCATTTCAGAAAGGAGCCTGCCATGTCCGTCGCCCGTGTGACCGAGATCAAGTCCTCCTCCAAGACCAGCTTCGACGACGCCGTGAAGGAAGGCGTTTCCCGCGCCGCCAAGACGCTGAAGAACCTCAAGTCGGCGTGGATCCAGAACCAGGAAGTGCTGATCGACGAGGAAGGCAACATCACCGAATACCGCGTGCAGCTGAAGGTGACGTTCATTCTCGAGGATTAAGCCCCAGGCCTTCCCGAGCGCCTTCATTTGAGACCCCGAAGGTCTCCCGCACAAGTTGGGAGAC
>CAZSPX010000558.1:0-1544 GCA_964608885.1 uncultured Anaerolineaceae bacterium | reverse complement strand
CCCACCCTTCCACAGCCTGCGAGGCGGGATAGTGGAAGATGCGGAACAGCATGGTCGGGCTGGCTGTATAGGCCTGACGGAAATACTGGGCGTCGAGACCGAGGCTGAGGGCAATGCCTTCCATGATCGCGTGGGCTGAACGCTCGGCCTCATCCATGAAGGCGGTGACGGACGTCTTCAGCTCGGGTACGGCGGCGGGAAAGAGATTGGCGCCATGAAGCGGCAGGCCGGCTCTCACACGCGGATCGGACGGGCCCAACTCCTCGCCGAAATAGACCCCTTCCTTGATGTCGGGCTTGCCGGAGGTGAGTTCGCCGCCGACCGGGAAGAATCCACGCCAGGCGCGGCCGCCATGGGCCATGGCGATCTTCATCTTCTCCTCGCGCGGCAGGGCGAAGAAACGGTGGCTGGCGTCGCACAGCGTCGCGAGCGTTGGGGGGCTGATAGCGTGGCCGCTGGCGTAGAAGAAACCGAGGCTGCGGCAGGCCACGCCGATCTCCTCCGCCGTGCGGCGGCGCGCGGCGGCGTCCGCGCCGAACAGCGGCGAGACGTCGATGACGGGGAGACGATCAACAGAGGCCATGGCAGCCAGTCTCGCCCGCGCCAGAGCCATGTAAACCCCACTAAACCTGCCATTTTCGCGTTAATCCGGGTGCGGCTGCTCTGCCCTTGCGTCCGTCTCGCCCCGACTATACAACCCGCCCCTCATTGCAGGCCGCGCCCGTAGCTCAGCTGGATAGAGCACCAGACTACGAATCTGGGGGTCAGAGGTTCGAATCCTTTCGGGCGCGCCAGTGATTTCAATATCTTGCACAAAAGCCGATTGGCTGTAGTGCACGCTCGGGTAACGGGCCGGGTAACGGATTGATGTCAACGCGCTCTTAGAACCGGCCGTCCTCCGCATCGGCCGGCTGTGTCACTCGGCGTGCGAAGACCAAATTCTCACTTAGAAGTTCCCCATGAGACCTACGTGGCAAGCTGGATTTCGAACCTGGGCGGACCCGCCTGGCAAGACCAAAGAGCAACGTTGTGAGAACGCAATCAAGGCCGGTCGGAACGCCTTGAAATCAAGCTCCAAACTAGCGAACCGCAATGTTCGCGTAGTGCTCCAAGGCTCCTATCGCAACAACACCAACGTTCGCAGGAACAGCGACGTCGATGTTGACGTAATCTGCAGCGATACCTTTTTTTCACGCCTTGCCGCCCGGCTCTGAAAAGACGCAGTTCAGCATCGAGGCCGCCAGTTATTTGTACGGCCAATTCAAGGACGATGTCGGGGCGGCACTGACATCCTACTTCGGCGTGTCAGCGGTGATGCGGGGAAACAAAGCCGTCGATCTGAAGGAAACTACGCAGCACGTCGAGGCTGACGTCGCTGCATTCTTCGAACATCGCCGCTACGAAGGAGAGGGCCCGCCTCTTCACGGTGTGGAGCTTCTACCTGACAGTGGTGGGCGAGCAGGCGGCAGGTAGCGCTACGGAAACTGCCGCGCCGAGCATTATCTTGAAGTCTTTCAGCATGTTATTGCCCCGGGGAGGAGGTG
>CAZSPX010000557.1:0-1555 GCA_964608885.1 uncultured Anaerolineaceae bacterium | reverse complement strand
GAACGCTCGTCATGCTCTTCTCTGGTTCGTACATGATGGAGGAAGTAGGCGAGGAAAAATATTACGCCATGCTGCTGGCGATGCTGGGAATGATGATCGGTCTTGTCACCGCCGGCGACCTGTTCAATTTGTGGGTCTGGTTCGAGGGCATGGCGATCTCATCCTATTTGTTGGTGGCGTTCTATCGGGAGCAGTCCGCTTCGCTGGAAGCCGGGATGAAGTATCTCGTGCAGAGTGCGACCGGTTCCGTGCTGGTGCTGGTGGGTGTCGCTCTCGTGCTGGCGCAAGCCGGGACGCTGGACATGGCTCAGATAGCGGAGGCAGTTTCCGGGTCCGGGGTGAACCGGTTCGCCCTCCTGGGTGCGGGCGCGTTGTTCGTGATCGGTTTTGGCGTCAAAGTGGCGCTCGTCCCGCTGCATACCTGGCTGCCGGACGCGCATTCGCAGGCGCCAAGCGGGATCAGTGCCATGCTTTCGGGGGTGGTCATTGAGATCGGTCTGATCGCCATGCTGCGCGCGCTGGCGGTGTTGACAGGGTCCGCGCTTTCGTGGGGGCTCATCCTGCTGGGTTTTGGCGCGGTGAATATTTTGTACGGCAACCTGCTGGCATTGCGGCAGACCGTGGTAAAGCGGATGCTGGCATATTCGAGCCTGAGCCACGTGGGATACATTTTGCTGGGGCTGGGCATTGCATTGTATTCGGGTGTGTCCCTTGGAGCGCAGGGCGCTTTTTTCCATCTGTTCAATCATATGCTGATGAAGGGACTGGCGTTCCTTTCGGTCGGCGCGTTGATGTATGGGCTGTTCCTACAGAACGACTCGCATGCCTCCTTGAAGGTGGCTGATCTTGCCGGGGCGGCGCAGAAATATCCGCTGGTCGCGCTGACGTTGAGCATTGCCTTGCTGGCGCTGGGCGGCATGCCGCCGCTGGCGGGGTTCATGTCGAAATGGCAGATCTTCGTCGCCGGGTTCGAAACGGAGAATGGCTGGCTCATCGCGCTGATGATCTTCATGGCGCTCAACAGCGTGTTGTCGCTCGGTTATTATGCGCCGCTCGTGAACCTGATGTATCGCAGGGAGCCCTCTGTGCAGGTGCTGGCGGGTAAAAAACTGACCTGGAACATCACCCTGCCGCTGGTCGTGATGACCCTGTTGGTGATCGTTCTTGGCTTTTTCCCGGACCTGATGAATTGGCTGACCGTTCCCGCTGCGGAACGGCTGATGACCATGTTTGGGTACTAATATGAAAAGTATTTTGCTCTCTCCCCTGGTTGCATTCCTCATTTACTTCATCGTTGTTTCCATTATCTCGGGGTTGGGGAAGTTATTCTCCGCGCAAGGCGACAAAACAGAATATAAAACCGCCACCTATGCCAGCGGCGAAGAGAACGATCCGGTACCGGCTGCACCGGGGTATCGTCAGTTCTTTGTGGTGGCGTTGTTCTTTGCGGTGCTCCACCTGGGCGTGTTGATGATCGGCAGCAGTGACCTGTCTTCGGTTGCCGGCATCTATCTGCTGGGTTTGATACTCGCCCTGGTGGCGTTGATCCTCGGAT
>CAZSPX010000556.1:0-1561 GCA_964608885.1 uncultured Anaerolineaceae bacterium | reverse complement strand
AAACTGTCCACTCCATGCACGCAGTGCACAGTTTGTAAGGTTTTTAATGTTTAAAGAGGGCTTCCGTACTGGCTGAAAGATAAGGAACGGCCCGGTCAGGAGACCGCGCCGGAGTAAAGTAATACGGGATGCTTCGTGATGTTCAGCGATGCTCCGCGAACGTCGGGCCGGATTGTCCGGAATTACCCGGACGTTTCCTACCCTCCTCGCAATGAAATATTGTTTTGTGTTTTTGGCACTCCCGTTATAATCATTAGATGGCAATTATCAAACAACCCAATTCACGCATGTGCTTCATCTGCGGGCTGGAAAACCCCGTGGGGCTGCACCTGCACATCTACGAGACAGAACCGGGCGTGATCGAATCGAGCTATATCGCGCCGGAGCATTTCCAGGGGTATCCCGGCGTCCTGCATGGCGGAATCGTGGCCGCCATCCTGGACGAGATCAGCGGTCGGGCCCATATGGGTCCGGCGGAAAACCCGCGCTTCATGTTCACCGGGAAGCTGGAGATCAAATACCGCAAGAACGTGCCGATCGGAAAGCGGCTCAAAATCATCGGAAAGGCCGGCAGGGTGCGAGGGCGGATGGCCGAGGCGTGGGCCGGTATCTATGATGAGGAGAGCGGCGAGCTGCTGGCCGAGGCGGAGGCACTGCATATCAACGTGCCGGATGACCAGTACGACACCTCCGACCTTGAGAAATTGGGCTGGAAGGTGTATCCCGAGTAGGACCCCAGAACCACAAAATTCCCTGTTACTTTTCACGGCCCTCCTGCAACAAGATAAATGACAGGAGGACTATGGCATCCCTCATGGCCGCACAGACCAAAAGCCCCCCTACCGACGAGCTTGCGTTGGCGCAGGAAGCCGCTGCGAACCCGGAAGCCTTTGCGGAGCTATACCGCCGGCATCTCCGGGCAGTCTATCGCTATCACCTGGTCCACTCCGGGGACGTAAAAGACGCCGAGGACCTGACCTCGCAGACCTTCATGGCCGCGCTGGAGGGGCTGCGCGGATTCCGCGGGGAGGGCAGCTTCGCCGCCTGGCTGATGGGCATCGCCTCGCGCAAGCGGGCGCAGCTCTTCCGGGGCCGCCGACCGCAGGTCCCACTGGAGGCGCTCCAAGACCTGCCTGACGATGACCCTCCCACCGACCAGGCGGCGCTGCAAAGGCTTCAATTGCAGAGCGTGAGGGAGGCTCTCCGGCAGATCAACAAAGGGCGGTCCGAGGCCATCATCCTGTGCACGTTCGCGGGGTTGAGCCCCCGAGAGGCTGGGGATATCCTGCACAAGAGCGAGGGCGCGGTCAAGATGCTGGTGATGCGCGGCCTGCAGGAACTGCGCGAGCGGACCTCGCTTTCCCTGGAGGTGGAATAATGGACCCTCTTAACGAATTGAACCCTCAGGACCGCCACACCCTGCGCTCATTGGAGGCGCTGGCAGACTCGCTCGAACCCCGCCCGGAATTCGAATCGCGGCTGGAGGCCGCGCTGAAAATGGAACACAAGCCCACGCAAAGCAGCACCCGTTTCCCCGAGGTCCTCCGGTATGCCGGATGGG
>CAZSPX010000555.1:0-1564 GCA_964608885.1 uncultured Anaerolineaceae bacterium | reverse complement strand
CACATAGCCACCCGTAGCGGCCGTCACCTGCAAGGCGTGGGCTCCGGTGACGCTGGGGGTGAAGGTGTAGAGTTTTTCCTGTCCCGGGGTGCTGAATCCACAGGTGCCAGGGCTCCAAGAGCCCGCGCCCGTGTGCGAGGAAACCGTGCTCACCCCGCAGCCGGAGATCGTCGGGATCGTGGCACAAGGATTCCATGGAGCTGCGCTGGAATAGCTCAGCGTGGTGTTCACGGAGAGCGTAGCGCAACTGTAATTGGTGAGCAGGATAGATCGCGTGGAACTGGCCGTTTCCACATAGGTCACCGTGGATTGTGTACCGCAGCCGTCGTCGTTGCTGGCCAGGACCGTGCCTCCAGTGGCGGTGGAATACAGGCGGAGGTAGGTGTCACCACCTGAACCACAGTTCTGGAACGTATAACTCGTGCCAGCCGTAGTGTTGAACGTCCAATACGTGCGGGTGCCTGATGCTCCAACAACTGTTTGAACGGTACCTGTCGGTGTAACAACACCTCCATTCGTGACCGTGGCATTACAGAACTGGGCCTGCGCCGTCTCCGCCTGAAAGAGGCCGCCCAGCAGCATCGCCGCAGGGGCCCACCAGCGCGTTCGCCTGATCATCTTGTCTCGACTCTTCATGTCTCTCTTGTTTTGGTTAAGGGTTCCAGCATTCACTGCGGCGTCCGTGCCGTTACGAGGGCAAGGCCGGGGAGGCCTGGTGGCGGTGCGCTGCGCGGGGCGCAGCGGAGAACAGGGGAGTGTCGTGCCTTGAGGCGAACACGAGGTTGGGTTCAGGTTAAGGGGCGGTGAAACTATCCGTCCCCGCCCGGGCATCCAAGAACATTCGTCAGGAAACAAGGGAATTCCTCGCGCCGCCCCGCGGCACGGGCTGACCGGTGTCATCCCTGCTCGCGCTCGCTCAGCTCCAGCCAGCGGTCGGTGAGGCGGTCCAGCTCCTTCATGGCCCGCTCCAGCTCGATGCTGTGCTCCATCATGCGGTGGTGGTCGGTGCCGCCGGCGGCCATGATGGCCAGCAGTTCGGCCTTGCGCGCCTCCAGCCGGGGCATCTCCTTGTCGATGCGCTGCAGCTCCAGCCGCTCGGCATAGGTGAGCTTCCTGCGCGCCGGCGCGGCGGGCGGGCCCGGTGATGCGGCGGCGGGCACGGGGCGGGCGTCCTTGCTGCGCTCGCGCGCGGCTTCGGCCTTCTGCGCCTCGCGCAGCTCGGTGTAGCTGCCCACCCACTCCTTGATGGCGCCGCCGCCCTGGAACACCAGGAGCTTGGTGCACAGCTTGTCCATGAAGAAGCGGTCGTGGCTCACGATCAGCTGGCACACGTCGAGGTCGAGGAGGAAGTCCTCCAGGGCGTTGAGGGTGGGGATGTCGAGGTCGTTGGTGGGCTCGTCGAGGATGAGCACGTTGGGGTTGCGCATCAGCACCATGCAGAGGTGGAGGCGCCGGCGCTCGCCGCCGCTGAGGGTGCTGATGGGCTGGTACTGCTGCTCCTTGTCGAAGAGGAAGCGCTCCAGGAGCTGCGAGGCGCTGAGGGTGCGGCCCTTGCTCAGGGGGA
>CAZSPX010000554.1:0-1567 GCA_964608885.1 uncultured Anaerolineaceae bacterium | reverse complement strand
CTCTCCCTGGCAGGCATTTTTTATTATGTCCTGTTCTACAGCGTCTGGCTGAAGAAGGCAACGGTCCAGAATATCGTGATCGGAGGCGGCGCCGGGGCCATCCCGCCGATGGTGGGCTGGGCTGCCGCGACCGGCAGCCTCAACCTTGCCGCGCTGATCCTCTTCGCCATCGTCTTTATGTGGACTCCTCCGCATTTCTGGGCGCTGGCGATCGTCCGCAAGAGCGACTATGAGCGGGCAGGTGTGCCCATGCTGCCGGTGGTTCGCGGCGAGGCGGAAACCCGCCGCCAGATCATGATCTACACCGTGATCCTGGTCGGGGTCACTCTGCTTCTGCCGATCCTGCGCTATACCGGGATGATCTTTCTGGTTTCTGCACTGGTGCTGGGAGCGGGGCTCATCTATGCCGCCTGGCGGGTGGTGCGCGTCCCGGGGAACAAAGTGGCCTTCCGCATGTACCGCTGGTCCAGCATGTATTTGCTGTTTATTTTCCTCGCCCTGATGCTCGACGCCGTGATCAAGACCGGATAACGTTTTCTTCACTGTCCGATTCGGTGGAAGATAACCACCCCAGGCGAATCATAGACCCCCTGGTATAGGCCTGATTGAAACAGATAGACCGCCAACGCGGGGTAGTGTGGGCCTTCCACGGATTTTCGAATATAGATGTAATCTAACCGCCGGCCTGTCCTGCGGGACCACTCCTTCAGGCAGCCAGGGTCAGTGTCCGCGCAGGCTTGCAGATCGTTATAAACCTGCCGCCTCTCGCTGAAGCGCCCATCATTGACCCATTCATATCCAAAAATAGTGGCAAGGCTTCTTCGCTCCGCCAGCGCCGGGAACCACTCGGAGGAAGCATCGCGCAGTACATTCTCGCCGGTGATCAAGGCGAACTGTGCGGACGGTGGTGTATTGGCCTTTACCCATTGCATCGCCTCCAGGTCCACAGCCCACAATGTGTAATTCTGTCTCAACGTGTAAACAACCATTAGGCCAGAGACCAATAGATAAACAGCTAGAAATCCCAACGCCCACTTCACTATGGCGCCTTGAAACAGCTCACGGCCCCAATGCTGCTTCTCTCTCTCCTCGGTTGATGCTGTTCCTCTCAACGCAGACAGGATCACGGAATCCAACGCGTACGCCGCCATCAGGGCGAGAGGGATCATCATATAAAGCGGCGCGCCGCGCGGCTCGATCAGCAGGGCGGCTCCCAGCCACGCGGGCAGAAGATACTCCCTGCGCGCAAGCAGGACCGCGACCCCGATCAATCCCAGCACGGCAAGGATGGCAACGAAGGGTTCATCGGTGAACTTGAACTGAAAGAGCGCGAGCAACCGGAGCGGAAGACTGACGCTGTCCTGAGCGACTGCAGAGAATGGCGCGGTTAAGCCTCTCAAGCCATAGCGGTTGATGACCGTGAGCCACCACGGCGCGCTCAATGTCGCAACTCCTACTGCCATGGCAGCCCCCCTGCCCAGGCCCTGAATTGAGCGGTCTTTGAGGAGGTGAAAGGCCAGCGCCGCGCTGACGGTATGCACCGCGGCTGCGGGATGGGTATAGCCGA
>CAZSPX010000553.1:0-1567 GCA_964608885.1 uncultured Anaerolineaceae bacterium | reverse complement strand
CGTTCCAAGATGAACGCCATGTCCTCGGCGCCCATGGTGGTAAAGCTGGCGGTGTCCAACTGGGAGCCGGGCAAAACCCGCCTGGCGGTCTCCTGAACACGTGCGGCAGCCCGGCTGTCGTTGATCACGGCCGGTGTGACCTGGGTGATGGTGATCACCGGCTGGCAGCCCATTGCATTGGCCACACCGGTCACAATCTCGTCAAAGCGCTCCAACACCTTGCGGCGGACGGAAAGCTCAAAGCTGCGGATGGTGCCGGTCAGCGTGACCTCCTGCGGGATGACATTGAAAGCCGTCCCACCGTGGACGGAAGTAACGCTGAGAACCGCGGTCTGCAGGGGGGCGACATTACGCGATACGATACTTTGCAGGGCAGTGATGACGTGTGCAGCGGCCAGCATGGGGTCGATTGTGGCGTGCGGGACCGCCCCATGCCCACCCTTGCCAGTGATGACGATCTTGAACTCATCCGCGCCGGCCATGACGGGCCCCGAAGCCACACCCAGCCAGCCAAGCGGCTGCTCGTTCCACAAGTGCAGCCCCAAGGCAAAATCCGGCCTGGGGCTGAGGAGGACACCATCCCGTATCATCGTCTGCGCCCCGCCCAGGCCCTCTTCTCCCAGGGTTTCTTCAGCGGGCTGGAAGACGAACTTGACCGTGCCGGCCAGCTGGTCTTTATGGGCGTTCAGCATCCTGGCAACGGTCAGGCCAATGGCGGTATGCCCATCGTGCCCGCAGGCATGCATCACGCCGGGGACGGTGGAGGCGTATTCGGTCCCGCTCTCCTCATTGATGGGTAGGGCATCCATATCAAAACGTACCAGGATCACCGGGCCGGGACGGGCGCCTTCCAAAAGACCCACCACCCCGGTCTTCCCGACCCCCCGGGACACTTCCATGCCCAGGGACTGCAGTTCTCTGGCAACGATCCCCGCGGTGCGGACTTCGTGGAAGCCCAGCTCGGGATGCCTGTGAAAATCCCTGCGCATGGATTGCAGATAATCGAACATCTCCAGGGATTCGTTCATGAAATCGGTCATGCCTTGCCTTCTTCTTCAGGGAATGGATGATCCGCAAGCGGAACCATGACGAACAGGATTGTAACAAAATTCCCGGGCGAGGACGGCCTCGATTCCGTAATCGGCAGCATTTGACACTTGTCACTTGACACGCATTTCCCTCTCACTATACTGATGGTATATCGATTCGGCGGGGAGCAGGCCAGTCTTCCAGGCTTTCCCGCTGGGAGGACAGGTCTTATGGATGCGGACGCCCGGTCTGAAAGTGGCAAGATCCGTGTGCTGATCGCGGACGATCATGAGATGGTGCGCCAGGGTTTATGCACATTTCTGGAAATGAGCGATCCAGGCTCCAGAGGCGGCGTGGAAGAATTGGCCATCCAGGTGGTTGGTCAGGCAGCGGACGGTCTGGAGGCGGTGGAGGCGGCGCGCCGCACGCAACCCGATATCGTCCTGCTGGATCTGGTCATGCCTGGTATGGATGGGATCCAGGCGACACCGCTGATCCTGCAAGCAAGCCCGGCCTCACGCGTTCTCATTCTGACCAG
>CAZSPX010000552.1:0-1575 GCA_964608885.1 uncultured Anaerolineaceae bacterium | reverse complement strand
GCTCGAAGAGTCTGTTATCGTCCTCGAGGGGGAAGCCGTATTCGGTATCGTGATAAGCCTTGTTGAAGTTGTCTTCCGGGTGGGTGAGAACGTACTCGCAGTAAGATGGCACTTTTAGAGCTCCTGTAAAACCAGAAGGATGGACGCATCAGGGAATGGCAGCCTGCTGTCTTGTAATGCGCCTGCCGAGGGAGCGCGCCTCATCGAAGATCCAATCGGGCAGGCTTGCAGTGAGCAGGGCGGTCAGGCCGAAGAACAGGATCCAGTTTGCCAGTTCATCCAATCCATAACCGATCATGAAAGCGCCCGGTCCCACCCCCAACCAACCGCGGATCAGCATGGACCAGCACGAGCTCAGGAGGGCGCAGCCGGTCAGCAGGGCAAGGATGCGGGCCCCGCCTCTCCCCTGCCGGCTCCAGCACGCCAGCGCCGGGACCGTCAGCAGTGTGAAAATGAGCCGGTAATCCCAGTTGTTCCCAAGCAGAAAGGTCCCTGCATAGATCCCCGCCCCTGCCCAGAATGCCCGCTGCTCGCGCAGGGGGAGCCCGGTCAATCTCCCGCGGCTGCGCAGACCGGAGAGGCAGGCCAGGGCGATCAGCAGCGCTGCAAGTCCATACGCAAACGCCCCAATATGGGGGGCGGTGATCCCCATCACCTCCTTCATAAAAAGCGGCGCGACGCTGACGCCATAGGAATAATCGTTCCCTTTCTCGGTGTCTGCAAAGATATGGCGCATGTCCTGCCAGGTGAGGACAAAATACAGCACCGCCAGCAGGATAGAAGCGGCAGCATACCAGGCGGTGCGGATCTTCTTTGGTTCAAGATACATTCCCGAGGCCAGCACGGGGAATATCTTGAACAGGATGCCGAAGACCATGATCGCAAAAGACGCAGCTGCCGAGGCTTCCAGCACCAGGATGCCCAGCGTCACACTCGAGAAAAACCATAGATCCACATTGAGGCGCTCGTACGCCAGCATGAACGCGCTGGAGAAGGTAATGAGCAACAGGAAGCCCAACGTGAACCCATCCCGCGGCCGGAAGAAAACCGCCAGGACGATGAAGAAAACCGCCAGGCTGGCCAACCCCAGAGGCAGGACTATATTCCGGGATAGACCCAGGTTCAGGACCCAATACCAGATCGCCGGGTAATTGAAGATGCGCCAGCCCGGATCCATCGCATTATTCAGGATGGGGTCATGACCTGCCCGGATTGACTCAGAGGTCCCGGTGATTAATTGCAGGTCATAGAATAGCTGCTCTTTGACCGGCACCTTCCAGAGCCGGTAGGTTTCATGATATCCGAGGCCCAGGATCAGGATCCCGGGCACGGTCATGGATAACAGGAGGCTGGCGATCCATCGGCTGCGCAAACGGTCCTAGCCCACCCTTCTCATCTCGCGCCTCATGTCGCTCAGGGATTCGGCTCCGCTCTGCGTGATGACCATGTTGTCCTCGATGCGCACGCCGTTGCGGCCCGGGAGATAGATGCCCGGCTCCACGGTGTAGCACATTCCCGGTTGGAGGATCTGCATATTATCCCCGCGCATATAGGGGTCCTCATGGCCCTCCATCC
>CAZSPX010000551.1:0-1576 GCA_964608885.1 uncultured Anaerolineaceae bacterium | reverse complement strand
TGATCTTCCCGTCGATCTTCATCGTGCTGCTCGGACAACCCGTTCTGCGTCCCGGACGGTTTTTGCTGATGGTGCTGAGCGGTGGTCTGAGCCTGGCCATGCTCTTCACGCTGCTTTCGGCCATTGCAAGCCGCGCAGGAGGCAATTCCGCCCTTATCGCCATTTTGGGTTTCCCCTTGGTGGTGCCTCAGCTTATTCTGCTGGCCGATCTTTCCAAGCCCCTGTTCATGACCATGCAGGTCAGCGGCTGGTGGAGTTTCTTCGCGATCCTGATGGTGTTGGATGGTTTAATCCTGTTGCTGTCGGTCATTTTGTTCCCGTACCTGTGGAAGGATTGAAAAGTCTTTTTGCTAATCGGTCAGTTTTCCCTAAGTTCAACTCACAAGTGCAACAGGGTTGATTCCCGCTTGGGGCTTTGTGAAGCGAAGGCGTAGCCGAAGCGGAACGAAGCCCCAAGCGGGAAGAGCCGAAAACCTACCTTTGTTATTACCACATGACAAAGAAGTATAATCAGCTCACCCTGGAGCAAAGGTACAAGATTGAGGCGCTGTTTTGCGCTGGAAAATCTCAGGCTAATATCGCTCTCTTAATCGGCGTGCACCGAAGCACTATTTGCCGTGAAATTCAGCGGAATTCACCAAAAAGAGGCACTTGTGCTGGATCTTATTTAGCTGTCCGTGCTGACGGCAAAGCAAGAGAACGACACCGCAAAAAGAATAGATACATCCGTTTTAGTCAGGAATTGAAGCTGCAAGCAAAGGTGCTAATGACCACGCGGCGGTTCAGCCCAGAGCTCGTGGCCGCCTTTTGGAAAAGGGAAGGCATTGATGGGGTTAGTCATGAAACTATATACCGCTTTATCTGGCAGTGCAAGCATTCACACCGACGGGCCCATCACGAATTTAGGAATTTATATAAAGCACTCCGACATGGTCGCCGCAAGCGAAAACGAGGCAATTACAAGGATTCTAGAGGCTTGATACCTAATCGTGTACCTATTGAAAACAGGCCCAAGGTGGCTGAAAAAAGAAGTCGATTTGGTGATCTGGAAGCAGATCTCGTGATGGGTAAAGGGCATGGATCCGCTCTCTTGGTTACAACCGACCGCACAACCCTAATAACAACTATTCAAAAATTGAATGGTAAGGATGCCAAACAGGTTGCACGCAAACTGATAGCAAAACTTTCTAAATTCCCGCAACTCAAAACCATCACATTTGATAATGACCAGGCTTTCCGCTATCATGAGGAAATTGCCAAGAAACTTCACATCAAGGCTTATTTTACACGGCCATATACCTCGCAAGACAAGGGCACCGTGGAGAACCGTAATGGCATTATTAGAATGTTCTTTCCGAAGAAAACCGATTTCAACCAGGTTACTCACGCTCAAATAAGGAGAGCAGAAAAAGAACTAAATAATCGACCAGTCAGAAAATTTGGCTACAAAACTCCAAATGAAGTATTTTCACAATTAAAAGGTAGTGTTGCACTTACCGGTTGAACACAGCAGGAGAAAAAGCTGAAGGAAGTGCTTGAGAAGCATCAGAAAAAAGTGAGCCTCTAAAGGCAGGTC
>CAZSPX010000550.1:0-1588 GCA_964608885.1 uncultured Anaerolineaceae bacterium | reverse complement strand
TCCTTCGCACCGTCATACAGGCCTGCCAGCAGTGCCGCGCGCTCCGCGAGTTCTCGAGCCTCGTACTCCTTCGCCGCACGCTCGGCAAGCTCGCGGGCCTCGTTCTCCTTTGCGCCGCGCTCGGCAAGCTCGCGGGCTTCTTTTTCTTTCGCCTGGCGCTGGGCCTGTTCAAGGCGCGCCGCTTCCTCCTGTTCCTGCTGCGCTTTCTTTTCCCTTTCCTCGCGGTCCGCTCCCTCACGCGCAGCCTTCTCTGCAAGGCGCTGGGTGGCAGCCAGGCGGGCAGCCTTTTCCGCCGGAGTCTGGGGCTTGAACAGCACCCCGTTCGGGATGCGCATGAAGAGCACCGGCGTCCCCCACTCCACGTCGTTGTTGGAGGCGAAGATCGCCTTGCGCGCTTCTGAGAGTGCCGCATCCACGGGGTAGCCGTCCGCGATGGCCCCGTAGAATTCCTGTGCCAGCGTGACCGCTGCATTCTCGAAGATCTCGAACTGCATGGCAAGCACCGCCGGGATGCCCTGGCGCACAAGCGTTTGCGCCACGCCGGTATAGGGGTCCTCGGCGGAGGTGCGCGCGCCCTCACAGGCGTTCAGAACCACCAGCCGCAGGGAATGATGATCGTGCAGAAGCGCTCCCAATTGCTGGCCGCTCGTCGCCATGCCGCGCCGGTTGTCGTCCTCCAGCAGGAGCATCCCATCCTGCTCCCGCTCAAAATATTTGCCGTGGCCGATGAAATGGAAGACGTGCATCTGCTCCCGGCGCAGGTGCCGCTGGAGGGCACCGAGCGTGGGCTGCTCGAGCCGCTGGAGGATGACCTGGCCGTGCTCGATCAGGGGTTTCAGCGCCCGGCTGAGCTTGCTCCACTCCTCCTCCACATCCAGCGCCGGATAATCCGCCGGGGAGGAGATCATGGTCAATATCTTCACCGGGGCCTTGACGGGCAGGGCCTGGGTCCTGTACGGCAGCTCAACGTAGCGGATGATGGGCGTGTCCTTGGAGAGAGCCAGGAACTGGTCCACCTGCGGGTTGTATAGATATTCCCAGGGCAGATCATGGAACTCGGGCACGTCGATCCTCAGGCGGATGCGCAGCCCCCGGTTTTGGTCCAGGACCTCATCCAGGCTGCGCAGGTAGCAGGCATATACCTCATCCTTGAAGACCGCCCGGAACAGGCGCGTTCCGAAGGTCTTGACCGATTCCATTTCAGGGGAATCGATCCGGCGCATGCCGCGCTTCGGGCGGCCCATGCGCAGAACGAAGTTTTCCAGTTCCAGGGGCGAGAAAAGAGATTCGAACTCTACCGCGGCCTGTCCGGCCGGGGAGCCGATAACGCGTGCGCGATACCTGTCCCCCGCTTTCTCGATGACGAGATCGAAATCCGTATACGAGCGGTCATCCATACCAGTAATTTAGACTAATTTGCCTTTAATACTGTAATAATACATCTGAAGGACCCGCAATTCAATAGGCAAAAGCGGCTTGAGCCGGGCACTGAGACCTTAGAGGGTACCGCGCGGCCTCTCGACGCAACATTTTCGTTTTTCGTGTGCTCTGCCGAGGAGCATCGCGCCCGCTGGTGAGACATTAAACG
>CAZSPX010000549.1:0-1601 GCA_964608885.1 uncultured Anaerolineaceae bacterium | reverse complement strand
AATGCCCAGTGTTTGAACTGCAAGCAGGTTTATTCGCTGGATGAGGTTGTCAGCGAAGAAATGGCTGAAGCATAAGATTAACAGGCTGTCCAAAAAAGGGCAGCCTGTTTTTTGTTCTGAATCCCGGTATGACTCTTGCACCAATAAACCAGAGATTATCCGTATTGCTAAAATGATTAAATTGAAATAAAATTAGAACAAGTATGCGATGATCTAAAATTTCGGTTGGGTGATCTTCAACCTGGGAGAACCATTTCCGCGCTATCAGCCTTTCCGGGTGGCGCGCCAAGGCACGGACGCGGTATCCACATTCGAGCAGGCGGGGAATCAATCGGCTGGCGATGTAACCTGTCGCGCCGGTGACGAGGATGATTTTTGATGTCATTGCATGAATCGAAAGACAGTGAGCAACGAAGCAACCTCCATGTTAATTGGGAGATTGCTTCGTCGGGGAGGGCACCCTCCTCGCAGCGACATCATCATCGTTCCACCTTGAACGGCGTCATGTCCGGGTCAACCGCTTCGTCGAATTCACGGGCCGCGAGGTGACCGGAGAAAACGGCTTGTGCAATGATGTTTGGCGCTTCGGCGTCTCCGATCAGACGCAATGATTTGAGCCTGCCATCAGCGAGGGCGGGTTTGAGTTCATGATAGAGGCTGTCATTGGGAACGCGGTCTGTGACGAGGACGATGGCATCGCAGGCGAGAGTCGATTCGGCGGAGGTGATGGTATGGGTCACAATAGCAGATGTCGGGGAATGAGAGGCGAGAAGATGATGCGAGAGAAGGATCACCTTCAAATCAAGAAGTCGCTTGTAGATGCGGTCCTGTTCGAGGGTGAATTCCGTCCAACAAGAGATGGTGGGGGCGGGCGTCATCAAGGTGACTTTGCATCCGTTTTGCGCGAGCAGTTCCGCAAGGACGCCGCCCATGTAGTAATGGTCGTCGTCATAGATGAGGATTTTGCCCGAGGGTAGATTACCATTCATGAGATCGTCGGGGGTGAACAGTTGTGCATCGCCGGCAACGGGACGCGATCTATTTCGGCCAATTCCATCACGTCGCCAGGCTGCACCTGTGGCAAGGATGACATGTGGCGCGCCTTCTTCGAGGATGTCTTTATCGGTCATTGGGCTGGACGGATAATAAAATATATTTTCGATTTTGTTGATCTGGGTAAGACGCCAATCGACGACGCGGCGCCATTCGATTAGATTCGGTAATTGGGATTCGAGCAAAACGCGCCCGCCCGCTTCACGATTTGCATCGGCCAGGATGACTCGATACCCGCGTTGGCCCAATGCTCGAGCCGCTTCCAATCCTGCCGGCCCTGCGCCAACAATGAGAATTTCATCTTCCGATCTTTTCGGCGCGATAATCTCGGGATGCCAGTTGCGCCTCCATTCTTCGCCCATCGTTGGGTTTTGTGTGCATCGAATGGGAACGAAACGCGTATCGCCTGTGACGCAAATGTTGCAGCCGATGCATTCGCGGATGTCTTCGTATCTCCCCTCCTTGATTTTGTCAGGCAAAAACGGATCGGCGATCGAAGGCCGCGCCGCGCCGATAAGGTCCATGATTCCGCGCTCGATGGCAGAGAT
>CAZSPX010000548.1:0-1607 GCA_964608885.1 uncultured Anaerolineaceae bacterium | reverse complement strand
CCACGGTGGCGTGCTTGCCGATGAGCAGCAGCGCGGCGGGCATGCCCACGATGTTCGAGCGGCCCAGCACTACGGCATTCGCGCCTTCGATCTTGACACCCATCTTCTCCAGCAGGTAGATGCACCCGAAGGGCGTGCAGGGGACGAACAGCGGATCGCGGCCCTTCTGCGCCAGCCGGCCGATGTTGATGGGCGAGAACCCGTCCACATCCTTCTCGATGCTGATCAGCTGCAGGACGCGCTCCTCGTTGAGGTGCGAAGGCAGCGGGAGCTGCACCAGGATGCCGTTGACCTTTTTGCTGCGGTTGAGCTTCTTGATCAGCTTCTCCAGCTCCTCCTGGCTGATATCCGCCGGGAGGGTGTGGCTGATGGAGCCCATCCCCAGCTCGGCGCAGGCCTTCTGCTTGGAGGCCACGTACGCCGCCGAGTCCACCCGCGTCCCCACCAGCACGGTCGCCAGCGTCGGCTGCGATTTGCCCGCCGCCCGGCGCGCGGCCACGGCCGCGGCCACATCGTCGCGCACCTGCTGTGCGATCAGCTTGCCGTCGATCAATTGAGCCGTCATGTACTCCTCCTGAAGTGTGATTCAGGAAAATTATACGTTCTCCCCCCGCTTCCCATAAGTGACAGTTATCACGAATTCCGGATTATTCCCTGCAGCCCACCGGAGGTCTCCTCCACCAGGCTCACCATGTCGATCTCGTTCCAGCGCGGCGAGGGCGAGACGGCGCTCACGCGCAGGTAATTGCCGGTCAGGCCCTCCATCTTCCAGCCGTATTCGCCCAGCTCCGAGACCGACTCCCACAGGACCGGCAGCCGCTTCCCCAGGAACCCCCGCCGGTAGCACCGGGCGGAATCTTCCAGGAGGGCCTGCAGCCGGTGGTTGCGCTCCTTGCGGACCTCCACCGGCACCTGCCCAGGAAGGCGGGCGGCCCCCGTGCCGGGCCGGGCGGAATAACTGAAGACATGCCCGCCTGCAAAATCCATCTCTTCCACGAAGGCCAACGTTTCAGCGAACTCAGCCTCGCTCTCGCCCGGGAAACCCGCGATGATGTCGGTGGTGATGGCCGGGTTCGGAAGGGCCTGCCGCGCGGACTGCACCAGCCTGCGGAAGGATTCCGGCGAGGTCTTGCGGGCCATGCGCCGGAGGGTATCGGCACTGCCGCTTTGCAGCGGCAGGTGCAGGTGCGGCATCAGGCGCGGGTCCTCCCACAGGCGGAAGAAGCCCTCGTCCAGGTCCCAGGGCTCGAGCGAGGAGAGCCGCAGGCGCGGCACATCGGTCTCATTGAGCACCCTTGCGGCCAGGTCGTGCAAATGCAGGTTGAGATCCTGCCCCCACGAGCCGAGGTGCACGCCCGTGAGCACCACCTCGCGGGCCCCGCCCGCCAGCGCAAAGCGGATGTCCTCGATCACCTCCCCCGCCGGCCGCGAGCGTCCCTCCCCGCGCGCCAGGGTGGTGATGCAGAAGGTGCAGCGGTTGTCGCAGCCATCCTGCACCTTGATGAAGGCGCGCGTGCGGTGGTGCACTCCCGGAAGAGGGAGGCGCTCCAGCGGCTCGGAGTCCATCGGCGCAGGCGCGTGGAACAGGTCCTGCACCAGGCGGTCCT
>CAZSPX010000547.1:0-1622 GCA_964608885.1 uncultured Anaerolineaceae bacterium | reverse complement strand
TCGCCCAGCCCCGCCTCCGCCCGCTCGCGCATCTCGCGCGCCGCCTTGTTCGTGAAGGTCACCGCCAGGCTCTGCCCCGGGCGCACCCCCTCCTCGGCGATCAGCCAGGCGATGCGCTGGGTGAGCACGCGCGTCTTCCCCGAGCCCGGCCCGGCCACCACCAGGATGGGACCGCTGCCTGCCGAGACCGCCTGTCTTTGTTGTGGGTTAAGTCTGTCGAAGAGTTCCATGCCGGGGAGGAGAGGGGAAAGGGTCTTGAGATGGAGACCCCGCAGGGCGCGCGCCAGAGGCCGTGACCTGCGGGGCGGGATTATATCGGTTCACAAAGCGCAGGCCCGCTCAGGCCGGCGCGCCCTCCAGCTGCGAGGTGCATTCGGGGCAGCGCGTAGCCTTGAGGTGGATGTTGGACTTGCAGTAGGGGCATTCCTTGGTGGTCGGTTCCGGAGCCTTTTCCGGCTTCTTGAAGCGGTTGGCCGCCTTGATGATCAGGAAGATCACCAGCGCGATGATCAGGAAGTCAATGATGTTCTGGACGAACACTCCCCAGTTGATGGATGCGCTGCCGATCACGAGCGCCTTGTCCGAGAGGTTGACGCCTCCCAGCAGCAGGCCGATCAGCGGCATGATGATGTCCGCCACCAGCGAGGCCACGATCTTTCCGAACGCCCCTCCGATGATCACACCGACCGCCAGGTCCAGCACGTTGCCGCGCATCACAAAATCACGGAATTCTTTTAACATGATCCCTCCACGTGGAATGATGATTGGTTGTATTCTACTTATTGGAATACCCATTGTCAAATGAATACCCCCGGCGGGAAACGTAGAGGCGGGTCCTGCCTCATAACGTGCTGCAGGTCCTCCCTCTTCATTATAAATTTCCACGTCTGCAAGACTACCTCTGCCCCGCCCTCCTCTTGAGATCTCTGGCTCTGATCCCCCTCCTATATATTCAGACTAATTTTATCCGATTTACCCCCCTCCGCCTCCCAAATTCCTCCTCCGTCCGGCGGAAACGCGTTTAGTACCCCGGTATTGTTTAAAACAGTTCTCCAGGACCGTTTTTTTGACCCACGGTTGGGCTACGATAAGTCTACAACCAACCGCCGTTGACGGTTGGACTTATTTAGGTATAATCTGTTTGCTGCGCGCCAGTACGATTGCCTACGAAAATCCAGAAGCAGCAAAGGAACCCGCGGATGCCCGATCTCCTACTCGATGTGCAAGGGTTGGAAACTACATTTAAGACCCCCGATGGGGTCATTCACGCGGTCAATGGTGTATCGTTCGGATTGAAGGAAGGCGAGACGCTCGGTGTTGTGGGTGAGAGCGGCTGCGGCAAGAGTGTCACCATGCACTCCATCCTGCGCCTCATCCCGATGCCTCCTGGCAAGATCATAGCGGGGAAAGCCATGTTCTTCGGCCAGGACCTCCTCAGCATGTCAAATGAAGAGATCCGCCACGTGCGCGGCGCGCAGATCGGGCTCATTTTCCAGGACCCGATGACCTCCCTTAACCCCGTGCTGACCATCGGACACCAGTTGGTCGAGCCGCTCATGCTGCACATCGGCATGACCCGCAAGCAGGCCGACGAGCGCGCCGCCGAGCTGCTCAGCATGGTC
>CAZSPX010000546.1:0-1624 GCA_964608885.1 uncultured Anaerolineaceae bacterium | reverse complement strand
GATCACGCTGCCGTCATCCACGATGCTGTTGTGGAGTGTGGAATTCCGGATGCGGCATCCCTTTCCGATCGACACATCCGGCCCGATGCGCGAGCCGGACACATCCGCGCTTTCATGCATGTAGACAGGCGGAATGAGGGTGCAGCCGGGGTGTTCTTTTGGGTGAGCCGATTCTGGATCAATCTGAAGCAGGCGAGCATTGGTGTGGAGCAGGTCCCCAGGAGTCCCGGCATCCAGCCATCTGGCGGCCTGCACGGCCCGGACGCGCAGGCCTTCCTGGATCAGGAGATTGATCGCGTCGGCCAGGTAATATTCGTTCTTGATGGTCACGCCTGAGGCGAGCTGGGTCTCAATTCCACGGATAAGGTCGCGGCCCTCGGAGAAGTAATAGATGCCGGTCAGCGCCGAGCGGTGCTCGCGAGTGGCGGGCTTTTCAATGAGCCGTGTGATCCTGTCTCCCGGGCCAAGGGCCGCCACGCCGAACCGTTCGGGATCTTCCACAGGCCAGACGGTGGCAATGCCATCGGCATCGCGGGGCGGGAGGAAGGACAGATCGATCAGGTTGACGGTATCACAGAAGGTCAGAAGGATGGAGCCCGAGATGGCCTCCCTGGCGATATGGACCGCGCAGGACTGCCCAAGCAGCTTTTCCTGAACAAACCAGGTCACTTTTTTGCCGGGATGCTCCGCCTGCATGTGGAGGCGGATCTGGTCTCCCAGATGCCCGACTATGAATATGTATTCAAGGGTATAGGATCTCTCAAGCGGCTCAAAGGTAGCCAGCACGTGATCGAGCAGGCGTTTGTCTGCCAGACGGAGGAGGGCCTTGGGCCTCTGAAGGGTGAGCGGCTCCAGACGCTTGCCGCGTCCGGCCATGGGAATGATGATCTTTAAGCTGCTCATAAAGCCGCCTTGAACGCGTGATCCAGACCGCGTGATAGTTTATCACCTAAAAGTACCAAAGCTCACAAAATGTCTGTTCTTCCGGGTGCTCCTATGATAGACTCAAGGTACATTCCACTGTCACACGGGATGGGAAAATGGGCTGAAAATTGGATTTTTAAATGGATTTGGAAATCCACTTTGAAACCCAAATTAGCAACGTGACAGGGAAATAATTCGGATGGGTCGGGAAAACAAGCCTGTTCTTAGATGTTCCAGATATAAAATGTCCGAATAGGACGGGCTTTAGAATATTCCTCGTGCTCTGGTTTGCGATCCGTCAACCCGGACCGCTTTGTATGTATGGGGCAAGAGACCCGGGAAGATGTACGGTGTTTGTAAGATTTGGAGAGAGAGCCGGATGGTAGAATCCCATCCATGGGGAAGACGTAGAATGATGGCAAATGACCGGAGGAATTCAGAGGGAGACTCGAAATCTTTTCATTTCCACGCGCAATTTAAAGAGCCAGGGATGGCTCTTGATGACCCGGGTTCCAGAGACATCTGGGGCCGGGCCGGGGCATAACCCCTGAAAGAAACAAGGGACATCATATGGACAGTCAGGTTCAACAATTAGCTGCCAAATTGAACATGACCTACGATGAGTTCATCGGGGAGATGCGGAAGCGTGCCTGCAGCGAAGCGACCGCCATAAAGATCTGGAATGGCGCGTACGAGCATT
>CAZSPX010000545.1:0-1627 GCA_964608885.1 uncultured Anaerolineaceae bacterium | reverse complement strand
TGCGCGCCGATTCGGCAATGCTGGCCTGCACATGCGGCATATCCTGCGGGTCGATGCGGGCAAGGATGGGCGTGAAATCCTCCGCCACGTCTTCGGCTCGCAAACCATAAATGTCCTCGATGGCCGGGCTGGCATAGGGCATGCTGGCATGGCCGTTGGCATCCTGCCTGAAGGCGCAGATCAAGCCCGGGACGACCGCGGCGGTTTTTTCCAACTGCTCCTGCAATTTCAATTTTTCCTGTAATGCCAGTTCGACCTGCTTGCGTTCGGTGATATCCAAAGAGGTCGTAATGACACAGGACAGTCCATCGATTTCAATCGCTTCGACCGAGGCGATCACAGTACGATGATCGCCGGTGCGGGTGCGAAAAACGACCTCCCTGTTATTGATACGTCCATCCGTGCGGAACGCCTGGAAGGCGGCGTCCCGTTCTTCTGCATTCGCCCAGAATTGGAGTTCCCGGGTGGTATGACCGATCAGTTGGTTGCGTCCATATCCCATCAAGCGGCAAAACGCTTCATTGACGTCGATGACCAATCCCTCTGGGAAGGTGGTAATGATCTGACAGGCAGGGGTGGAATGGAAGGCAACGGAAAAGCGTTTCTCGCCTTCCTGCAGGGACCGATGCAGGTTTTGACGTTCGATGGCGTAACGGATGGTGCGGGCGGCTATCTCGAGCCCGCCCAGACTCTTGACGAGGTAATCCTGCGCGCCATTCCTCACTGCCTGGATGGCGTTCTCCTCATCGACATTCCCTGAACAGATCACCACCGGCAGGTCTGGGGCCTGCTCGTGCAGTCTCTCGAACGCGGCCAGTCCGCTGCTATCTGGCAGGCCGAGGTCCGTCAGAACGATGTCGAATTTTTCCTGCTTTAGCTGTTGCAGCCCGTCCTTCAAACGCTCCACATGCGTCAATTCAAAGGTCGACAACCGGTCCGCCTCCAAAATATTGCGCAGGAGGAGCGCATCGGCGGGGTTGTCTTCGATCAGCAGGACTTTCAGGGATGGAACGGTCATGCTCACTCCTTCGACGGGGGCAGGGTCACCACGCTGAACCAGAATTGCTGGATGGATTGGACGGCTTTGACGAAACTGTTGAATTCCACGGGTTTGACCACGTAGCAGTTGGCGTGCAGGTTGTAAGACTTCAGAACATCCTCTTCGGCGCTGGAGGTGGTCAATACCACCACGGGGATGTGCTTCAACGAATCATCCGCTTTGATCTCGGCCAGCACCTCGCGTCCGTTTTTGCGCGGCAGGTTCAGGTCGAGCAGGATCAGGTCCGGGCGGGGGGCGGAGGCGAACTTCCCGCGTTGGTGGAGGAAGTCCAGCGCCTCCACACCGTCTTCCGCCACGTGAATCTCGTTGATGATCTTGGCTTCCGACAGCGCTTCACGGGCGATCAACACGTCGGTGGGACTGTCTTCCACCAGCAGGATATCGATCATTTTGGGGTTGTTTCTTGCGATCATGGAGTACTCCTGAATGGGATGGTAAAGTGAAAGGTGGCGCCCTTTCCCGGTTCCGATTCTACCCAAATCACCCCGTCATGCCGTTCGCCGATCTTTTTGCACAGGGACAGGCCCATGCCGGGGCCAGGGTATTCCCGGCGGGCGCGCAGACGCG
>CAZSPX010000544.1:0-1628 GCA_964608885.1 uncultured Anaerolineaceae bacterium | reverse complement strand
CCTATTTTTGTCCACTCCATGCTCTCCATACACACAGTGCACAATTTGTAAGGTGAGGGAGATGTGCATACGATGGCAGACGGGGCGCTCCCGGACGAGCGCCATCCTCTTATGCTCGGAGCCAACGGCCATCCCAGATTAGCAGAAGTGGTACGTCCGCTTCCCCACGATCATCATCCAGGGCCGCGACCCCCTCCTCGATATGGATTTCAATATCTGGAGACGCAAACCGTGGGGCAGCGATGAATACTAGGCCGTGCGCACCGCCCTCATCAGGCCCAGCGCGATCCCCGCGGCGACCAGCCCGCCGAGCGCCGCGCCGATCCCGTACCCAAGCGTCAGCGCGGCGGGCACACCGATGGTGGGGCCGAGGATGTACTTGGCCAGCTCGGGCGCGGCGTATATGCCGAAGAAGCCGATCCACCCGCCGGCGAAGGTCCCGATCCCCCACAGAAGCCCGGCGAGCAGCGCCCGCCCGGGGCGCGCAGACCCCGAGAGCAGGAGGCTGGCGGCAGCGCCCGCTCCCGGGCCAAGGGCAAACCCGAACAGCAGGCCGGGGATGGAGTCCATGAGGGAGACCGCGAGGGATGCGGCCAACCCGAACGAGACCAGCCAGGCCAGCGCCCAGATGAGGCCCAGTGTGAACTTCGAGCCTTTCGTGAAGGTGAAGACCCCGGCGAGCGCCCAGGGGATCATGCCGCCGAGGATGGCAACCCACAGCGGCCCGGTGCGCGGTTTGTTGAAGACCCCGCTGAGATGAAGGCAGAGGCCCATCACAAACCACGCCAGCGCCCATGCGAAAACGGGAAGCGCGCCGCGCCTGATCACTGGTCCTTCATCCGGCATGTGCGGCCTCCTTCTACTCAACGGGATGGCACATTATAGCGCGGAAGAAAACCCTTCCCCGGAATGGTGTCCGCCGCCCCGCCCGCGTGTAAGATGAACGCACAGGAGAGTAGTAACCATGACCACACCCCGCATCTTTAACTTTGACTCGTTATCCGGTCTTGAGCTGCACAACGTCGAGGCGGGCCTGGTCGAACACCGCGGCCGCCGCGCCATGCGCCTCGTGGAGCAGGGCGGGGAGGCTGAGTCGATCGCCATCCTGCCCGGCTCCGATTTCAGGGACGGGGTCATCGAGGCAGAGATCGCCGGGGCGCCGCGCAGGGATGCGCCCGAGGGAATGCGCGGCTTCGTGGGCCTCGCCTTCCGCGTCCAGCCGGGGGGTGAGCGCTTCGAGTGCTTCTACCTGCGCCCCACCAACGGCCGCGCCGAAGACCAGCTCCGCCGCAACCATGCCACCCAGTACGTCTCCCACCCCGATTTCCCCTGGCACCGGCTGAGGGAAGAGACCCCTGGCGTCTATGAGTCCTATACCGACCTCGTGCCGGGGGAATGGACGAAGGTGAGGATCGAGGTGTCGGGGCTCCAGGCGAAGCTGTATGTGAACGGGACCGAACAGCCCTGCCTGATCGTGAACGATCTCAAGCTTGGCGAGACGCACGGAGGGATCGCCCTGTGGATCGGCTACGGCACCGAGGCCTGGTTCTCGAGCGTCGTGGTACGGTAGCCGGGGCTACATCCCGGTCACGCGGCGCTGGACGAACGTCAGCACCGCCATGACCAGG
>CAZSPX010000543.1:0-1633 GCA_964608885.1 uncultured Anaerolineaceae bacterium | reverse complement strand
CAGCCTGCTCCTGCCTGAGAACAAGCAGAAGCTGACCGATATCCTGCTCTACCACGTGGTCTCCGGCAAGGTCATGGCCGCGGATGTGACGGGCCTTTCCACCGCTCCGACCCTGCTTGGCAAGGATCTCTCCATCAAGGTGGATATGGGCAATGTCTACATCAACGACGCCAAGGTGATCATCACCGACATCGAGACCTCCAACGGCGTGATCCACGTCATCGACACGGTCCTCCTGCCGCCTGCTGAGGAAGCCGCTTCCAATACGATCGTTGACATCGCCATTGCGGACGGGCGCTTCTCCACCCTGGTCGCGGCTGTGAAGGCAGCCGACCTGGTCGAGACCCTGAGCGGGGAGGGCCCCTTCACGGTCTTCGCCCCCACAGATGAGGCCTTTGCCAAGCTGCCCGCCGGCACCCTCGACAGCCTGCTCCTGCCTGAGAACAAGCAGAAGCTGACCGATATCCTGCTCTACCATGTGGTTCCCGGCAAGGTCATGGCCGCCGATGTGACGGGCCTGACCAGCGCCACGACTGCGCTCGGCAAGGATATCACCATCACCGTCAAGGATGGCAAGGTCTACCTGAACGACACCATCCAGGTCATCATCACCGACATCGAAGCCTCCAACGGTGTGATCCATGTGATTGACGGCGTTCTCCTCCCGCCGCAATAACTCCTCCTGGGCAGGTGTCACGCACGAAGAAAGGACGGGCGCAAACGCCCGTCCTTTCGATTCTGTGAACCACCATGGATGCGTCGTATCCGCATGACATCTTTAAACATGAACGGCGGGCTTGTGCCCGCCGTTCGCTTTACGTCTGCTTGTTAGCCCAGATGCATCGGCATGATGACCTGGATGTAGTTCTCATCGCCCACCGGGCGGACGACCCCGGGCGCATTGGGACCGGAGGTTTCCAGCGCGACGTTGGGGGTCTTGATGGCCTCCAGCGCCTCGCGCAGGTACTTCACGTTGAAAGCGATCAACATCCCGCCGCCGTCCACCGTGGCCTCCACGATGGTCTCGTTCTTGCCGGTCTCCTCGGAGGTGGCCGAGATCTCCACCTCGGAGGGCTGCATGTCGCCCTGCGCGGATTTGATATCGAGACGGGCCACGTTCGAGCCTTCGCGGGCGAAGATCTCCGCCTGGCGGCAGGCTTTTAGCAGCGAGGCCGTGGAGACGAGAGTGCGCGACTTGTAGGAGCGCGGGATGATCTGCTGGTAATCCGGGAAGGTGCCGTCAATGAGCTGTGAGACGACCTCCACATCCTTCACGCGGAAGAGCACCTGCCCGCGTCCCTTGGGGAGCACCATATAAACGGGCGCTTCGCCATCGGAGGAGACGCGCGCCAGCTCGGTGAGGGCACGCGCCGGGATGATGGCGGTCAGCGGCTGGGGCAGGGGGGTGGAGAGGGTCGCCTTGCGCACCGAGAGGCGGAAGCCATCCGCGGCGGCCAGGGTGATGGTATCGCGGTCCACGTTGACGAGGACTCCCATCAGCACCGGGCGGGCTTCATCCGAGGAGGCCGCGAAGGCCACCTCCTGGATCATTTCCTTGAAATCCACCACGTTCAGCTGGACCGCGCCCTCCAGGTCGGGGACAGGCAGGGGAGGAAACTCCTGCGCGTCGATG
>CAZSPX010000542.1:0-1641 GCA_964608885.1 uncultured Anaerolineaceae bacterium | reverse complement strand
CGAGCACCAGCGGCAGCAGCTCGCTCGGCCACACGCCCTTCGAGCTCGACCCGCTGGAGGTCAAGGGTGGCAGCTCCGATGAGCTTGGCTTCTTCGATCTCGGCATGGAGCCGTTCCTTCCAGTAGTTGAACTTGTCCTTCGCCTCGGCATCCCAGGCTGCCAGGGCCAGCTTCTGGCGCTCGATCTCGGCCTGCAGCTGCAGGAGAGCCTGCTCCGTCCCCTGGTTCTGGCGGGCATTTTCTGCCTTTGCCATGAGGCCCTGCCGGGCAGCTGGCGAGGCAGGGTCTGTGAAGTACCTCTCCGGGGCCTCGATATCCGAAGCCCGCGCCCAATCGATGAGAGCGGCGTGGAAGTTCTGATGCGAGACCAGGATGCCGTCCAGTCCCATCTGGATCGCCTGCAGCTGGGCCTGGATAATCGCCTGATAGGCCCCTGACCGCTTGTTGCGTTCGGAGGGGGACAGGCCCTGGCGGATGTTCACCCGGTCGCGGGGTCGCCAGTCTTTCGGGTTCTGCTCCACCCATTCCTCCGAGAGCCTGAGAACCAGCGGTTCCCGGTACTCCAGCCGCAGAAGGCGATGGACCAGCAGGAAGGTCGAGCGGATCAGGGTCTCGGCGAGATTGCGGGCGAGCATCCCTGCGATCATCTCGGCGTTGCCGAGGATCGTGCCGATGTTGTCGGCCCCCGCCTGGGACTTCAGGACCTGGTTGGTGCTCTGCTGCAGGTCGAGCGCCGCACCGCCCCGCTCCGCCCGGACCTTGTCCATGTAGGTGAGAAAGGCCTGCGAGGTCCCGCCCGTGTCGATAACGGGGATCGGGGAAAGAGCGTCCTGCACCGGACCCGAACCCTCGATCCGTACCGCTCCGCCGCTGCGAGGGGTCAGGTAGTCTCCCATGTCCACCCGGTCATTTACGGCCGTGCGGGGGAAATTGCAGTTGATGAGGTTGTCGACCGAAGCACGCAGGACCGCGGTCTTGACGTCCTGCACCTGCTTCACCTTGTCATAGACCGACAGGCCCCAGAAACTGTGCGGTTCCAGCCAGGCAGCGCCGGCCGCGTAGGGTACGGTTTCCACCTCCTCCTGGCTCAACAGGACCTCTGCACCTCGTAGGAAGCGGTAGAGCCTGCGCCGGCCGGTTTCCTCCGGGTCGAGCCGGGCGTACTCCTCGAACACGCAGACCTCCTCGGTGGCCCAGCCCGCCTGGGGATCGGCCTGCCCCGACGACCCCCGGATGCGGGCTGCCGAGTCAGTCCCGGTAGAGGCGTGGCGCAGAGGTATCCTGTCGATGTCCTCCCGGGAGAACCCCATCTCCAGCAGTTCCCCGCGGGTGTACACCTTCTCCTCGCAGCAGTAGCTCACCTCCGCAAGCTCCGTGCTCTCGTGGGTCTGGCTCACCCGGAAGCAGGCAGGGTCTACCGCCTGGCAGCGGACCCTGCGACCGGCATCCGTCTCCTCGGTCCAGGCCTTGATGATCGCCCCGCGCAGGAGCAGGGCATCCTTGATCGCGTCGCTCACCACCAGGTAGCCACGCGAGGACTCCATGAACACCCGGTTTACCGCGTCAGACTCCAGCCTGGCCTGGGCCTCATCCCCTGGCCCGTCTGGCTCAAACTCGCAGATACTGTCCCCGGTGAAGGAG
>CAZSPX010000541.1:0-1644 GCA_964608885.1 uncultured Anaerolineaceae bacterium | reverse complement strand
GGCCTCGCGCACGCCCGCCTGCGAGTAATCCAGCTGCGCCGTGTCGTTCCATGGGAAGGAGGTCCCGTCGTTGCCGTGGTAGATGTAGCGGGTCGCGCCTGAGGAGCGTTCATAGCGCTTGAAGACCACCGCCGCATCCGAGTGGTCGTAGTAATGGTCCTCCAGGATCACCCCGGCGCGCGGGTCGTCCGAGAGGTCCTCCGAGTTGAAGGTATAGCCGGGATAGGGCGGCTGGTCCAGCGAGAGGAACCAGTCGGGGTGCTCCATCACCCAGGCCGAGTCGATGCCCATGTGGTTGGGGACCATGTCGGCGGAGAGGCGGATGCCCCGCCTCCAGGCGCGCGAGCGCAGGTCCTGCAGGGCTCCCCAGCCTCCCAGGTCCGCGGCGATGTCGTAGGAATACAGCGAATAGGCCGAGGCCACCGCGTCCGCCTGCCCCATGCGCTGCTTGATGCGCTGGGAGGCGCGGCTGCGCTCCCACAGGCCGATCAGCCACAGGCCCGTGAAGCCGCGGTGCGCCAGCAGGTCCAGGTCCTCGTCGGGGATCTGGTCCAGCGTTTTGATCCAGCGCCCGTGCTTGCGCGAGAGCTGCTCCAGCCAGACGTAGGTGTTCTTGGCCAGCAGCACCAGGCGGGGCATCCACTCCCGGTCCGGGCTGTAGCGCTCGTACTCGGTGTAATCGATCCCGCCGTAAGTGGGGACGTGGGCCTCGGCCTTGAAGCCCGCCGGCCCCTGCCGCCGGATGACCTCCTCGCGGATGAAGTCCATGCTTCGCAAGAGGCGCGTGATGAACCCCTCGCCGAGCAGGAAGCCCCACTTGTCGAGGATGAACTGGAGCTGCCCCTCCAGCGAGTACGGCGAGGCGCGCGAGGGCGCCAGCAGCAGGTCCACCAGGGTCTCTGCGCTCCCCGCGGGACCGAAGGCGGGCTGCCGGCCCAGGAAGCGGCTCAGCGTCTCGAGCGCCCGCACGTAGGGGGTCTCCGCGCGCAGGGAGGCATCGCTGAACAGCTCCCCGTAGCGGTTGAGGGCCGGGTTCTGGTTGGTCACGTGGACGAGCAGCATCTCCTCGAGGGCGTTCAGGCGGTGGGAGCGGCCCTCGGTATCCCCGGCCAGGTAATCCGCCGCGCTGATATCGCCGAAGTACACCGCCCGCGGCGGGAACTCGTCGGTGAACCTGACCAGGATGGGCTCCAGCTGCCCGCCCAGCCCGGCCTGCAGGTAGGCGAAGAGGCGCGGCATCACGCCGGGGTTCTGCAGGGCGTACTGGCGCATCAGGATGCGCATGACCTCGTCCAGCAGCAGCATGGCCTGGATATCCGAGGCCGGGACGGGCTCGGGCCGCTGGAGGGAAAGCTGCGCGGCGAACGCGCGCGCCGCGGAATAGTCGCCGGGGCGCAGGTGGCCGTCGGGCTGGAACAGGCTGTCCTCGAACTGGTATTTTTGTCTTGCGCCTCGCGAGATCAGCATGAGCGCCTCATGGGAAGGAGGGGATGAGGTTAATGATACACCACATGTTTATTACGTAGGGGCGGGTCGCCGACCCGCCCAGGGCGCAGCCGCGCAGCGCCCCTACGATGCGCAACTTCAGAAGTCTGGTCAGCCCCCATGCTGGTACAGGGTGAAATCGAAGTCGCCCGGCGACTG
>CAZSPX010000540.1:0-1652 GCA_964608885.1 uncultured Anaerolineaceae bacterium | reverse complement strand
CGACCCCTTCCAGCCGCGGCAGGATGGGGATCTGCTGTTCGGCCGCGGCACTTCGGATATGAAGGGCCAGGTGATCGCCTCACTCAAAGCCGTCGAATCGATCCTCATGACCGGGGAACTGCCGGTGAACTTGAAGTGGCTGATCGAAGGCGAGGAGGAGATCGGTTCCGAGCACCTGGATGCGTTCATCCAGGCGCACAAGGAACTGCTGGCCTGCGATGTCTGTTTGAATCCGGATGCCGGTATGCTGGGCGCGGACCTGCCCACCATCACCTACGGCCTGCGCGGTCTGATGTACGCAGAGGTGCGGGTGTACGGACCAGACCGGGACCTGCATTCCGGGCTTTTTGGCGGCACGATCCATAACCCTGCGCAAGCGCTGATCGAGCTTGTGGCTGCCATGCACGACAAGGATGGCCGGGTCACTCTGCCGGGTTTCTACGACAGGGTACGGCCCGTCAGCGCGGAGGAACATGAGGATTTTGCACGTCTTCCCGTTACAGGTGACACGTTCCTGGAATTGACGAAGGTCCCCGCCCTGTGGGGCGAACCCGAGTATCTCCCTTCCGAGCGCACCGGGGCGCGTCCCACGCTGGAGGTGAACGGGTTCCTTTCGGGGTTCACGGGGGCAGGCAGCAAGACCGTCCTCCCTGCTCATGCCATGGCAAAAATCTCCTGCCGTCTCGTGCCGGACCAAACCCCGGAGGAGACCTTCAAACAACTGGTAAAGTATATGGAGATGAACGCTCCCAAGACGATTCGCTGGGAGGTGCTCAACCTGCACAATGCAGGGGCGGCGATCGCGGATCGTCATAACCAGGGTGTGAAGGCCATGGCCCGGGCGCTTGAGAGTGTATGGGGAAGCAAGCCTCTATTCCGGCGTGAAGGCGGCTCGATCGGGGTAGTGGTCCAGCTCCAGCAGCACATCGGCGCCGAATCGATCCTGACGGGCTTCGGACTCCCCGAAGATAATGTCCATTCGCCGAATGAGCGCCTGCACCTGCCGACCTGGCGAAAAGGCATTGATGCGCTGATCCATTTCTTTTTTAACTTCTAGATCTGCATTTACAGTTTGGAGAATTGATGGAAGACCGGATAATCACTTATGGCGGACAGGCCGTGATTGAGGGTGTGATGATGCGCGGCCAGAAGGCGTTCGCCATCGGGATGCGCGCCCCGGACGGCAGCGTTGTCATCCACACTGAAAAACTTGCCGCGGTCTATCGCAGTGGGATCACCAAAATCCCTTTCCTTAGGGGGGTGATCCTGCTTTGGGATGCGCTGGGGCTGGGCATGCGTGCGCTGACTATTTCGGCCAACACACAGACCGGCGAGGACGAGAAATTGGAAGGCCCGGCGCTCTATCTGACCCTGGCGGTCTCGCTGGCGCTGGGCATCGGGTTGTTCTTCCTGCTTCCGGCTCTCCTTGGGGGCTGGGTTGAGCATCTCCTTACACCTGGCAGCGGGGGGGCGGCAGGAGGCGTTTTGCCGGCGCTGCGAGAGGCTCCCATGGGGAGCGGCGCGGGATTGTGGGTGGGCAACCTGCTGGAGGGGCTGCTGCGGCTGATCCTGCTGGTGGGGTATATCTGGGCGATCGGATTCATGCCTGACGTGAGGCGACTGTTCGGATATCATGGAGCCGAGCACAAGAC
>CAZSPX010000539.1:0-1657 GCA_964608885.1 uncultured Anaerolineaceae bacterium | reverse complement strand
GCTGCCCGTGGCAGTGGCAGCCTGCGTCCCGCACGCGGTGAGGAGGAGAAGAGAGAGGATGGCTGTGAGCAAGAGCTTTTTCATTCCCCCAGTATAGTGACCCGGTGTAACGCAAAGCTCAAAAGATTGTGAAGGAAGGATGGGGAAAGGCTAGGTAAGCGTGCGGAGGAGGGAAGCCTTCAGGCAGACTCCGCACAAATTACTGCGTTAATGTGAAACGCCTGGCAAGTGTCTTCCGAAATTGAAGAAGCTGATAAGAATACGGATATCTATCCTGGGTCAGGGTATTGGGATTTTGGATAGATTCCAAACTTTGAGATTGTCATGCTTGCCCGAGGGGCATCCCTGTTTATTCTTTGTCCGTTCACGGATCCGCGATGCCGGTCAGGTCCCAGATCTTGAGATTATCGATTGCCACACTGTTGTAGGTTTCGAACTGTATGCCACCCCTGCGCAGGATGGTCGAATCGTGAAAATCGGTGACCGGCGTTCCATTAAGTAGAAAAGCAATGCGCGGGCCATTAACGATCAGCACGATGTGATCTGACGTTGGGGGCGGATCGGACAGTTCGACCTTCAATTCAGCCTTCCTCCGGTCAAAAGGTGGCAGGAAAACCTCAATATCTCCAAAAGGACCGATGAAGATCTTGTAGGCCTCCGGCACTCCCATATCGACGGAGGCCTGGTTACGGAATATGATCCGGAACCGGTCACTGCTTTGTGCTCCCTTGAGAAAACGTATATCCAGTTCAAGGACGAAATCAGCGAAAGCCATGTTGCTTCGGGATAATGCGCACGGATCCAACACCAATTCGCCATCAATAATTTCCATTGAGGAGGGACGGATCCAGTGAGGCAGGCAGCGCCAGCCGCCCGAGTTGTCCTCGAACGTATCCTGAATAGCAGGTTCCTGCCCGGCCACGCGAACCAGGATCGGTTGGGCGAAATCTTCCACCCAGCTCGGCATGGGGGTGGCCGTTGGTGTGGGAAGCGGCGTGCGCGTCCTGGTAGGCACAGGTGAGGCGGCAGGTATCGCCGTTGGTGTCACAGCCGGAGTCATCGTTGCAGAGGCCGGAGCAATGGCTGGCGCGAACTCTGGGCCCAGGCCGCAGGCCAGCGCAGCCACGCCCAGGAGCAACAGGAATATCCCACCCGCTATCCTGCCAACCGGTACCGGTCGATGCCTGAAGGTGCTCATGGGTCTTTCTTCCTCCGTCTGATACGATTCCTCACCGGGGGACCCACACCTATAAAGCTATTTGATTGTCGCGCTTTTTGCTCTGTTTTCCCTGGGACAAATGGATAAACACCCCGGATAACCCCCGAGGTCTATTCCTCTCCATCTCTCAGCCCGGCGTAATCCGGGTTCTTATCAATGAACCGGTCAACAAACCAGCAGGTGGAGCGCACGCGCAGGGAGTGCTGGCGGGCATAGTCCAGGCCGGCGCGCACCAGGCGTGTGCCCAGCCACCGGCCTTCCAGCTCCCTGGGGACGCGCGTGTGCGTGAAAACGATGGTGTTCCCCTCCAGGCGGTATTGCAGCACCGCCACCTGGGCCTCCGCATGGATCTCGAAGCGGCCGGCTTCGGGGTTGTGAACGACCTCCCCTTCGTAGGGGTTATGGATGGGCATGGACGGGAGATTTCTCCTTTTCGCG
>CAZSPX010000538.1:0-1659 GCA_964608885.1 uncultured Anaerolineaceae bacterium | reverse complement strand
GTCCACCTTCAAGGAGCCGTACCGGACCGAAGGCAAGAAGGTGATGGGGTACGAGCTGGCGGAGCAATTTGGCTGGACCTTGCCGGATGTCATCCTTTATCCCACTGGCGGGGGGACGGGCCTGGTGGGGATGTGGAAAGCCTTCGAGGAACTGGAGCAGCTTGGCTGGCTGGAGGATGCCCACCGGCCGCGCATGGTAGCGGTGCAGGCCGAGGGATGCGCGCCGGTCATCAAGGCCTTCGAGAACGGGGCCTCGCGGTGTGAATTCTGGCAGAATGCCAGCACGGTGGCCTCCGGCCTGCGTGTGCCGAAGAGCTTTGCCGACGCACTGATCCTGCAGGACCTGCGTGACAGCCAGGGAACAGCCGTGGCTGTCAGCGACGAAGCGATCCTCCGCGCACAGGGCGAGCTGGCGCGGAGCGAAGGAATCTTCGCGGCCCCCGAGGGCGCCGCGACCCTTGTGGCTTACAAGAAGCTTTTGGAGCAAAAATGGCTGGCACCGGATGAGAAAGTGGTGCTCTTCAATACAGGTTCCGGTTTGAAGTACCTCGGGTAGGCAGCAGGCAGATCACAGCTCTCCAAAACTTTCCTCATCCAGCCAGTGGAGGTATTGTTCCATCCTCTCAAGGCGGGTTTCGGCGATCTGCCGGGCGCGCGGCAGGGTGAAACGGTTCCGGATCACCGCCCGCCGCGCCAGGATGCGCTTGTGACTGCCCGCCAGGTCCTTCGATCCGCGGGCAAACTCGCGAGCCATTCCCATGGCCCCCAGGAATTCAAGCATATCGGCCTCGCGCAGCAGCAGCGCTTCGTTCGATCTTGTCGGTCGCATGTCGCGATAATCGTGAAGCTCAATGGCTTCCAGCAGGCTCTCCTCCTGCGCGGGGGCCAGTCCCAGGTGAGAAAGGATTTCCGTTTCGACGACCTGGCGCGAGCGAAGGGCATGTTCCACCTCCGCCTGCATGTATTTCGGGAAGGCCCCCCAATCGTGCATATAGGCAGCAAGCCAGGTGACCTGGTCATCGCAGGGAATCTCGCCTTTGATCTGGCGGATCAGTTCCATTAACCGGACACCATGAGCCGCAGCCCACTGTCCCCCCGCATCCAGCGTCATTTGAAGGATATCATCCAGGTTGAACCGCGAAGTGGACATGCTGTCTCCAGCTTCATTTGGGTGGGGGCAAAAGGCGGCGCTTGTGGCTTCCCCAGGTTGCTGCAAGGACCGGCAGAAAGATCCAGGATGCATAAGCCGTAAAAGCATTCCAATAACCGAGGAAGATCGAAACCAGGTAACCGGCGCTGACAAGGAGCCAGACCTGTGCGTTGATCGTCAGGAGGCGCGGGTCAGTATGCACGGCGAACTGCTTTTGTTTTCTTGCGGCATGGGCGCAGAAAGCCCAGTTGATGACCGCATGCATGAGACTGTTAACCGAAAAGCAGGCCAGCGCAAGGCCCGCCTTGGGAAACCGGCCGACAAGGGCCGTGCTGAATGGGATCAGGGTGATGAAAAGAACCTCCAGCATGACCAGCCACGTCAGGGTTGCATCCAGGGCCGTGATATAGCGGAACAGGCGCTCATGGATCAGCCAGTAGCTTGCGATCGAGTAGAAGGCAATGAAATAAATGAGGAGCCTTGCCAACAGCCCCGGAAGGATCTGAGCG
>CAZSPX010000537.1:0-1663 GCA_964608885.1 uncultured Anaerolineaceae bacterium | reverse complement strand
ATAAGAAATTCCGCGAGGTTGTGTGTGTGGAAGCCTGCCGGACACCCTATGGCCGTTCCGGTGGCGCACTGAAAGATTTTTCGGCGATGGAGCTGGGAGCTCTGGCGATTAAAGAAGTTCTGCGCAGGACGGAGGGCAAGGTCAAACCGGCGGATGTGGATTATATTTTCATGGGACAGGTGGTTCCCGCCGGGTGCGGTCAGGTACCGGGGCGACAAGCAACCATTCTGGCGGGAGTGCCGGAATCCGTTCCTTCCATTACCGTCAATAAAGTTTGCTCGTCAGGCATCAAAACAATTGATCTGGCGTTTCAGATGATTCTGCTGGGACGCGCCGAAATTTGTATCGCCGGCGGTCAGGAAAGCATGAGCAATTGTCCTTTTGTGCTACCGGATATGCGATGGGGAACAAGGATGGGTTTGCCCAACGGCCGCGTCGTGGATTCGATGGTTTATGATGGTTTATGGGATGCCTTCTACAATCGTCACATGGCGATTCATGGGTCGGAGGTTGCCGATGAGTTCGGATTTACCAGGGCAGAACAGGATGAGTGGGCATTGAATTCCCAGATGAACGCCGTCCGCGCGATGAATGAAGGAAAACTCGATAATGAGATATTCCCCGTGGAAGTCCAACAGGGCAAAAAAGTAATCGTTATGGATAAGGACGAAGGGCCAAGGCCGGAGACAACGCTGGAGGGACTTGCCAAACTTCAGCCGGTGTTCGGACATCTCAGCACTGTTACCGGACGGCCTGGCAGTGTCACAGCTGGGAATGCCCCCGGCGTCAATGACGGCGGCTATGTCTGTCTGTTAATGAGCCGGGAGAAGGCGGATGAACTAGGTCTTAAACCGATTTTCACCATTGTGGATTATGCCGAAGTGTCGCAACCAACCAAAGATATCGCAACTGTGCCGGGGCTGGCCATTAAAAAGATCCTGGAACAAAATAATCTGACACTCGATCAGATAGACATCATCGAAATCAATGAAGCTTTTGCTGCAGTGGCGCTGGTGAGTTGCCGTTCCATTTTGGGAATGACGAAAGAAGACATGTTTAAAAAAGTGAATATCAATGGCCGCGCGGTAGCCTACGGCCACCCCATCGGAGCCACCGGTGCCCGGATCGCGATGACACTGGGTTATGAACTGAAACGCCGAGGTGGCGGATATGGAGTCTGTGGTATTTGTTCCGGTCATGCTCAAGGTGATGCGATGCTGATTAGGGTAGAAAAATCCGGTTCAGTCGGCTGATGCACATTTGTGCCTTGTTTTCACCTCCCTGCTCTTCGATATTCAACTTTGTTGAGAGGTGAGGATTACTCATTGGATTGAAGCTTTTCATAGACATTAAGTTAACACAATAGGTTAGGCGCCTTTTCATCTTTCCGTTGCCTTGTCTTGGTGTGAACTATCCGTATAAGTTACGGCACCGGTATCAGAATTTGTCCTGACCAGATCAGCTTGATCGCAATGCCGAATTCCGGCGCGATACGTCTGCGGAATCATCCGGTGGCGGGCAGTGTTTTAATCAGTTCAATGATCTCCTCATTTGATGGAATATCCGCCATCGAATGACCATAGTGTACAAAGCGAACCTTTCCGGCTTGATCAATCAGCATCTGAGCGGGAAGCCTGCCCAGCTTAAACAGCTTAACTTCCTG
>CAZSPX010000536.1:0-1667 GCA_964608885.1 uncultured Anaerolineaceae bacterium | reverse complement strand
TTTCCCGGCGTTCTCCGGGGTGGCAGCCACCTCGGCCATCAGTTTGTACAGGTCGCGCTGCGCCTGGATGATCACCTCCGCGCTGCCTTCCCCCGCGGCCTGCGCCCGCGCCATGCCGAGCGCTGCAGAGGCCTCATCCAGCGCCCCCAGCGCCTCCATGCGGGCATGATACTTGGGCACCCGCCCCTCACCCAGCAGCCCGGTCGAACCGTCATCGCCTTTGGTCGTGTAAAAAGCCATGCGGGCGATTATACGCTACCCCACGGGACTCCCGGCAGGGATGGAGGCTGCAGAACATCCGGGGGGGATTTTTGGGGATCGAAGGGGTGGCGTATAATCCCTGCCATGCTGCTGAAATACCATGCCGAGCTCCTCCGCCAGGCCCTTTCCGCGCAGGTCAGCCCGCTCGCTCTGCAGGCCTTCACTGCTGCCAACCTCGGGCAGGACAGCCTGCCCAACCAGGTGGGGCACGATGAGCTGCACTTCGATAATAACGCCTTTGCACAGGGCCGCCTGTACATCGAAGACCAGCGCGCCCGCATCGCTCCCTCTCTTTTGCAGGGACAGCCCGCCCTTGCATGGCAGGCCTTCGGGCGGCTCTCGCATACCGCCCAGGACTTCTATGCCCACTCCAACTACATTTCCCTGTGGGTCGAGGCCCATCCCGGGGCTGTGCCCTCCGAGGTGGAGCCCCTCGACGCCTCCCTGCTGGAAAGCCCCGCCCTCCATTCGGGGAAGCTCTATTACCCTCGCGAGCTGCTCTATTTCATCCCGCCCCTGCGGAAGTTCATCCTCCCCCGCCTGCCCGCCGATTCCCATGCCCGCATGAACCTGGATTCCCCCGCGCAGGGTCCGCTCTTTGAATACGCCTTTGCCGCGGCCCTCAAACGCACCCGCCTGGAGTTCGAGCAGGTCCGGCTCCTGCTGCCGCTGGAGCTGTTCGCGCTGTTCACAGACCGGCAGGCGCAGCCCTCCCTCCAGGGCCTCGGATAGTATAATGACCGTATGGACTTAAAAACCCGACTAAACGACTCGGTCAAGGATGCGATGCGCTCCGGCGATGAGGTGCGCAAGCGCACCCTGCGCATGGTGCTGGCCGCGGTCAAGCAGACCGAGGTGGACAAGCGCCTGACCCTGGATGATATGGCTGTGGTCGCCATCCTGCAAAAAGAGATCAAGAACCGCCGCGAGGCCATCGAGGAGGCTCAAAAGGCGACCCGCGCAGACCTGGTCTCCGAGAACGAAGCGGAGATCGCCGTCCTGGAGACCTTCCTCCCGAAGGCCATGCCCGCCGAAGAGCTTCAGGCCCTCGTCCAGGCTGCCATTTTTGAGACTGGAGCCGCCTCCATGACCGATATGGGCCGTGTGATGAAGCTCGTCATCCCCCGGGTAGCGGGCCGCCTGCCCAATGAGGCGATCAGCGCCGCGGTCCGTTCGGCCCTCCAGAAGTAACCCACTCCGTTTCATGCAGAACCGACCGGCCGCCCCTGCTCGTGTCCGCTTTTTACAGTTGGCCCTGCTGCTGGCCTCCGGTCTGCTGACCTTCGCCCTTCTGACCTTCCCGCTCAGCCTGCGCTCCACCTCCGTGACCGTGGACGCGGGCGATGTGGCCCCCCGAGATCTCCAGGCCCCGCGCGAGGCCGAGGACGTCAGTGCCGTGCGCACCG
>CAZSPX010000535.1:0-1670 GCA_964608885.1 uncultured Anaerolineaceae bacterium | reverse complement strand
CAACCCGCTGACCGCCGCTGCCATCGCTGCAGAGGCAGGTGTGGACGATTTCCTGGCACAGGCAACGCCGGAAGCAAAGCTGAAGCTGATCCGCGAGCATCAAGCCGGCGGCAAACTGGTGGCGATGACTGGCGACGGCACCAACGACGCGCCCGCGCTGGCACAGGCTGATGTGGCGGTGGCAATGAACACCGGCACTCAACCGGCGCGGGAGGCTGCCAATATGATCGATCTCGACAGCAACCCGACCAAGCTCATCGAGATCGTGGAGATCGGCAAGCAATTGCTAATGACGCGCGGTGCATTGACCACATTCAGCATCGCCAATGATGTGGCGAAATATTTTGCGATCATCCCGGCTGCTTTTGCCTCGACCTATCCCGTGCTGGGCGCGCTGAATTTCATGAAACTTGCCACGCCGCAGAGCGCCATCCTTTCAGCCGTGATCTTCAATGCCCTCATTATCATAGCGCTTATTCCACTGGCGCTGCGCGGCGTTCCGTACCGCGCGGTAGGTGCGGCGCAGCTGCTGCGTGACAACCTGTTGATCTATGGTCTTGGAGGCCTGGTCGCTCCGTTCATTGGCATCAAATTGATCGATCTGCTGTTGGCAGCCCTCCATCTGGCATAGAAAGAGAGAATCGAATGAAGAGAAAAGATCAAAACCCGGCCTGGTGGCAGCTCTATCTCATCTTTCCGCTCCTGATCGCACTTTTCCTGTTCGATGACCGCCTCAGGATATCCACAGGTGAGCATGAAATTGTGCAGATTGGGTTCGTTCTGTTCATCTTCTTGCTCATCTATCTCTGGATGAGGTCAAACGAGCGGGCACTGTCACGACTGGACCGGCTTGAACACCCGACAACTTTTCGAATGGTTTTCCCTGCTGCAACAGCGCCCCGGGAAGATGAAGAACCGCTGATTCAGTACCCTGACACCGAAATAAAAGGCTTGTTGGGCGATACATTCGAGATAAATTGCAACGGTGGTAAGCAGCTACCTGTTGATGATGTATCGAAAAGATAGAGGAAGGGAACATGACATCCCAGTTACGCCCCGCATTCTTTATACTTGTGATCCTGACCGTGATTACCGGTGTGGTGTATCCGCTCATAGTGACAGGAACCGCACTGCTTTTGTTCCCCCATAAGGCCAATGGAAGCCTGATCACGGTGAATGGGAGGACTTACGGCTCGGCATTGATCGGTCAGCAGTTCACCGATGTGAAATATTTCTGGGGACGTCTCTCTGCTACAGGAGCTTTTCCGTACAATGCCTTCGACAAGGAATCCCTGACCGGATCCTCCGGTTCCAATTACGGCCCCCTGAACCCCGCCTTGATCGAAATGGTTCAGAGCCGTATCGATGCCCTTAGAGCAGCCGATCCGGGGAATACGCTTCCTATCCCGGTTGACCTGGTTACGGCTTCGGGCAGCGGGCTTGACCCGCATATCAGTGTCGCTGCAGCGCTGTACCAGGTCCATCGTGTGGCAGTCGCCCGCGGGTTGAGTGAAGGGGAGGTCAGATCGCTGGTTGTTGGGGAGGGTGGGTTTCTTGCTCAATCTGGCGGTGGCGATAGTGGTGGCAATGGAGGTGGCGGTGTTAGTGGGGTTAATGGCGGGGACAGTGTTGTATTACCGGATGATGTTGTTGAGCGTGCGTTCAATGTA
>CAZSPX010000534.1:0-1678 GCA_964608885.1 uncultured Anaerolineaceae bacterium | reverse complement strand
CCTCCTCGGCGGGGCCCAGGATGTACGCCCCGCCGCCCGCCCCCGCGGTGTATTCGAGGGCGTCCCCCGGCTTGCCCTGGGCGGTGTCCATGCCGATCGCCATCGCGTAGTGGCCCATCCCCGAGCCGACCAGTCCCATGGCGGCCACCATGGCCTCCGTCCCGGCCTTGCAGGCGAACTCCCAGTCCGCGGCCTGGGTGTTTGGGACCGCGCCGATGGCCTCGGCCACGAGGGTGGAGGTGGGCTTCACCGCGTAAGGGTGCGACTCCGAGCCGACCCAGACCGCGCGCAGTTCCCCCGGGTCGATGCGGGCGCGCTTCATGGCGTTGCGGGCCGCCTCAATCGACATGGTGATCACGTCCTCGTCCAGCCCGGGGACAGCCTTCTCTTTAATGGGCAGGCCGCCCTTGCCGCCGGTCCAGACCCGCGCCACCTCTTTGGCGGGCAGGCGGTAGCGCGGCACGTAGGCGCCGTAGCCGATGATGCCCACCGGCCGGGCGGGTTTCAGCAGTGTGGGGGAGTGTGTGTGGGGGGTTGTCATTGTTTCTCTGATCTGTATCCTTGCCGGGTTTGAGACGGAGTCTCAATCATTGGGGTTCCAAAAGGCCGAGTCCAGCCCGGCCTGCAAAAAGATCTCCCGGGCCTGTGCGGCTGTCCTCCCATGATAATCGATGGAGAGACGGTTGTGATACCAAAGCTTTGAAAGCTCCCAGGTCTGTGCCGGGGTCAGCACCTCGCCGGGTGCCCTGCCGTTCCGGCGGCACCACTGCAGGACCAGCTCCTCCGACCGGAAGAGCAGCATGGTCGCTCAGGTGTAAGCCATGTCCTCGTACCAGCGGGCAAAGGGCAGCAGGAAATGGATCTTCACATCCCCAGCCTCGAGCTTCCCTCCGGACACCTCCAGCCGGATGGGTTCCCTGCTCTCCGCGCAGGCTGCATCGATCACGGCATCGCTGCGCAGGGCGGCGGGGATGCCCAGCATGTCCCAGGCGCAGTTGGCGAAATAGGTTTTTCCGTTGGCATGCACCCGAAATTCCGTGGGGATCCCCGAGAAAGGGTTCGCCATGCGGATATTCAAGGTTCCCGGCTCAAGGTAGATGGCATGCCGTTCGTGCAGTTCCCGGTAGAGGGAGCCTGCCTCTTCCACGGGAAGATCAAAATGTGCGGCTGCCTCTTCAATGGTGGGTGGGTACGTGGTCTCTGCAAGCTGCGCATAGATGAATGCCCGCACCTCCCATGGAAGGCTGTCTCCCGTCGGGCCCATGAGCTATTTCAACCCTCTCAGGATCTCTTCGGCCCGGTCGATCCTGACCACTTTTTCTGCCACCATTTGTGCGGCCACCTTCTCGATCAGCTCGCCGCTCGCGCCCGCAGCAATGGCCACCTGGCGCGCATGCAGCGACATGTGCCCGCGCTGGATGCCCTCGGTGGAGAGCGCCCGCAGCGCGGCCAGGTTCTGCGCCAGCCCCACCGAGACGATGATCTCCGCCAGCTCAGCGGCCGTTCGGACGCCCATCAGCTTGAGCGCCGCCTTTGCCGCCGGGTGAACTTTAGTCGCCCCGCCAATGATGCCCACTGCCATCGGCATTTCGAGGCTCCCCGTCATGTTCCCGGCCTCATCCCTGCTCCAAGTGGACAGGGAGGTGTAGCGCCCGGAGCGCGCCGCGTAGGCGTGCGC
>CAZSPX010000533.1:0-1689 GCA_964608885.1 uncultured Anaerolineaceae bacterium | reverse complement strand
GTCTCGTTCACTATACCCTCCACGAAAAACGTACCTGAGATAGGTACGCTTACAACTCGACTAACAATGATTATTTATCCCAGGGTCGCCCTGGCTTTGGTCTTTCTTCTAACTCTTTATGTATAAGCTGCTTTAGTTCTTTATCGCCTGCGTTCGCGAGTAGCTTTAAAACAAGCTCGCTAAGCGTGAGGTCGTTAGCCCTTGCTACGGCCTTGGCTCGCTTACGCACACTTTCAGTTACGCGTATTTGCATGCTGACAATCTTTCTTGGCATATAGCCATATTAACATGTATTGCTAATTACTGACCACATATCTCACAGCGGTGCGTGTGCCCTACGATGGCTAATAATTCTGCGTCGCTACACTCGCCAAGTGTGTCTTGAAGGTCGTAATATCTACAAGCACAAACCTCGTCGACTGCCTCTTTTTCTAAAAGTTCTCTATCAACCATAGCCCTCCTTATCTTGCTCCTGTTAGCCGAATTGTTAACGTACAATCTCTATATAAATAGTATTACTAATTAAAATAAAAAGCAATACTTTTTATGCTAAAAAACGTTGTAGAATTAGCTTCGCCGGAAGAGCTATAAGTTACTTAAACTAACAGATACAAACTTGCTTATTTATTCTCCCTCTATTATATATACATATATAGGAGAGTAGTAAGGATTGTCTTGTGGTGAAGCAGAACTATACATTAAATAACAATCAGCGTCGGATTCTCTTGCTGCTATATAAATTCCGTTTTATTACCGTAGGATTATTGCAAGAATACCTTGGCTTAAAATACCCATCGACCGTTAGAAACACATTATCAACATTATGTGAGCAAGGCTTGGTAGCGCGTACCTTCGATAAGTCATATATCAAGCTTGCAAAGTCAGCATATTATTACTTAGACAAAGCTGGGCTAGCCATCATCAAAGAAGACCCAGATATTGATGAGAGCGTGCTACATAGTTACTACAAGAACAAAAGTATTAGCGAAGAAACCCGTCAGCACACTCTCGACATGGTAGCGGCTTGCAATGCCATCCGCACCACCTACCCAGACACTTACTATGTATTCACTAAATACGAAATTGCTTCACAAGACGAATTCCCCGAGCAAAGACCAGACCTCTACCTCAAACAGAAAAAAACTAGCGAGCAGTACTTACTAGTACTAGCACACGACACCCCACCATTCCTTACTAGAAAACGTCTATCTCAGTACATAGAACATAGCGAAGAAGAAGGTTGGCCAGACGGAGACTACCCCACACTACTCTTTGTAGTAAAAACCAGCTCTCACGAATCCCAGCTGCTTGATTACGCCGCTAAGCTACTCGACAGTACCGGCCTAGAGCCAACAGAACTACCCATAGCTACCACAACTATTAAAGCCCTAACCACAAAACCCTACACTTCAAGCATATGGACATTTGTTGGCAGCAACGAACCAAAGAGTCTTGAGTAGTTTAATGTCTTGCTCAGGACAGCTAACTAGTTGTTAGCTATAACTTCGCACCAATCAACTCGGTAGAACGAAGTACGGAGCATATCGACCCAGAGTGACGATTCTTCATCCTCTAAGTACCAGTCAAGCTGCTCGTACACACGTTCAGCAAGCCATTCAGCTTGGAGCGACTCGTGCGCATCACGCCTTCTGGCGGCACGAAGTTGCGAATACAGCGACTCCTCGTTGG
>CAZSPX010000532.1:0-1692 GCA_964608885.1 uncultured Anaerolineaceae bacterium | reverse complement strand
CAACAGGCTATCTTTCGGGTTGAACTTCAAAGATCCCAAGGGGCTGGAGCTCCTGATGGCTCTTTGGAAAATATCCGATGTCTGGATGGAGTCCTCCGCGCCAGGCACGCTCGAGAGATCAGGGATTACGCCGGAACTGGCCCTCGCGGTGAATCCCAAGCTGGTGATTCTGCGGGTCAGCACGTATGGCCAGTATGGTTCCGAAGATATGTTAGGCAGGCCCGGATATGACGCCCTAGGTCAGGCCTTCGGAGGCATGATCGCGGTGACGGGCGATCCGGCAGGGCCACCACAACGGGCCAAAGTGTACACCGCCGATTACCTCACGGCCCTCCATGGCTGGGCGGCGGTCATGATGGGGCTGTGGGAGGCGCAGAAAACAGGAAGGGGGCAGGTCATCGACTGTAGTCAATACGAAGCTGTCCATGCCACTCAGGGTTTCCAGATGCCGTGGGTCACCGGCGAAGGAAAGGTGAGCGGCCATTCTGGCAACAAGGCCCCCACGTTTCAGCCCTACGACACCTTCCAGTGCAAGGACGGTTACGTCTTCATCGGGGCCCTGGGCCCCATCATTTACGAGAGGGTGCCGAAATTCCTGAAACTGGATCCCGAGGAATTCAGCTACGATAACTGCTCCAAGGATGCGGTGGCCGTAAGTTCCCCGAAAGGTCTCGAACTCGACCGCAAAATGAGGGAATATTGTGCGAGCCGCACCCGCATGGATGTCGAAAAGGAGCTCAATGCCGCCCAGATCGGCTGCTGCAGAATCATGAATGCCTCTGATATGCTCAACGAGGAGCATTACCGCTTGAGGGAGTCCCACGTGCCCGTGGTGGACCGGCAGTCGGGTGTTCCCATCCGAGTCGGAGGAGTCATCCCCAAGCTGTCATTGACACCCGGGCAAGTCTTTAGGGGTGCACCCGCCATCGGGGAGGATACAACAGATATCATGACGAAGGTGTTAGGTTTTTCTGAGAAAGATGTTTCAACCTATTACGCAAATGGTATTTTACACCGAACGGAACCATTTGAGGAGCCTGTGGCAGACCCCCTACCCGGCTGGAAATAAGCGAGTGACTTTACCGGTGTCTAAGAACGTTCCCTGATACGTGACAGAGGGAAGCCGGGTTTCGATGCTCGGCTTCTCGCTGTCCATAATTATAATTCTCACTAATTCAGACAACACATAGGATGAAAGTCGTCTTTCACGCATCCTTCAGGTCTTCCTATTGCTGCGACCCCGCTGCCGCGCAGGGGCGGATGGATGCCGTCCTAGATATCATAAAAGATCATGTGGAGATGGTCGAGGCATTGCCGGCGGATTATGCGGATATCGCCGCGTGCCACACGGAAGAGCATATCCGCCACGTCACCAGCCTCGGCCTCTATGAAATATCGGCCCTCGCTGCGGGCGCGGCCATCCAGGCGGCAACGATAGGGCTGAAGGAGCCCTGCTTCGCCCTTGTCAGGCCTCCGGGTCACCACGCATCTCCCGAAAGCTCCTGGGGCTACTGCTATTTCAACAACATGGCAATTGCCATTGCGAAGCTAAAGAAAGAAGGAAAGATTAATCGGGCTTTTGTGCTGGACATCGACCGACATTTCGGCGACGGGACGGTGAACATAGTTAGCGTCAGAGGATACGCGACCGTCTACAACCCCTATGCCCCTGACGCAAAATCATATCTTATG
>CAZSPX010000531.1:0-1693 GCA_964608885.1 uncultured Anaerolineaceae bacterium | reverse complement strand
GGTGCTGATGAGTTCACATGCCATGAACGACGCAGCGATCAGGCAACGCCTGGCTTCAAAAGGCGAACCGGTGTTGCTCGAACCTGAACAGCAGATCTTGCTGGAGACTGCAACCTTGCAGCTGGAAGCAAGGATCATCGAGATGGTTTATGGCCAGGGAGCCCTTCCTTCGGGAAGTTTCATTGAGCGGCTGACGCTGGAATTATCGGTCTGGCCAAAGTAATAAAAATAAAAAAATCCGGGTAATGAACTGATCCCCAAAAAGTAGACACAAAAAGAAAGCACCCCCTGTGAGAAAATAAGGCAGGAGGTGCTTTTTCATGTCTGGAACAAAAGGAATGCTACATTATTCGATTGAGACCAAAATGAAAGCAATCCGACTATTTCTTGAGGAAGGACTTACATACCGAGAAATTGCTTATCAATTGGAGATACGACAGTCGGAGCGAATCAAGACATGGGTAAGGCAATACAGAAGAGAAGGGACAGCGGCTTTTACGAAACCAATAGGGCGTCCCCATAAACAAGTTGAAAGTGAACAAAATGAGTTAGCACGATTGCGGATGGAGAATGCGTTACTAAAAAAACTTCAGTCCGAATTGCGAAAGGATATGCTCGTGAAGCGCGATATCGGACAATCTATCATTATCAAAAAGAGTACCAAGTGACCCAAATGTGTGCTTTTCTACAAGTTTCGCGAGCTGCGTATTATGCCTGGGTCAGGCGATCCTCCAAACCAGATCGAGATATCGAGCGAATGACGCTGATCGAAACTGCCTATCAGGCCTCTCATCGCACCTATGGTTATCGGAGGATCCAGATATGGATCAAGAAGAAGATTGGCATCACCATCAATCATAAAGCTGTGCTAAGGCTAATGAACAAGTTGGGTATCCATTCTATAGCCAGAAGACGTAAATTCTTACGAAGCGCAGCGGATTATGGGATATTCCACCATTATCCAAATGTCTTGAAGCGTGAGTTTTCTGCATCCTGTCCAAATCAAAAATGGGTAACTGATGTGACCTTTGTACACACAACTCAAGGCTGGGCCTATCTCTCAACCATCAAGGATCTATATGATGGGTATGTTGTGGCTCATAATCTTTGCAAGCAAAACTCTCTTGGTTTAGTGACAGATACATTAAAGAAAGCTTTGGAAAAAGAAGTGGTCAGAGATGGACTGATCCTCCATAGTGACCAGGGGTATCAATACACTTCCCATTCGTATTTTGCCCTAACTAGAGCAAACAAGATTTCACCATCCATGTCCAGACGAGGGAATTGCTGGGACAATGCTCCAATGGAAAACTTCTTTGGTCATCTCAAGGAAGAAGCCTTACGCCAGCTTCCCAACCCAACTTTCGAGGAGGTAAAACAGACAATTGAAGAATATATTTACTTCTATAACTATGAAAGGATACAATTAAAAACAAGACAGACACCTTATCAACTTAGGTGCCTGTCTATGTAACCACTAGGGGTGTCTTTCTTTTCTTGTCTTGTTTAATGGGTGCAGTTCATTAAGACCGGTTATTTTTTATTTCGTGAATTACGGCATAGGATTGCTGGACGCCCAATCACCGCCCAGGAAAATAGTGATATCTGTTCCACTGTTGGGGTCATACTGGTTGAAGATACGGGTGGTGGGTACCTGCATAATACTGGATAAATACGCCAGGGTGTAAGGTGT
>CAZSPX010000530.1:0-1694 GCA_964608885.1 uncultured Anaerolineaceae bacterium | reverse complement strand
CCATCCCCGTACACGTCACCGCCCACGTTGGCGAACTCCACCGCGCCGGAAATATTCTTCATATACAGGTCGCCGCCCACGGATTCCACGGAAGCGCCGTCCAGGTCGTCCAGGTACAGGTCACCGCTCACCTTACCGATGATCACGCGGCTGCGCAGACCCGTGAGCGTGACATCCCCCGAAACCCGTTCAATGGTCAAAGCCATCCCGGCCGGGATCTTGAGGCTGCAATCGGTGGACGCTTTCAGGTCGATCCGCCCGCTGGATTCAGAGAGGCGGAAGGCCTCGCTGTGACGCACGACCGCGGTGAGAACCGGCTGGTCGCCGCCCTCGATATTCAAGTCTCCAGATACCTTGATGTTGATCTGGTTTTCAGGTTTAACGGGAATGGACATTTGTTTCATCATCAACCGCCTTATTTCTTAATTTTTACTATTTTAGCATCATTTTTCAATAATGTCAATACATCTCTTAATATTATTTATATATTTTTCACTATTTATTTGATTATCTCAATTTTTTTATAATTTTTTTTAAAACGCATTTACATCGCCTGGTGTATACTTGGGAATCATAATTACGGAGGATCATATGAAGAAAAGATACTTGTTTTTGGTCGTGTTAATGCTCCTCGCCGCCCTGCTCACCGGTTGCACGACGGCAGAGAAGCCAGTTTATGTGACCGGGGATGCCGCTGAAGAAATCCGGCTGAAGGCTGAACCGATGGCGCAAAACATCCTGACCGGCATTCAAAACGAAGATTACGCGCTCTTCAGCACGAACTTCGACGATGCCATGAAGAAAGCCATGACCGAGGAAAGCTTTGCCACCCTGGTGAAGGGCGTCGGCAAGCTCGGCACGCCGGAGAAAGTGGAGCTGTTGAACGTCGAGGACCAGGGCAATTATTACGGGGTCAATTTTGGCCTCACGTACGGGTCTGCCAAGGTTACGATGCGGTTGGTGCTGGCGAAATCTGACCTGAGCCTGGTCAGCGGATTGTGGTTCAAGTAATAGGTGTTGAATTTTATGATTTCCTTGTTACAATGATTATAGGTAGAAACTCAGGGCTGGATGCTTCACTCAAACCCGAGCTACAAATAAGGAGATATCATGAAACTTACACCCCCAAAGACGATAACCTGGTTAATCGCATTGATTCTTGGTGTTCTGGGCATTATAGGATATGTTGGTGACTTTTTTGGCGTATACGCTTTCTGGATGCTAGTGGTTGGATTCGTCATTCTCATTCTTGCTACACTGCTTAAAGACCTCTAAGCCTTCTTCAAGTTCTTTTATCCAAGATTAAATCCAGCTCATTCTTACCTAATAAAAAAAATCCGGTTCGCCGGATTTTTTTATTTCAGGTGGAAAACATAATACCTGTCTGCCTCACCGAGCGAGAGCAGGCGGATAAGGAGTGGCGTGGTGGTGTAATCCTCAGGATTGAATTCGAACGAAGCGACCTCTCTGTAATGCTCCAGGAACCAATCCTGCTCATCATCGGTTAACGCGATCCCCTGGTAGGTTTCAAATTCCTCGATGTGCCCGCGCTGGATGATCCAGTTGGGCTTGAAATCACTGACAAACTCCATCCACCAGCGTGAGCGGTACGCCTGGCGGTAGGTCACCACCTGGGGAGAAACCAGTCTGACCTCGTCGTAGGTGTACAGGCGCGAGTAATAAGGGATATACCC
>CAZSPX010000529.1:0-1696 GCA_964608885.1 uncultured Anaerolineaceae bacterium | reverse complement strand
TTTCTGTGCGATAATTGCGCAGACAACCTGATCAGACGGAGGAACGGGCATGGCCAACGGAGTGAATAAGAACAAGGCTGCCGGCGCAGCCGCGCCTGAAACGCCGTCCAAACCCTGGGGGACGAAGACATCCGAGCTGCCTCAGTATGTGATGAACGACCTGTACCAGGTCTATCCCTTCCTGGACCGCGACACGCGCCAGCGCCTGGGACTGATGATGAAGATCCCGGTCTTCCTGCAGGATCCCCAGGTAGGACAGGAGAACCCGGCCCTGGCCATTGATGAGATCGAGGTGCGGCTGGAATCGGGTTTCGGTGACGGGCCCACCAGCTCCCGTATTGCTGTGGTGGACTTCAACGCCGATACCCAGCAGGTGACCGAACCCCTGCTCTGGAACCGGGATGTCGGCTGGTTCCTCATCCCCGGGGAACCCGAAATCTGGCTTCCGGAGCCGCCTTCCAAGCGGGTCAGGAGGGCGGACCGCCATCTGCAGTACATGCAGGCAATGGTCCGTAACGCGCATTTTCACCAGCTCAATGTCTGGGCGATCGTGCAGCGTGTCCTGGAGTTCTATGAGGAGCCCTGGGCGCTGGGACGCCCCGTTCCGTGGGGCTTTGACGGCAACCGGCTGATTGTGGTGCCGCATGCCGGGTATGGCGAGAACGCCTTCTACGACCACAGCACAAAGTCCCTCCAGTTCTATTACTACGGCGATCGCAGCGATCCCTTCTTCACCTGCCTGTCGCATGACATCATCACCCACGAGACCGGGCACGCCATCCTGGATGGCATCCGGCCGCTGTACAACCAGCTCTCCTCCCTCCAGACGGCGGCCTTCCACGAGTTCATCGGAGACCTGACCGCCATCATGCTGGCCCTGTTCAACAATGATATCCGGCGCTTCGTCGCCCAATCCACGGCGGGAGATCTGACCGCCGCCGCCGTGTTGACGAACATTGCCGAGCAGTTCGGGCAGGAGATCAACGACCGGCCCTACCTGCGCAGCGCCTTGAACACGGAAACCATGAAGACGGTGGAAGGCAGCCTGAGCCCCCATCACGTCTCCGAGGTGATGACGGGCGCCATGTTCGAGATCCTCAACGAGATGACGAAGCAGCGCCTGGCGCGCAGCACGGAAGCCCTGGGCGTCGACGAGGCGGGCAACGCGGTCTCGGCCGCCAGCGCCCTGTGGCAGATCGCGCACCGCTTCCGCCGGATCGCCCTCCAGCCGCTGGACCTTTGCCCTCCCTGTGACATCCAGTTCGTGGATTATGCTGCCGCGGTGCTCCGCAACGATATACTGACCAATCCCGTGGACCCGCAGGGCATCCGGGATATCATGCTGGGCGTGTTCCACCGCCGCGGCCTGTGTCCCTGCAACTACCAGCAGGGCAAGCCCCTGCCCGGGGACTGCCTGTTCCAGTCTGCCTATGATCTCGCCAAATCGGGATTGGTGTTCCACGATATTGAGCGGGTCTCCCGCTCGCATACGGCGGCCTATTATTTCCTGAGCGACAACCGGCGGTTCCTGCGCATCCCGCCCCACCAGGACGTGCGTGTGCTGGACCTGTATGACACCGTCAAGTACGGGTCAGGGTCCGAGCGGCTGCCGCGCCAGATCATCCTGGAATACGGCTGGCAGGAGGAAGTGCCTATGCGAAATGAACCCGCGCAGGGTTGGGATTTCCGTAACTGG
>CAZSPX010000528.1:0-1703 GCA_964608885.1 uncultured Anaerolineaceae bacterium | reverse complement strand
TGCTCATGTTCATCGCCAGCGGGTCGGACACCATCAGCCGCAGCAACCCAGCGTCGTTCATGCGCCGGTCGAGCTGGCGCACCTGGCCCATGGGCTTGTCCATGTCGAAGGGCAGGAACTGCTGCAACACGGACTTATACGCGGTGAACTGCCAGTGGGAGGCCCCCGCGAAGGCTGTCAGGTCCCTGTAGCGGATGCGCCAGTCCCGGGTCTCGGCATAGGACTTGCGGTTCTCCTCCTCGGTCTGCCCGAGCGAGAGGTTGAACTCCAGATAGGTCTCCCAGGGGATGAACTGGCCTTCCTCCAGGGAGGCTTCCCGGCGCGCCCAGGCAAGCGTGCCCTCGATGAACTCCGGCGGGGTGCGGAAGGGGCGGGCCGTGACCATGCCCACCTGCGGGAAGGCTTCCAGCAGCTCCACCGAGCGCTTCAGCCAGCCGGGGGAGAACAGCACGTCGCTGTCGGTATAGGCGATGATCTCGCCGGGAGCGCCCGCCAGCATCACGTTCCAGGCGCCGCCCTTGCCCATGTTCTTCTCGGAGAGGACCAGGTACTGGATGCGCCCGGCCTCCTTTTCCCCGATCAGGAAGTCGCGCACCTCGGCGCAGGAGCCGTTGTCGAACACCAGCAGGTCGAAGGGCAGCCCGGCCTCGCGGCGCATGGATATAAGGCAGGCCTTCAGCACCTCCAGGGTCTCGGCATAAAAGCCGCTCAGGAAGGGGATGTAGTTGAGCAGCGCGGCCGTGATCCGCTCGGGGCGGGCCACGTCCTTCACAAACTTGGCAGGGTTCTGTCCTTTTCGCATATGGGATTCCGGTCAGGAGGTGCGCATCCCCAGCAGCTTCTGGAGGCGCTTCTTCCAGCGTTTGGGGCGCACCACCTCCTCGCGCAGCCTTTCGGGGAGGAAGAAGAAGACCCGCCGCAGGAACAGCTCCAGCCCGCGGGTGAGGCGCAGCCAGGTGAGAGGCGGGGAGAGGAACCTGCCATCCGCGAGGCGGTGGGTGGCGTCCACGACCGTGTAGCGGATGGCGGCCTCGCCGCCCGCCAGCCGCGTGTTCTCGTGCGTCTCGGGCAGGTTGTGGTGGCTCTGCCCGCCGGGCAGGTGGCTGTAATCGTGGTTCTGGTGGACGATCATGACTGACGGCGTGCAGTCAATGACCGGCCAACTCTCCTTGCGCGCCTTGTAGATCATCCAGTTGTCCCAGCCGGCGCGGCCGATGATGAAGTCGGGAATTTCGAGGAAAGAAGAAAGAGGGAAGAGGAAGAAGTCGGAGCCAGCGGGTCGGTGGAGTTGTCCCTGACCGTGGACAGTGGACCGTAGACGGTCTTGCCAGTTTTCAGTAAAGTCAAGTGGTTCGATCACATCCAAATCCCAGCGCTGGCTGAGGAGAACAAAGTCATCTTTCAGTTTGGAAACTTGCCTCGCCGCTTCGACAAAATCGGGCATCAGGATCATGTCCGCGTTGATGATGCAGAGCAGGTCGCCATGACCGTGCTGACGTGCCAGTTGAAACATGGACGAGATCAACGGCGTGCCACTCTCGTTACGTTTTACGTTTTGAATATGCGTTACGCCCAGTTCACGCGCCGCTTCAGCAAGACCCGTCTCTTCACCGAGCAGGATGACTTCGACGTCGGGGAGCAGTGTCCACGAACGGATCGCGTTGCGTTGAATCGTCGCGATGTGAGGGTCAGTGAATGGTTTG
>CAZSPX010000527.1:0-1703 GCA_964608885.1 uncultured Anaerolineaceae bacterium | reverse complement strand
GACCTGCTCGGCGGTCAGCACCTGGCCGTAGCTCTTGAGGGCGGCCATGAAGGCCTTGTGGACATGGTCGGCGGGGATGAGGGTGTCGTTGAACTTCAGGTCCATCGTGGCGCAGGCGTCCCCGGCCACCATCACCTGGAAGCCCAGGTCCGCGGCGGCGCGGGCGGTGGCGTCCACGCACATGTGCGACATCATGCCGCACACCACCACGCGCTGGATGCCCCAGCCGCGCAGCATCTCCAGCAGGTTCGTCTCGCGGAAGGAGTTGGGATAATGCTTCTGCACAAGCGGCTCGCCCTCGAAGTGGGCCACGGAGTCATGGATGTCGGTGCCGCGGTCGCCGGAGATGAAGGCGGTGGCCCCCGGGCCGGCCGCGACGTGCTGGATGTGGACATGATGCCCGCCGTGCTCGCGGAAGCACTGGAGGAGCTGGTAGGCATTTTGGGCCGCCTTGAGCGGCTCCACCAATTCCCTGCGCCCGCCGGGGAAGTATTCCTTTTGGATGTCGATGATCAGCAAGGCGGTATTCACTTCGTGAGGCTCCTGGTTGTGGTGCGCGGGAGGGTCATTTCCGGCCGAAGTCGGCGGGGTTCTCGCCCCACTCGTCGGTATCCCATTTGAGGACGGCGTCCTCGCGCAGGACGTTCTCGGCCAGCCAGTTCTCGGCGCTGCGGATGAGGGTGAAGAGCATGGCATTGGTCGAGTCATGCTCGAGCCTGGTGTTGGCGAGGCCGGTGTTCACCCAGGCGATGGCGGTCTCCGAATCCGAATAGACCGGCATCTCCAGCTCATGCTTGTCAAGCCAGATGAGGGCGCGCACGATGGCAAGGAACTCGCCGATGTTGTTGGTCCCGTTGTTGTAGGGGCCGCAGCAGAACAGCTCGCGGCCGGACTGGAGGTCGATGCCGCGGTATTCGACCGGGCCCGGCGAGCCGGAGGCGGCCGCGTCCACGCAGATGCACGGCAGGAGGGGCGGCTCGCTGGCGGTCTTCCATTTTCCCATGCTGGAGGGCTTGCCCTTGAATGCCTGGTACTCCCCCTCCAGGGCGGCCCGGGCTTCGGCCAGGGTGTTGAAAGCCTTGTATTCCGCGCCCACGTATCCCTTGACCTGTTTCTCCGCTTCCTCCCACGCGGGAAATACCCCCGTCTTGCGTCCCTTCCAAACGACATAGTAACGTTGTTTGGCCATGGCCCAATTGTACATGAAATTGAGGGAGGGGTCAGGCGCTTCATCTTCGCTTCGCGGCCGTTCAGCGCGAGGCGTGAGAGAGCGGCAGTATCCCTCTGAAAAGATTGCATCTGCGGGCCTCGCAACGACACGCGTTTTCCTTGACTCCGGTCGGGATAATTTTTATAATAAAATATATAAATATTTAGAACAGAGAGAGGAGGCCGCCGGACCGGCATGCACGACCGGCGGCAGCTTACCATGAATTATTCCAACCCCGAGTACCTCGTGGATACCGAGTGGGTATCCCGGCACCTGGACGACCCCGCGGTGCGGATCATCGAATCGGACGAGGACCCCCTGCTCTACCCGATGGGCCACATCCCCGGCGCGGTGCAGGTGGACTGGTTCAGCACGCTCCAGCACCCGCTGCGGCGCGACTTCCTCGACCAGAAGCAGTTCGAGGAGGTCTGCTCGAAGCTGGGCATATCCAACGATACGCGGCTGGTCTTCTACGGCGACAAATCCAACTGGT
>CAZSPX010000525.1:0-1705 GCA_964608885.1 uncultured Anaerolineaceae bacterium | reverse complement strand
AGCAGGATGCCCAGCAGGCCCAATGCCAGGCCGGCCGCGGCGATCGCACGTGTGATCCCTATGCCATCCATTGAAGTCGGTCTCCTTTGTTCACGGGCAGCCTCGTCACCTGATCGTGATGCGCCGGGCCGCTTCGAGCGCCTGTCCCAGCGCGGTCCGGGCATTCCCGGGCTGGTTGCTCCATAGCGCCTCGGCCAGGTCCAGCGAGGCCTGCGCCGGGGCCAGCGCGTCTCCCCTAACGCGCGCCGCCAGGGCCATCCCCAGCGCCTGCTCAAAGAGGGCGGGGTCTCCACCCTGTGCGGCAAGCACCTTCAGTACAGCCGCCTTGTCCACCTCGCGGGCCATGCTCTCCAACAGCTCCCGCGCGGATTGCGGGTCCTCTTTGGCCAGCAGGATGCCCAACCGGACCAGGGGGAAGGAATCCTTCAATCCACCCGCCTCTTCCAGGGCCGCGGAGGTTTCGCCCAGCGCGGCCAGAACTTCCACCTTATAGTAAACAGAGTTGATATTATGCATCAGTGATACATTGCCCGTTTTCAGTATGACATCCCGCAGGGCAAGATCGCGATAGGGCTCCATTTCGATCTGCATGGCGGCCTCGGCGTTCGCCCATGCCCCGGCGGCTGCGGCCTGAGCGCGCGCCCGTTCCACCGGGTCTGCGATCACCAGCGAAGCCTGATACGCGGCCTGCTCGTCGTCGCCCGAGAGCAGCATATAGGCTCGAGCCTCGAGGGATTCCTGCCCGATCATCTCCACCAGCGAGGCATCGCCCGAAGCCGCAGCGAGATCGCTGATGGCATAGGCTTGTGATTCCCCTGTCACTTCTTCCAATGCGGCCAGCGCCTCATCGAACAGGGCTTCCTCGCCGGTCACTACCGCCAGCTCGCGCAGCGCCCGCGCCCGTTGAATGGGATCCTCGATTTCGCGGGCAGCCCCCTTTGCGCCTGCAAAGGCAACGGGGTCCTTTGTGAGCATCCAGATCTCGCGCTCAGTCCAGGAGCGGATATCCGCGGCTGAGATGCGTGCCGCAGAAGGCAGCGCCCTATCCGGCTGGATCTGCGCCCATGCCAGGGCAACCGCGCGCAATTGCAGGTCGCGGTATGGGCTGTTCCCCACAGCAAGCGATCCCTCCTCGGCATCCAACAACGAGGCCGCAGCTGTACCGTCCACCTTCGCCCATTCCACCGCGATCAGGGGCAGGCTCCATTGGCGCGTCCGCGCCGCGTTCAGGTCCACCGCGATCAGGCGCGCCTTCTCCATTTGGATGGAGGGAACTACATTGGCCTCCTGCACCGCCAGCGACTCGCCCCACAGAGCGCTCTCGTTCGCGCGGGCTTCCTGAAATGCAGCCTCTGCTTCCTTCAGGATCGGCGCGGCATGGTCGGGATCGGCGAGCGCCAGCCGCGCCAGCATCCAGGCGCGGGCCTGGGCGCGGTCCGCGCTGGAGACAGCCTGGTCGGCCTCGTCCATCACGGCCTGGGCCTCCTGCTGTTCCACCGTTGTCGCAACTGTAACCGCAGGCGGCAGGCGGAAGAGGGGCAGGGTGAACAATCCCGTCACCGCAAGCAGGAATACGCCGGCCGCGAGCAGGCTGTTGGGCTTGCGCTTCACACCGCCCGTGAAGCGGCGCGTATTCAGCCAACCCCAGACCAGGGAGCCCAGCACCACCAGGCTGGCTGCGATGGCAATGTACAGGATGTTCTTG
>CAZSPX010000524.1:0-1708 GCA_964608885.1 uncultured Anaerolineaceae bacterium | reverse complement strand
TCTGGCCACGGCTCCTCCGATCACGCTCGCTTCTACCAACAATTAATTATACGAGGCCTTGCTCCCATGCAAGTCTCGCAACCCTGGATGTCTCCCCTCCCCCTTTCAGGGGGGACCGAGGGGGGTCCTATGATGTGTGGCTGCGGTACAGAGCGGTCCGCACCTTGCCCGGCAGCGGATGTTTCGTCTGGGGATTGGTCCAGGTGACGACGGAGCGGGCCTCTTCGAAATGCGGCCCTCGGACGAGAATATCGCTTAGCCGCTGGTAATGGTGGAAGAAGTCGGACCGGTCGCGGAACCGGTAGCGCTGCAGGAAGGCCGGGTCGCTTCGTTCTGCACGCTGCTGGATGCCCCGCATCGCAGTTTGAAGGTCACCCCCGGTCAGGTCCGCCTCGACGCTGAGCAGCAGGGCATTGCTGCGCTGCGGGAACAACTGGCCCAGCTTCTCGATGATCGTATCGGCCAGCCGCGCATAGACCGTGTCCTTTGGCTCCGCCTCTATGCGTGTCACTTCGAGCATAAAGGTCAGGCTGGTGGTGAAGGTGACGGCGAAGTCGGGCGTGCGGATGGTCTTGGACAGGTCCGGCTCATATTTCACGCTCAGGGATCGCTCGCGGAGCAGCAGGTAGGCCGTTTCCAATTCCAGCTTCAGGTCAGGCGTGACCTCCGGGTCGCGCGTCGTGCGCAGCTTCTTGCGGATCTTGTCCTTGAAGGCGGTGACAAAGGTGGTGAAGCGGCGCGAGTCCCCCAGCCACGCGGCCATTGGCTCAAAAAGAGGATGCGGCTGTCCATTGAAGAGGTAGTTAAGCAGGTCGTCGGTTAATGGCATGTCACACAACCACCAATTATACGGGCTGGACGATCCAGTAGGGGCGGGTCTCGGAAAGTCCTGCGCGTGTCCATGCTCTGATAGGGAGAGAGATTGCCTTCTGTCCCTATCGACCAGAGACCCGCCTGCCATCCGAAAATTCCGTCAAATCCCCCGGGCGGGTCAGGGCGTGACGGGCAATGCTCCTTGCAACCCGTCCGGATCGCCCCGCAATCCATCTTTCTCGCGGACAGACCCGCCCCTGCCTGCCCACCTCTCTCTCAAACCACAGCTTCTCCTCCACCAGCATCAACTCCAGGCTCTTAGCCAGCCTTAGCTTGCGTTAGTGGCAGATGGTGGGATGATCTGCAGCTACTTTGTGGCCGTCACATATTGATCCAGCCAGCCCGCCAGGTCCACGGGCTCATACACCTGGCGGAGCTTCTCGCCTGATTCGCGCACGACCGTGGAAGCGCATCCGCCCCCGAAAGACCGGACGGGTGTCAGGGTGGTCTGCGCGATCAATTCCTTTGAAGGCCACGCCAGGAGGCTCACCTTCGCCTCCGTGTGGTAATAGCTGATGGTGAACTCGATCTTCGTATCGCTCGGATAATTGCAGTAATCGAAAAAGGCGGTTGTCACCTCGGCGCACAGCACGGCGCCTGCTTTGGATAGATCCGTTGTGAAGTTCTTATACTCGGCATCGAGATATTTATAACCGGAACCCGAGGGGCTTGAGACGTACTCGGTGAATCCAAAACCGGGTGGGCGTGAATCGATCGAGCCGATCTCATAGACCTTGCCGCTTACAGGGTTCCCGCTTGGGCTGCCGGAGATGGCGGTGCATGCCGCCCAGGCTTCATCCACCTGCTTTTGATCATAGCCGCAGGCGGTCAATAG
>CAZSPX010000523.1:0-1716 GCA_964608885.1 uncultured Anaerolineaceae bacterium | reverse complement strand
AAGCCGGTAAGGGAATTATACACTGCGGGCTGTCCAGGAAAAGAGACTGGACAGCCCGCTGAAGTGATTTTGGAAATGTTGAGGTTATGGAAGGTCGTCGAGGGATCCGACGGTGTAGCCGAAGCCGGGGACAGTACGGATGAACGCAGGAGCGTGGGGATCAAGCTCGATGCGCTCGCGCAGGTTCTTGATGTGGACGCGCACCAGGTCGGGGCTGCCGCTGTCGGAGGGGTAGTCCCAGACCTCGTCGAGCAAGCGGATGGGGGAGAAGATCTCACCGGGGTGGCGCATCATATGGTGAAGCAGGTCGAACTGGACCGGAGTGAGGCGGATCTTGCCGTGCTGGGGGGTGAGCAACTCGTAAGTGCGGGTATCGAGGGTATATTCGCCGATGGTGATGTTGCGGCGCAACTCGGTGGGGATTTTAGAATCGGGCTGGGTGACGGGGATGGGAGAGAGGGCAGCGGCTTCGACGGCGGGAGCGGCAGCCTGGGCCTGCTGGGCCAAAATCTGCTGGGCCTCGGCCTGCAGGCGCACCCGGCGCAAGATGGCGCGGATGCGCAGGATCAACTCGTCGATGTTGAAGGGCTTGGAGAGGTAATCGTCGCCGCCAGCGACAAAGCCGGCAATGCGATCTTCGTCCTTGACCTTGGCGGTGAGAAAGAGGACCGGGATGTTTATGAGGAGCGGGTCGGCGCGCATCTCGCGGCAGACGGCGTAACCGTCCATGCCGGGCATAATCACGTCGAGGATGACCAGGTCGGGGCGACGGCGGCGGGCGACCTTGAGGCCTTCGATACCGCTGTTTGCAATTACGACCCGAAACTCGTTGCCACGCAGGCTACGCTCGACCGTCCGAGCAACGATGTCGTCATCTTCAATGACCAGGATGTAGGTAGGTTCGATCGCACACCTCCAAAGCGGGCAATTGTGGATGATCAAATATTAAAGCAAGATTGGAAATCCGACCATAAAGTACAGATAAATTATCCACAATCGGGCAAATCGCCAGCGATGCCGCCCTCGGTCAGGCTGCGTAGGTCGCCGAGAGCGGTCTCAACTTCGGCGGGGGTGAGGGGGCGGTTTTGGTGAATGTGGCGCAAGGCGCCAGCGGCGGCTTGCTGAAGGGCGAGCTGGCGGATGGTCTGGCCGGAGGCAACGGCCTGCTTGACCAGAGCGGCGCCGGCAGCATAGCCAATGAGCGGGTTGAGGGCGGTGACCAGGATGGCGTTCTGCTCGAGCCAGCCGGCGGCCTTGTCACGATTGACGCGCAGGCCGCGGACGGCGAAATCGGTGAAGGCGCGCAGGGCACCAATCATAACCTGCATGCTTTCGAACAGGTTGTGAGCAATGACCGGCATCATGACGTTGAGCTCGAGCTGGCCGGCCTGGGCGGCAAGGGCGATGGTCAGGTCGCAGCCCTGGACGTGGAACATGGCCATGTTGAGCATCTCGGCCAGGACGGGGTTGACCTTGCCGGGCATGATACTGGAGCCGGGCTGGACGGGGGGCAGGCGTAATTCGTCGAGCCCGGTGGCCGGGCCGGAAGCAAGCAAGCGGAAATCATTGGCAATGCGGGTGAGGGTGATGGCGAGGGTGCGCAGGGCGGCGGAGAAATCGGCCGGGTCGGCCATCGACTGCATGCTCTCAAAGAGATTCTCGGAGGGGTAGAGGGCCAGGCCGGTGAGGGCGGCCCGGCGAGCAACCCTACGGAGG
>CAZSPX010000522.1:0-1720 GCA_964608885.1 uncultured Anaerolineaceae bacterium | reverse complement strand
ATAAAAGCTTGCACAATGGCTTTCCACTTTCGTCGATAATCCAGATCCGGACTGTGAATGAAATTCATGGCCCGTTTGCGACTAAAGCCCAACCGTTTTAGGATTTTATAAACCCCTGGCTCACTACATCCTTCCAGCCACTTCAAGGCTTTGCCAACATCTTGGAGTCGCCAGCGCGTACGCGACATACCATATTGCCGGGGAGATTGGTGTAATAAGTACTCAAGCTGACCTTGGGCGGCTTCTTTTCCCAACAGGGGAAAAAACAGCTTTCCGCCCGCGTCCGGCTCTGATCTTCAAGCCTTCCACTCTCTCCAACAAAAATCGTTGGACCCATTCCGAAACCGCATTACGGTGTATGCGAATTCGCAACTTAGCGGCCGTCGCCTGGACCGTCTCGCCTGCGGCCACGCTCAAAATGGCGCGGGCTCGTTCCCGCAGGTAAGGATTCGGTGGATTCTTGAGCCAGCTCTCCAATTTTTGCCTCTCTGCTTCGCTCAGCACGATTTCATAGCGCTTGGGCATCTCAACCTCCTGGATACCCTTATTTTATTGCTAGATTTATTTGTTAAGGTGCAATAGGGGAGGGCCGGGGAGGGGTCCATCCATCCATTACCTCCGACCTCCTTGAAAACCTCCTCCACTCTCATATAATATAGCCATCCGATTAAAGGTCCTTTCCCATGCAAACCGATCCGCGACTCACGCCTCCGAATCTCACCGCCAGCCAGACCGCCGCCCTCGACCGGCTGCTGGACCGCATTTACAACTATCACGGCGAGCCGAAGCCCCCCAAGGCAGCCAAAGGGGAGACATGGGCGGCCTCGTCCTTCCCCGCGGGCGTGACGGCGGGCGACCACTTCCTGCACTACTTCCAGTCCCAGGGACTCGGCCCCACGACCAACGAGTGCGTCACCACCTCCACGGTGATGGCGATGAACCTCATGGAGGACCGGCTCAGGGCGGGCCGGGGCGGCGCCCTCCGCTACGAGGCGGACCTGCGGATCGAGGACTTCATCCGCGATCTTGAGTCGCAGGGGCTGGCCGGCTGGCGCTACCGCTTCTCCACCCGCAGCCCGCTGCCCGGGATGATGCCGGTCTCGGGGGCGCGCCGCACCCTTCGCCTGCACGCCGGGCGCCTCCGGCAGAGCACGGGGCGCTCCTACCGCGTCGAGACCCGCTGGCGTCAGGGCGTGGACGACCTGATCGCCGCGCTGGAGCAGGGGCAGATCATCCTGCTGCACGGAGCCTGGCAGAAGCGCCTCTCCGACCCGACGGACAGGCACCTCGCCCTGATGGGCGGCATGCCGCACACCATGCTGCTGGTGGGCTACGCCTCCTCGGACGACACCTGGAGCCTCCTCAACCCTGCCGAGCCCTGGCTCACGAGCCGCGACACCCCCTACCACCCCCACCTGTTCCGGATGACCACCCCGCACCTGATGGACTTCTGGGGCCGCCAGTTCCTCTTCTACCCGCCGCGCTTTGCCATCACGACGCTCGAGGAGGAGTGAGAGATTGCCAGACTGACAAACACCAGAAGCTGGCTCCGGCGACTCGGGTTGCCGGAGTGGTTGACACTTGCACCGCACTGCGTGCTTTGCAGTGCAGGTGTACCCGCTGGAAGCTCGTTCGCCCAAAGAATTCAATTTCGCCTCAAATCCTCCCAACCGGTAGATGTGGGGGTTGGAACCCGAAAAATAGTACATGAGCACCATAT
>CAZSPX010000521.1:0-1724 GCA_964608885.1 uncultured Anaerolineaceae bacterium | reverse complement strand
CCGAAGCCGAGACGGAGATCGTGGCCGGCGCCCTTACGGAATACAGCGGGCGCGGGCTGGCCATCTTCAAGATCGGCAAAGCGGTCGAATTGATCGTGGGCATCACCCTGATCTCGGCTTTCTACCTGGGAGGGCTCTCCGGACCGCTGGACTTCCTGGTCAAGACCCTGTGCGTGCTGGTATTGATGGTCGTGCTGCAGAGCCTGCTCACCCGCCTGCGCATCGACCAGACCGTGGGGATGTGGTGGCGCTTCGGTGCCATCCTTGTGCTGGCGCAGATCCTGCTGATCATTTTCCTGAAAGGCTATGTGCTATGAAATTCGGCACCATGTTGAAGGATATCGTGGAGTCTCTCTTCAAGAAATCCTCTACGCAGCTTTATCCTTTCGTGAAAATCCCCCCGCCGGAGCGCTACCGGGGTGAGCTGTTCTACAACCCTGCAGCCTGCACCGGCTGCGGGTTGTGCACCAAGGACTGCCCTTCCAAAGCCATCGAGCTGGTCACGCTGGACCGCGCCGCCAAGCGCTTCGTGTTGAAATATCACCGCGACCGCTGCATATACTGCGGGCAATGCGTGGTCAACTGCAAGTTCAAATGCATGGGCATGTCCAATGAGGACTGGGAACATGCCGTCATGGCGAAGGAATTTACCGTGTATTATGGGAAGGATGCCGATATCGAACAATTCCTGGCAGGCGCGACTCTCCCGCTGGGTCCGGGAGCCGGGTAAGCGCCGCGCCCTGGTGGGCGTGGGCAACGAGCAGCGCCGTGACGACGCGGCCGGGGTGATCCTCGCGCGCCGTCTGGCTCCTCTTGCATCCGAAAACCTGCTCATTCTCGCTGCCGGTCATGCGCCCGAGAATTCCACCGCAGCGCTGCGCCGGTTCGCGCCGGATTCCATTCTCTTGATCGACGCGGCGGAGATGGGCGAGCCTCCTGGGGCGGTCCGCTGGGTGGAGACGGACGAGATCACGGGGTTGAGCGCCTCCACGCACAGCTTGCCGCTCTCCATGCTGGCGGATTATCTGCGCCTGGAACTTGGGTGTGAGGTGCTTCTGCTGGGAATCCAACCTGCTTCCATTGATTACGGGGAAGGTATCGGTGCGGATGTGGACAGGGCAGCGGAGAAAATCATCCAAATTTTCCAGGCCGGTTGAACGCGACCCGGGCTTATATCTAGTTCACGCCATGACGGATTACCAATGATGGGGAGGCGACAGCCGAGCTACCCAGGACTTCCTGTGCTGATTCAAGCAGGAACTCTATGTGCTCATCCAGCGTGTTTACACAGTGTTGCCACGTTTAGGAAGGAGGGTTGGGCCTTGCCTGAACCGATAAATTTCGCGGGAACTCGTTTCCGCCTAAAAGTTGGTGTGAGCCTACATGCTGACTGCGGGGTTTTCGATGCGTTGAGTTGACCGATAACGGATCAGACGCGGAAACCAAGCATAAACGGCTCAATACCACTGAGGGCAGATCCAATTGCAGTCCTGGATACGGGTATTAAGATACCCCGCTTCTCTGCTCGAATCGATCAATCCTTAGTCCATTTTATCTCGAAACCGTCCTTGATATACTGAGCCACAAGAGGGTGAGTTTTTATATCGTACTGTGTTACCCTGTTCAGTAACGTTTTTTGTTCTTCGGACAGTTTCCCTCTCCGTTTGAGGCCCAGGAAAACCCCAAGCGAGACCAAAATCAGGAAAACAGCCCCACCCCAAGCA
>CAZSPX010000520.1:0-1735 GCA_964608885.1 uncultured Anaerolineaceae bacterium | reverse complement strand
CCGATGACTCCAGAACAACCCAAAAGACGAATAGCCTTATTTGGTTCTACCGGTTCCATCGGCACACAAGCGCTGGAAGTAATTGCTGCCAATCCGGATAAGTTTTCTGCAGAAATTCTTACCGCACACAGCAATGAAGAGTTGCTGATAGAGCAGGCCCTCAGGTTTCAACCTAATATTGTTGTTATAGGAGACGAAAAAAAGTATGAAAAAGTAAAAAAAGAGCTTTCATCGACCGATGTAAAAGTTTTTGCCGGTGAAAAAGCTTTGGAAGAAACTGCGGCTGTAGACTGTTATGATTTGATGCTGGCAGGGATTGTTGGTTATGCCGGATTGCGCCCTACTTTAAAAGCCATCGGTATCGGTAAGCCAGTTGCGCTGGCAAACAAGGAAACATTGGTGGTAGCAGGGGATATTGTCATGCGTAAAGCGGTAGAGAACCGGGTCCCGGTCATACCGGTTGATTCGGAGCATTCCGCCATTTTTCAATGCCTGGTGGGTGAAACAAGGAATAAGATCGAAAAAGTGATCCTTACAGCATCCGGAGGGCCCTTTCTTGGACGTAAACCCAACTACCTGGTAAATGTGAAAAGGGAACATGCGCTGCAGCATCCTAACTGGAGCATGGGAGCGAAGATCACCATTGATTCTGCCACTTTGATGAATAAGGGACTGGAGATGATCGAGGCAAAATGGCTTTTTAATTTAAAGCCGGAACAAATTCAGGTATTGGTCCACCCGCAAAGTATCATTCACAGTATGGTGCAATTTGAGGATGGTAGCATTAAAGCCCAGATGGGGCTGCCGGACATGAAATTGCCGATCCAGTATGCACTGGCTTTTCCGAAAAGAATACCTAACCAGTTTCCCCGGTATGATTTTAAAAAGGTAAGTACGCTGACATTTGAAGAACCAGATATAAGAACATTCAGGAACCTGGCTTTGGCAATAGAAGCATTGAATAAAGGGGGCAACCTTCCATCAATCATGAATGCCGCCAATGAAATAGCCGTATATGCCTTCCTGCGCAACAGGATCAATTTCCTTGATATGACAGATGTGATCGAAAAGACGATGCAGAAGATATCTTACATAGAGAGGCCCACACTGGAAGAATATTATGAAAGTGATGGCGAGGCCCGCACATTTGCCGCCGATATGATCAAATTGTAATGCAGTGCCCGGATTCCTTTACAAAAACCAAATATTTTATCAGCGGCCCTGTAAAGTCTTCAATTTACCGGATATTTGCAGATTATTTTAAAACAGCCTTTTAGAAACAAAATATGATCCTTTTAGCTATCAATTGGGCATCGGTGAGTGTGCAGGTGGGGCAGCTATTGCTGGCCCTTTCCATACTGGTGGTGTTACATGAGTTTGGTCATTATATCACCGCCCGTTGGTTTGGCTGCCGGGTGGAAAAGTTCTTCCTGTTCTTTGACCCCTGGTTTGCTTTGGTAAAAAAGAAAGTAGGCGATACGGTATATGGCATAGGCTGGCTGCCATTGGGGGGATATGTAAAAATATCCGGCATGATAGATGAAAGTATGGATAAGGAGCAAATGAAGCAGCCTCCCAAGGAGTGGGAGTTCCGGAGCAAGCCTGCCTGGCAAAGGCTGATCGTGATGCTTGGGGGGATCATCATGAATGTATTGGTGGCATTTATGATCTATGCTTTTGTGCTGATGGTATGGGGGGAAAAAAATGTTCCTAATACAAGTGTTAAGAATGGAAT
>CAZSPX010000519.1:0-1740 GCA_964608885.1 uncultured Anaerolineaceae bacterium | reverse complement strand
ACACGCGCTGGTCACCGGGGCGCCAGTCAGATTGCGCCACCGGGATCTTCCGCCCCAGCAGCCGCTCCAACAGCGGCCCGAACTCAGTCCAGACGGCAAGTACGTTTGCCGCTCCCCCGCCGATGTTGTAGACCTGCCCTGCTGCCGCGTCGATGCGGCTGACGGCTGCATCGTAGGCGTTCAGCAGATCCTCCACATGCAGCACGTCTCGCACTTGCTTGCCGTCGCCGTAGATCGTGATTGGCTGCCCCGTGACCGCAGCGATGATCATCCAGGCCAGCCAGCCCTGGTCTTCCACACCAAACTGACGCGGTCCGTAGATGCATGACTGGCGGAGCACCACCGTCCGCAGGCCGTATATTCGGGCGTAGTCGCGGACATACTGATCTCCCGCGCCCTTGCTGCAACCATAGGGACTGTGGAAATCCAGCGGCTGTGATTCGCTGCAGCCGTGCTCAAGTTCCGCGTACTGCCAGCGGGTGGGCCGCTCGATGATCGGCACGTCCTCCATACCCCCGTAGACCTTGTTGGTGGACGCATAGATGAAGACTGGGGATCGCTCGGAGAGCCGGGCCGCTTCCAGCGCATTGAATGTACCCAGCGCATTCGCCCGGAAATCCTCCCGCGGATGGGCTACAGAGGTTGTGACCGCGACCTGTCCCGCCAGGTGCACGAAGACGTCTGCATCCACCGCAGCCGGAGCCAACTGCTGGGCGTCGGCCACATCCCCCTCGACATGCCGAAAGGCACTGGGACCGAACTCATCCCGCAGCCAATCCAGGTTCGCACGCGCCCCGCGGCGGCTGAGGTTGTCATAGATGGTCACGCGCTCGCCCCGCTTAAGCAGCCGATGGACATAGTTGCAGCCGATGAAGCCCGCCCCGCCGGTTACCAGGTAGTTGATGCTCATGGGATCCGCCACCTACGCTTCATAGTGATATATGCGTCGCCGCGCAAACAGGAAGACGGTCAGCAAGCCGAAAACAAATCCGCCGATGTGCGCCCACCAGGCAACACCGCTTCCGCCTGCGCCGCCGAGAGTGAGCCACCCTGAGAACAGCTGCGAAACAAACCAGAAGAGCAGGAACAGAGTTGCCGGAACCTGGATCACGGTGAAGATGAACAGAATGGGCACCAAACTTGCCACGCGCGCGTGCGGAAAGAGCAACAGGTAGGCTCCCAGAATCCCAGCAATGGCCCCACTGGCGCCGATCATCGGTTCGCTGCTCGATCGCAACACGAATGACTGCAGCAACCCGGCAGCCACGCCGCTGAGCAGGTAGAAGACCAGATACCGGCCCCCACCCATGCGCTCCTCGACATTGTCGCCAAAGATCAGCAGGATCCACATGTTGCTGATGACGTGCCACCAGCCGCCGTGCAGGAACATGGATGTCAGCACTGTCACCCATTCCGCTTGCGGCTGCCCCAGCAATTGAACGGGCACCAGCCCCCAGTGCCGGATGAATCCTTCCAGGCGCGCCGGACCCAGCGAAAGCTCATAGGCGAACGCCGCCGCATTGGCTCCCACCAGGAGCCAGGTCGCCAGCGGAAACGTTCGCGTGCGCGCTGTGTCATACAGCGGGATCATCAGATTCGTTTCTCGATCGCAGTTTCATGAGTTGCCGGTAAACGCCCGCGATCGTCTCGCCTTCCCGCGAGAGCGCATATCCTCCAAGCAGAATGCTGGTCACATAGTTGAACACGCGCGCCGTAAGCGCCACAGCCAGCGCGGTAGAT
>CAZSPX010000518.1:0-1745 GCA_964608885.1 uncultured Anaerolineaceae bacterium | reverse complement strand
TCCGAGGGGAGCATCCACAGGCCGCCCTGCATGGACATCATGCCCTCGGTGAAGACCGAGGAGTAGTAGACGGACTGGCTGTCGCGGCTCCAGGCCGTGGTGGTGAAGGGGAACTCGGCCAGCACGCTGCCCTCGGCGGTGATCATATTGTTCACCGCGCCCTCCCATTGATAGACATGCGCCGTCAGCTTGCTGCCATCCGGCGACCAGGCGACCGGCTCATAGAGCAGCAGGCCCGGCATCCCGCTGTCGAAGTTTTCGAGCACCAGCGCGTCCGCGCCGGTCTGCAGGTTGTAGATGTGGATGCCGTCTCTGGCATAGGCAATGCGGGAGTTATCGGGCGACCAGGCGATCCCCTTGAAGCGCTCCAGGCCGCTTGCCAGCACCTGGCGGTTCCCGCCGGAGGTGTCGGAGAGGATGAGCTGCCCGCCGCTGACGAAGGCAATGCGCCCGTCGGTGGAGAGGGCGAAGGAATCCACCTTCACGGGCTCGCGGGTGACCTGGGTGAGGGTGCGGCCGTCCGTCTCGATCCGCCAGACCTGCGGGGTCTCGGTGCGGCCCTGGATGAAGTAGAAGGGTTGGGGCAGGCCGGCCGCGCCGGGGCCAAGGACTTCGATCTGGGCGGACAGGCTCTCCACATTGCCGTCCGCGTTGGGAACGGGATGCCCGCTGGCATCCAAGAGCTGCCATTCGCTGGTGTAGGAGCCGGGTCCCTTGGGCGGGTTGAGCGGGACCGCGAGGTCCACCACCGCGCCGGGCTGGATGGCGCCGGGCAGGGAGGTGCTTTCCCCGCTGGCCCAGCCATTGACCGATTGCAGGACGTAGTGGCCGGGGGTCCAGGTGCAGGTCCCGGCGTTGCGCACGCGCCAGACCTTGGTGAAGGGCTGCGGCTCGGCAAAGCGCGTCCCCGGCGGGATGGTCACATCCCCGAGCAGGGTGAGGGCAGCCTGGCAGGAGGCGGGGGCGGGGTCATCGGGTTTGGAGGCGCGCCACGAGGGCCAGCGGTCGGTGGAGTGGTTGTTGGTCAGGCGCATCTCGCCGGTGCCGTCGGCATTGATCTGGTACACCTCGTAATTGCTGTCATTATTGGCGTTGCGGTCGCTGACAAAGGCCAGCTTGGTGCCATCCGGTGACCAGGCCGGGTCGAAATCCGCATCAGGGTGGAATGTGAGCTGCACGCGGTTCGATCCGTCGGCGTTCATCACATACAGATCGGAGGGGACGTTGGAGCCGTCCGCGTGGTAGATCCCGCCGGAGAAGGCGATCCGGTTGCCATCCGGCGACCAGGCCGGGCCCATCTCGTTGATATCCGGGGTATTGGTGAGGTTCACCATGCCGGTCCCATCGAGGCCGATCGCGTAGATATCGCGTGTCTGGTGCTGATCGGTGTACCAGGCAAAAGCCACCCGCGAGCCGTCCGGGGAGAGGACGGGGTCGGTGGCGTTCTCGGGGATGCCGCTCAACGGGTGTGTGTCGCTGCTCGAGATGTCGGTGATACTGGTGATCCAGCCGCCGCTGCCGGGCGCGGTGGTATAGACGAGCGAGCGCCCGTCAGGCGACCAGGCGGGGCCATCGGAGAACTCGCTGACGATGGGAACCGGCTGCGAACCCGCCAGTTTGCCGTTCTCCGCGCGGACCTCCATCACGGCGATGCCGGAGGTGGGCTGGTCCATGCGCATGCCAAGGCGGGTGCCATCGGGCGACCAGGAGGGCCGGCTGTAGGCGCCAAAGGCGGCGGTCAGCGG
>CAZSPX010000517.1:0-1756 GCA_964608885.1 uncultured Anaerolineaceae bacterium | reverse complement strand
TGTTCGGCCTGGTCTTCAGCGCGATCAGCACGCTGGCGCTCGGCATGGTGAACCAACTCGTCATGCTTTACCCGCTGGCGGTGTTCATCGGCTTGCTGAGCGATATTGCCGGCCCGGCCCACGGTGCGATGATCGCGGACATCCTCCCCGAGAACAAGCGGCAGGAAGGCTTCGGGGTCCTGCGCGTGGTGGGGAACCTGGCGTGGATCATCGGCCCCACGATCGGCGGCTTCGTGGCCAACCGCTCGTTCTTCGCCCTGTTCGTGATCGACGCGGTCATCAGCTCCATTGTGGCGGTGCTCTTCTACCTCTACATGCCCGAGACCAAACCGCAGCTCCAGCCGCACGAGGAGGAGAAGCACGAGAGCGTCCTGCAAACCTTCATCGGGTACGGCCGCGTGCTGCGCGACCGCCCCTACGTGGGCTTCCTGGCGGCCTCGATCCTGATGGGCCTGGTCTACCAGCAGATGTACAACTCGCTGTCGGTCTACCTGCGCGACAACCACGGCATCGATCCCCAGGGGTACGGATTCCTGATGACCTCCAGCGCCATCACGGTGGTGCTGCTCCAGTTCTGGGTGACGCGGCGCGTCAAGACCCGCCCGCCCTTCCTTGCAATGGCGGTGGGCGTGCTGTTCTACGCGCTGGGATTCAGCATGTTCGGCTTCGTGACCGCCTACTGGCTGTTCGTGACAGCCATCGTGGTCATCACCATCGGCGAGATGATCATCATGCCGGTCTCCTCGGCGCTGGCTGCAAACTTCGCCCCGGTGGAGATGCGCGGCCGGTACATGGCCATGTACGGCTTCTCCTGGGCGCTGCCAGCCACCATCGGCCCCGCGGCCGCCGGTTACATCCTGGACAACCTGAACCCCAACCTGCTCTGGTATCTGGGCGGCATGCTGACCCTTATCTCGGCGTTCAGCTTCTATCTGCTGCACACACGCCTCAAGGACCAGGAGCGCTTCGCCCCGGCCCCTGTCGAGGCCGCGGCCGCAGCGGACTGATTATGTCGTTGCAAGGCCGAGCAGAGCGAGGCCGAAGCAACCCCCTCCTCCAGACGAAAAGACCTCCCGCCGGGCCGGCGGGAGGTCTTTTATGATAAAGAGATTGCTTCCGAGATCACCGGCGCTTTCAGCGCCTGTTCACCCCGTCGCAATGACATCCTAGTGATGATGCCCGTGCTGGTGCACGTGCCCGTGCTCCAGCTCTTCGCTGGTCGGCTCGCGCAGACCCACCACCTTCACATTGAACTTGAGGGTCTTCCCGGCCAGCGGATGGTTGAAGTTCAGGCGGACCGACTCCTCGCCCACCTGCTCGATGCGGGCATAGCGAGACTGGCCCTCGTCGTCGCGCACGCTCAATTCCATGCCCTCCTCCACCTTCAGGTCGGAGGGAAATTCCTTGCGCGGCACATCCAGGAAATCCTCGGCATCGTACTCGCCGTAGCCCTCGCCGGGCGTCACCGAGACCTCCTTGCTGTCGCCCACCTGCATGCCCTGCATCTGGACCTCCAGCCCGGAGATGACGTTCCCGTAGCCTGCCAGGAACTCCAATGGCTCCTGCCCGTCCGAGCTGTCCATGACCTCCCCATCCACCCACAGGGTGTATTCCATCGAAACCACCTGGCCGTCCTTCACGCCGTTCTCTTCGTTCATCTTGATCCTTTCTTCAAATAAAAAACCCGCGGTCAGCGGGTTTCAGGTGGCGAGGGTGGGATTTGGACCCACGACCAAGGGCTTATGAGTCCCCTGCT
>CAZSPX010000516.1:0-1757 GCA_964608885.1 uncultured Anaerolineaceae bacterium | reverse complement strand
CCGCCCGCCCGCAAGAACGGCGCATGATGCTGGAGGAGGCGGCAGGCATCGCGGGCCTCCATGTGCGCCGCAAGGATGCCGAGCAGAAGCTGCGCGCGGCGGAAGCGAACCTTGCGAGGCTCGACGAGATTCTTGCCGATATGGACCTCCGCGCTCAGGCGCTACGTCGCCAAGCCAAAGCGGCGGAGCGCTATACCCGCCTTACCGCGCAGATCAGGCTTGCCGAGGCACGGGCGCTCTATGCGCGCTGGAAAGAGGCGGATGCGACGGCGATTGCAGCGCAGCAGGAGGCAACCGTGTGCGAGGAGGCGGTGCGCACCACGCAAGTCGCGCAATCCGCGGCCGCGGTCCATGCCAATGCCGCGACAGACGCACTCGCAAAAGCGCGTAGCGCGTCACAATCCGCGCGCGATGCAGCAAATGATGCGGGCCATCGCCTCGCGGCCCTGAAAGCCCGGCATGATGAAGCCTCGCGTCGTCTTGCCGATCTCGATGCGCAGGCCCGCCGACTCACCGAAGACCGCGCGCGCGAGGATGCGCTGGCGCATGATGCCGCCGAGGCGGTCGCGCGGCTAGGCGAAGAAGTGGCGACATTGAAAAGCCGCATCATGGAGGCGGACAAGCTCGCGCCTGGTTATACAGTGCGCATTGCGGCGGCACAGGAACAGGCGCGCGACGCCGAGCTGGACCTAGCCAAAGCGATAGCGACACAGGCAGGCGAACAGGCGGAACTGAAGGTCGCGCAGGCTGAGTTGGCAGCAGCGCAAGGCAGGCTGGAACGAGCCCAGCGCGATACACAGCGGTTGGAGACAGAACTCGCCGCGTTGCCGCAAGTGGAACCTTTGGAGGCACGGCGCGACGAATCGGGGTATGAGCTGGCCGGTGCACAGACGCGGCGCGAAGAGGCGGAGGCCGCTTTGGCCGCCGCCGAAACCGAGCGCACAACCACCGCACAAGCGCGAACGCAAGCGGAATCCGCATTGTCATCCGCCAAGGCGGCGCTGGCCGCGCTGGAGAGCGAGGCTCAGGCGCTAACACGCGCGCTCGGCTCCGGCACCGCGGCGAAGGACCGGCTGCTCGACAAGGTGAAAGCTGTGCCGGGCTATGAGCATGCTCTCGCTGCCGCTTTGGGCGATGAGCTGGAGGTGGGGCTGGACCATGCTGCCGCGCGCCACTGGGCCGGGGCAGAAGCGCTGCCGCAAGACCCGGAGCTGCCACAAGGGGCGCAGCGGCTCTCCGATCATGTGAGCGCACCCGCCGCGCTCGCCCGCCGCTTGGCACAGATAGCAGTAGTGGAGACGGATGAGGGAAGCGCGCTTGCCGTGGGTCAGCGGCTTGTCACCAAGGCGGGCGCGCTGCGTCGTTGGGATGGCTTCACCGCACGCGGCGGCGAGGAAGCGGCGGGCGCCGCCACCGCCCAACGCCTCATCCGCGTCAACAGGATGGAAGCGATCGAAGCGCAACTGTCGGATGCACGCGCCGCCGTCAGCGAGGCCGCTGCAGCCAGCACATTAACCGCGCAGGCCGCTGCGCAGTCGGAGGGGGCAATAATCACAGCACGATCCGCCATCGCTCAAGCAGAGCGTGACATCACCACCGCCATCCGCACCCGAGACGATGCCACAGTGCAGATCGAGCGACTCTCCGCCAAGCGCGAGCACATTGTCGTCCGCTTAGATGAGGCACGCGCCGAATTGGCCGCGACACTGGCCGATCATCAGGCAGCACAAGCCGCACTCGCCGATATGCCGGACGGC
>CAZSPX010000515.1:0-1759 GCA_964608885.1 uncultured Anaerolineaceae bacterium | reverse complement strand
GTCTCGGACTGCGGCTCCACGCCCGCGACCGCATCGAAGACGACGATGCCGCCATCGAGCACGCGCAAAGAGCGCTGCACCTCGGCCGTGAAGTCGATGTGGCCGGGCGTGTCGATAATGTTGACCTGGTGCCCCTTCCACTGGCTGGTGATGGCCGCGGATTGAATGGTGATGCCCCGTTCCCGCTCCTGGACCATCCAGTCGGTCACGGTGGTGCCCTCATCGACGTTGCCCATCCGATAGGTTTTGCCGGTGTAATACAGGATGCGCTCGGTCGTCGTAGTTTTGCCCGCGTCAATATGGGCGATGATGCCGATATTGCGCAATCGCCGCAGGCGTTCTTCTTCGGTTTGGCTTGCTGCCACAGAGGGCACGGTTACCATAAGGTCAATCCACTCACATTCTCAAGTGACAGAGACACGGCGCTCCATAAGGATGCCGGGTCTCACAGCGACGGTCTGCTACGAATTACACGAATTTTACAAATCTACACGAATTGCGCCAGAGTGAATTCGTACAATTCGTGGAAATTAGCGACATTCGCGGCAGAAACTACCAGCGGTAGTGCGCGAACGCGCGGTTGGCTTCCGCCATCTTGTGCGTGTCTTCGCGCTTCTTGACCGTGTTGCCCTGGTTGTTATGGGCGTCGAACAACTCGCTGGACAACTTGTCGATCATGCTCTTGCCAGCCCGCTTGCGCGAGCTCTGGATTAACCAGCGCAGGGCCAGGGCCAGGCGGCGGTCCTCACGGATCTCCATGGGAACCTGGTAGGTGGCGCCGCCAACGCGGCGGGGCCGCACCTCGATCATCGGAGTGGCGTTGCGGATGGCTTGCTCGAGCGCCTCAAGGCCCGGCTTTTTGGTCCGAGCTTCCAGCGCGGAGATCGCGCCGTACACGATGCCTTCCGCGGTCGACTTCTTGCCGCTCAGCATGATGGCGTTGACCAGGTGCGACACCAGGACGCTTTGATAACGCGGATCGGGCAGGATCTCGCGTGGTTCAGGGCGATTTCGTCGAGACATGGGTTACTCCGTCTTCCTCACTTCTTCTTCGCCGGAGCGCCCTTTGCGCCCTTCGCTGGGGTAGCCTTCGGCACCTTCGCGCCGTACTTCGAGCGGCCGCGACGCCGCGCATCGACGCCGGTGGTGTCCAGCGCGCCGCGCACAATATGATAGCGCACGCCCGGCAGGTCCTTCACGCGGCCGCCGCGCACCACGACCACCGAGTGCTCCTGCAGGCTGTGGCCCTCGCCGGGAATATAAGCGGTCACTTCGATGCCATTGGTCAGGCGCACGCGGGCGATCTTGCGCAAAGCCGAATTCGGTTTCTTGGGCGTCATCGTGCGCACCTGGGTGCACACACCGCGCTTGAACGGATTACCCCTATTCATTCGGCGCATGCGGCCGTGAATGAGATTGTTCGTAAACTGCAGCGCGGGAGCCTTCTCCTTTTTCGCGATCGGCTTCCGGCCCTTGCGAACGAGCTGATTGATAGTCGGCAAGCTGCCCTCCAGAGATGCTTACAAATGCTGTTGTTGTTTAGATCATAAGGGCCGTGTCGCACCGTTCCGCCAGCCATAGCGCGCCATGTCAGTTCATGACGTGGAGGACACGAAACGCGGGCCAGAAGACGCTCTGGCCCACGAACGATTAGTTTAGCACAAGGGGTGGTTGGGGTCAAATACCGCGGGTGCTTTTCAGGCTGGGGCGCGTTTCAGGCTGGGGGCAGCTTTTGGGCTGCGCGCCAGCGGTCATCGAA
>CAZSPX010000514.1:0-1773 GCA_964608885.1 uncultured Anaerolineaceae bacterium | reverse complement strand
CCTCCTCCGACACCCCGTTCGATGACCCCAATGGCCAGGCCCGGGGCGATGCCCATTACTGGGACGTCTGGCATGGCCGGAAACCATTCAGTTTCTACCGCGACCAGTACCCGCGCTTCATGAGCGAATTCGGCTTCCAGGCTCTGCCGCCGCTCGCCACCATTCGCACCTACGCCCCCGAGTCCGAGTGGAACATGACCTCCTACCTCATGGAGCAGCACCAGAAGAACGCCAGCGGCAACTCGCTGATGGTGGGCCAGATGCTGGATACGTTCCGCCTGCCCGGGGATTTTCCCTCGCTGGTGTACCTGAGCATGGTTCTCCAGGCGGAGGGCATCCGGTACGGCGTGGAACACTGGCGGCGCCATCCGGACCGCGTGGCCGGAACGCTGTACTGGCAGCTCAACGATTGCTGGCCGGTGGCCTCCTGGTCGAGCCTGGATTACTTCGGGCGCTGGAAGGCCCTGCATTACGCGGCGCGGCGCTTCTATGACCCGCTGATGCTTTCCATCGAAGACCGGCCTCCCGTGCAGACCGTGTATGTCACCAACGACCGGCTCGAGCCCTGGGAGGGGACCCTGAAATGGTCGCTCGAGACGCTGGCCGGGGAAAGCCTGGCCTCCGATAAGGTTCCTGCTCGCGCGGCCGCGCAGTCCGCGGCGGAGATCTTCCGCATGGACTTTTCGGAGCATCTGTCGGATGAGGCTTTCAGGGAGCTGGTCTTCATTGCCGAGCTGTGGCAGGGAGAGGAGGTCCTCTCCCGGCAAACAGCGTTCTTTGCCCCCGTCAAGCACCTGCTCCTGGAAGATCCCTCCTTGAATGCGGAGCTGCATGAGGAAGACGGCTGCCTGGTCGTGGATCTGTCCTCTGCCGCCCTGGCGCTCATGGTGGAAGCCTCCCTGGAAGGCGCGGAGGTTGTCTTCAGCGACAACTACTTCAACCTGCCCCCAGGACGGATCGTCCGCATTACCTGTCCACTGCCCGCCGGTTGGACGACAGACCAGGCGCGCTTGGCCCTCCGCCTGCGCTCGGTCTTTGATTCGTACCCTCATGGCTTGCCGGGCGCATAGCACCGGTCTGCCGAATCGTCACACCTGCATCAACACCCGCCTGGCGGGACCACCTGAAAGGAACTGGCCATGAACGAGATCCACGAGATCATCAAGAGAATGACGCTGGAAGAGAAAGCCGCCCTTTGCACCGGGGCCTCCGCCTGGACAACGACCCCGCTTCCACACCTGGGCGTTCCGGAGCTGACGGTTTCGGATGGGCCTCACGGCGTGCGGCACCCGGCCGACGCCGCCAGCCTGATCGCAACCGCCATTCCCTCCACCTGCTTCCCCACTGCCTCCTGCATGGCCTCCACCTGGAATATGGACCTGATCCACGCCCTGGGGCAGGCCATCGCGGAGGAGTGCATCGCCCAGAAGGTGGATGTCATCCTCGGCCCGGGCGCCAACATGAAGCGCACTCCGCTGGGCGGGCGAAATTTTGAATACTACTCGGAGGATCCCTTTCTCGCCGGCCGCATGGCCGTCAGCTTTATCAACGGCGTGCAGAGCCGGGGCGTGGGCACCTCCCTGAAACATTACGCGGCCAACAACCAGGAGACCCACCGGCTCGGCATCAATGCCAAGCTGGATGATCGCACCCTGCGCGAGATCTACCTGCCGGCGTTCGAGGCAGCCGTGAAGGAAGCCCGGCCCTGGACCGTGATGTGCTCCTACAACAAGGTCAATGGCACCTTTGGCTCTGAGAATTACCGGCTGCTGG
>CAZSPX010000513.1:0-1777 GCA_964608885.1 uncultured Anaerolineaceae bacterium | reverse complement strand
CAGGATCTCCGTGGCGCGGTTGGCGAGCACCTCGTTGACGTTCATGTTGTGGCTGGTGCCTGCCCCTGCCTGGAATGGGTCCACCACGAACTGGTCGTCCCAGCGGCCCTCCATCGCCTCCCCCGCGGCCTGGCGGATGGCCCCGGCGATCTCCTCCGGCAGCAGTCCCAGGTCCCGGTTGACCGCGGCCGCCGATCCCTTGATGGCCGCCATCGACCAGATGAAGGCGCGCCACGGCCGCAGCCCTGAGATGGGGAAGTTCTCCACGGCCCTCTGGGTCTGCGCGCCGTAATACGCCTCCGCAGGAACCTGCACCTCCCCCAGCGAATCCTTTTCAATGCGCCTCTCATCGCTCATATCTGCCTCTTATGGGGTCCGGAAGGTAAAGTGCCAGTCGGTTCCATCCAGGGTCTGGGTCGAGCTTTCCCCGATCACCTGGTAAAAAGTCTTCCCGGGCCGCAGGTAGATCGGGACTCCCGCCTCGTCCGTGAGCAGCAGCGGTTGGTCAATGTCGATGCGGTACCACTGGGCGGGATAGGCCAGCCCGTCGCGGAAGACGAAGGCCTGCCCCGAGCTGACCGGGTCGATGCGGTAGACCTCGTCCTCCTCCTCGAACTGGTTGGCAAAGGTGTGCGGGGCGTAGATCACCACCACGTTCTCCGCGGTGATGGGCAGCCCCGTCAGCGCGTCGTTCAGCGGGGCATACGAGCGCGGCTTCTGCTTGACCAGGTCATTGGCCTCCTGGAAGCGGAAGTAGCGGTGCGTGGCCGCGTCATATTCCCAGTAGTTGTAGCTGTAGGCGGAGTAATCGGTGTAGATGCGCTGCCCGCTGAGCAGCGCGGGCTGCGGCTCGTCGCTGAAGAACCCGCTGCGCAGGTTCTGCCGGGCATTGTCCACATCCGTGCGGGCGGCCAGGCAGGCCGCGAACTTCGTGGTGTTGAAGAAGACGTTGTTGTAATTGTCGCGGGCATACTTCCCCACGAAGAACGGCGGGCAGGAGGTGAAACCGGGGACTGTCAGGAACGGGGCGAAATCGCTGCCGTAGAAATACACCTTCTCGCGCGGGTCCGAATATTTATAGACCAGGAAGGCATGGTACATGCGCAGGATGTGCTCATCGAAGAAGCGCCCGGACCGCACCGGGCCGACCATCTCGGCGTCATTGGAATAGAAGACCGCGATGAAGCGCGTATCCCCCCATTCGATGTAGTATTCGTAGGCCACATCTGCCAGCGAAAGCCCGGATTGGGGCCGGATGTAATCGGGCGAGTTGGCGATCTTGATGGCGATGGGCCGGCGCTGCGCCAGCGCCGGGTCCGGGAAGGGCAGCCCCGTCAGGGGGTTCGCCGGGGCCGGGGCTGTCTCCGCTCCACTGACGACCTGCGCGGGGAGCAGGTCGCTGGCCCGCGCCAGTCGCGTGGGATAGGGCGTGAAGGTCGCCGCGGGCTGGCCGGGGTCCGGCTGCGAGAAGGACGGCTCGGAGCCCTCCTGCCCCGGCTGGAAGGGCGTGGGTGTCGGGGTGCCTGCCCCTCCTGCTGCGGCAGGCGCGGCGGGCAGGTCACAGGCCGTCGCTGCCAGCAGCACCAGCAGGATGAGCAGCCTCCATCTCGATCGCATCGGGGACATCGCACCCATTCTACTCTAATAGCGCCTAATAAAACCTTCGGCCTCCCGTGTCGTAGGGGCGCAGCGGTGCTGCGCCCTTGGGCGGTGCATCGCACTGCCCCTACGATTTGCATCCAGAATCAACGCCCCTCAATAGCTTTGTTAGTTCCCC
>CAZSPX010000512.1:0-1786 GCA_964608885.1 uncultured Anaerolineaceae bacterium | reverse complement strand
CGCTTCGCTGTCCTGGCAGGATGCCGCGCAGCTCGTGGTCAACGGCGACGCCGCTTTCAACGTGATGGGCGACTGGGCCGAAGGCTACTTCCGCGAACTCGGCAAGGCCCCGATGACCGATTACGGCTGGGCTCCTGTCCCGGGTTCCGTGGGCGTCTTCCAGTTCCTGTCCGACTCCTTCGTTCTGGCTGTTGGCGCTCCTCACCCTGAGGGCGCCATGGACTGGCTGAAGATCGCCGGCTCCAAGGCTGGCCAGGAAGCCTTCAACCCCGTCAAGGGCTCCATCTGCGCCCGCACCGACTGCGACAAGTCGCTGTTCGGCGAGTACCTGCAGTCCGCCATGGACGACTGGTCATCCAACACCGTGGTTGGCTCGCTGACCCACGGCGTGGTAGCCAACGACTCCTGGAAGTCTGAGATCGATACGGCTCTGGGCTTGTTCATTGCCGACAACAACGTCGAGACCTTCCAGGCTGCGCTGGCTGCGGCCTGCAAGAGCTCCGGTCCCTGCAAGTAAACTAAGGTAGAATGGATGGAGTGGCGCTTTCAGCGCCACTCCATCCGATTTCAGGTGTCGTTGCGAGGAGTGAGCCGCCGTGCTCAGGGATAAAGACCGCTACCTCTCCATCCTGCTCATATCTCCCTCCATCCTAGCGGTATTGATCTTCATATATGGATTCATCGCCTGGTCGGTGCGCGTCTCCATGAGCAAGTGGAAGGGCCTGAACCCTGATTTCACCTGGAACGGCCTGACCAACTACATCAATCTTTTCTCCGATCCGCGCTTTGCCGTGGACGTGCGCAACACCTTGATCTTTACGGGGGTCTTTGTCATCGGTTCGATCCTGCTGGGCTTCCTGCTGGCGGTCATGCTCGACCAGGGTCTCAAGGGCGAGGGCTTCTTCCGCAGCCTCTTCCTCTTCCCCATGGCCATCTCCTACATCGTGACCGGCGTGGTCTGGCGCTGGCTGATGAACCCTGCCACCGGTTCACGCACCAGCGGTTTCAACCTGCTCTTTTCCTATCTTCATCTTGATTTTCTCCAAAATGCCTGGCATACCACCCCCGTCTGGGGCATCGCTGCGATTGCCCTGGCTGCCATCTGGCAGATGTCGGGCTATACCATGGCGCTCTACCTGGCTGGCCTGCGCTCCATCCCGATCGAACTGCGAGAGGCGGCCCAGATCGACGGCGCCAACGAAGTCCAGATCTACCGTTACATCATGCTGCCCCTGCTGTCCCCGGTGACGCTGAGCGCCCTCATCATCCTCGGCCACATGTCACTTAAGGTCTTCGATCTGATCATCGCCGTGGCGGGCAAGCAGCTTCCTCTGGACGTACCTGCCATCTACATGTGGCAGACCACCTTCGACGGGCTGTTCTACGGGCGCGGCGCAGCCATCGGTATCCTCCTGCTCCTCAGTGTGGCAGTCCTCATCATCCCGTACATCCGTTACACCCTTAAGACGGAGACGCAGGCATGAACGCCCGGTTGAACCGCAGCCGCGGCTGGCTCTACATCCCGCTGATCGCCATGGCGATCTTCTACCTGCTGCCCATGTACGTAATGCTGGTGACGGGCTTCAAGAGCTTTGCCGAGGTGGACCTCAAGACGATGTGGAACCTGCCCAACGGCATCCACTTCGACAACTTCATCGAGGCCTTCTCCAAGCTTTCGCCCTCACTGTGGAACAGCTTTGCGATGGTCATCCCGGCCGCGCTCATTTCCTCCGCGCTGGGGTCATTGAACGGATTCATCCTCGCCAAGTGGAAGTTCCGCGGCGCA
>CAZSPX010000511.1:0-1787 GCA_964608885.1 uncultured Anaerolineaceae bacterium | reverse complement strand
CCCTGCACTCCGCCACCGACCTGCCCGTCATCCACTTTGGGGACGGGGCGTATGGCCTGGCCATGGACCTGGACATCTGGCTTGACGTGAAGGAGTTCGAGCATTGCATCAGGGAAGGGCAACGATTGGAGTCACGCAACCAGATCGCCGCCGCCGTGACCGAGTACGAGATCGCCGTGAACCTGTACCGGGGAGATCTTCTATCCGACACGCCCTATGAAAATTGGACCGTGCTCGACCGGGAGCGCCTGCGCGTGGCCTATCTGGATACGCTGGACCGGCTCGGGCAGATCCATTTCAGGCAGGAACGCTACGCCGCCTGCATGTCCCTTTGCCAGGTGATCCTGTCGCGGGACCCCTGCCGGGAGGATATCCATTACCGGCTCATGCAGTGTTTCAGCCGCCTCGGCCAGACCGCGCTCGCCCTGCGCCAATACCAGATCTGTGTCGAGGCCCTGCGCGTCGAACTCGACGTGGACCCCGCGCCTGAAACGACAAGGCTGTACCAACGCGTCCGGCATCGCGAACAGGTCTGACAAGCCTGCCATCGGGGGGATTTCTGCAAGGATCCCATTCTGCTTAACGGACCGTCATCCGTGAATTAATCGTCACAACACCGCCCATTAAGTAAGGGAGGGTATGCTACAGATGCTTTTCGAACCAGAATGGGCCCCAACTGGAAACTGACCCCCTCAAAGAAAAGACTCGATCAAGCCATCCATAGAAAGGAGAATACAATGCCATTCGAAATTCCTCAATACCTTGTCGGCGGTTTTGACGTGACCATGTCCGATCTCACGCCAGAGTCGATCGTCGACAACGGCGTCGCCCCGACGACGATCATCCGCACCGACAGCGAATGGTCTGTCAAGGTTGAATGGGATACGACAGGCCCGCTCACGGGCATGATCGGCGGCACCTGGCACCTGCATATCTACCTGGAATCCATGGGACCGGGGGATGAAGTGGAGCTCTACGACAAGAAGGCGCCTCCGAAGGATCCAGGCTACCCCTTCGAGCACGACATCCCGCTGACCCCCGGGCCATCCCCCGTCCATTACCACCTGCATCCCGACATCGAAGCCAACGCCGTCAAAGCAGGGGCTTACAAACTGGTCATGACGCTGACCTACACCGACATCAACGACAACCGCCAGCCGCTTGCCGGTTATTGGGAAGGACCCATCGTCCAGTTCTATGATCCGTAGACATTCCGGACCCGCCCAACATCCACCGGTCTCCTTCACACGGAAGCCGGTGGATGTCTTCCATCCTCCACCCGGAAGAACGATTTGGTCTTTGCCAGGAAAGCGGCACGCATGGCGAGAAACCAGCCCGGCCTCCCTGCATCCGACTCGCCGCCCGCGGATGACCTGAGCGTCATCCACGGGATCGGCCCCAAACTTGCCCAACGGCTTCATCAGGCTGGGATATGCACAGTCGACCAACTGGCGTCTCTCACTCCCGATGAGGTTGCCGCAAAAGTGGGCGGGCTCTCCGCAAGGCAGGTCGCCAGGCAGGGATGGATCAATCAGGCGCGGAAACTGGCGGCAAAGGGATCAGGCCTCCGGTCCCGACCCAAAGAGGCGGCCAAACAGGTCATCCGCCAGCACTATGAAAATTTCACGATCGAACTGTTGTTGGATGAGAAAAAAAGGCCGCACCGCACCCGCCTCAACCATATCCAAAGCGGGGATGCAAAAACCTGGAACGGCTGGGAACCGGATCAACTGACCGATTTCATTGTCCGGCACGCCGGGGCACACCTCCCGCCGAAAAGGCCGGAG
>CAZSPX010000510.1:0-1787 GCA_964608885.1 uncultured Anaerolineaceae bacterium | reverse complement strand
CGCCGATCTTGCTATATGGCATCCCGGTTGGTGCAGTAGCTTATGCATTTGCGGGGGTGCTGCCTATCGTATTTGGCGAAGGCTTCGCTGCTTCGGTGCCTCTGGTGAGGATGCTGGCGGCACTGCCTCTGTTGGTCGGTATTTCCACTCTCTTGCTATGTATCCTAACGTGCAGCGGTGCTCAGCGCGTGCGCGTCTCTCTGGAGTTTGTGGCACTAGTATTTAACATTGGGCTCAATGCCTTCCTGATCCCCGTGCTAGGAGCTGTGGGTACAGTCTGGGCCGTGCTTACCTCTCAATTCGCGCTGTGTTGTCTCGCAGCTGGAGCCATTTTTTTCTCCACCCGGCGTGGCCGCCCAGCATAATCCCCCCTGAGGGGCAGTGGAAATATGAATCAAGAGAAGATCTGGGCCTACTTTCAAACTGAGTCTCCGGAGATTTTCCGTGGGTCAGGATTTCGCCTTTACTACCTGGCCCGTCTCGTCCAACCGGGGCAGCGTGTGCTGAACGTTGGGATCGGGGGAGGCATCTTTGAGGCTCATGCTCATGCCCGCGGGGCAAGCGTGCATTCGCTGGATCCCAATTGGGCGAGCCTGCGTAGCCACGCGGCGGACGCCGTCTCCCGCTTAGTAGTCGGGCGGCTACAAGAAATGCCATTTGCCAACGATACGTTCGATGCGGTCGTAGTCTCCGAAGTCTTGGAACATCTCTCCCCAGACGACATGCGTCTGGCGCTAGCCGAAATCGAACGAGTATTGCACCCCGGTGGACGAATCATCGGCACTGTGCCGTTCGAAGAGAATTTGGGAGACGCAATGGTGATCTGCCCCAACTGCAGCGAGATTTTCCACAAGGTCGGCCATCTGCAATCCTTTTCCATCGAGAGCATGTCGCGCGAACTGATGCAGTACTTCGAGGAGGTGGATTGTTACCAACGGGCCTTCATGGCCAAGACCCGGGTGGGCTTCAAGGAATTGGCCGTCGATCTGGTGCGGAACCTGCTAGTGAGATCGGGTGTGCTTACCCGTGACAAACAGGTCGTATTTATTGGAACGAAGTGTTCTTAAAGAATTAGCTGACACCGATTCTTGTATTGGGGCGAAAAACGAATTGTCGCGTTCTTCCAACGATTTCTAAAAAGCGTTCTTTTATGTGTTTTGGTTATGCTTTTACAACCTGTCCTGAAACCCGTGCTGCAATCAATGCTTTCGTGATCAAATGGGTATGAGGAAATGACGTTCCGTTACTTTGCTGGAACGATTCTGATGTTCTGCTGCGCTAGGCTTGCAAACGGTGTTTAGCTAGGTCCTCTAGAAATTTTGCAGCCGTTCGCAATCGGGGGCGTTCTTGGGCGAATTTCGACGAATCGCAATCTTCATGCCCTCGCTGGCCGGGGGCGGTGCTGAGCGGATCATGCTCACTCTGGCGGCCGAGTTCGCCGCAAGGGGTTATGCCGTCGACGTGGTGCTCGCATCCGCTGAAGGCGAATATCTGGACAGCGTCCCGACCGCCGTGCATCTGGTGGATCTGCGTGCCACACGGCCACTTACCGCCATCCCAGGCTTGGTCCGTTATCTGCGTGCCCATCGGCCTTGGGCGGTGATGACCACGATTCTCAGCGCCAATCTCGCGGCGCTATGCACACTTAGGCTATCTGGCGTAAGAACCCGTTTAGTCGTGCGAGAGGCCAGCACACTCAGCGCAGATGTAATGCACATGTCGCCGCTCAACCGCTTGCTGACCCCTTGGCTGATCGGTCGAAATTTCACCCTTGCCCATGCCTTTGT
>CAZSPX010000509.1:0-1787 GCA_964608885.1 uncultured Anaerolineaceae bacterium | reverse complement strand
TGTATGTAACGTGCAGATCAGAATCGCAAGCCCCCAGACCATAGGCGGTTGATAACCCCATCGAAAGGTGGCCAAATCCCGGGGTCATGAAAACGCAGTCAGGCCGTATTGCCTGGGTCACTTCGAGACGCACCTGCACCTTGCCGACCTCGCTTTTCACCTCGACCAGGTCATCGTTCGAAAGCCCAAGCATTGCTGCAGCCTTGGAGTTCATCCAGAGGCGCGGCTCATCATCGAATTTTCGCAGTAGCAGATTGTTGTGCGTGGCGAACTGGGTCTGGCGTGCATCCTTTCCGGTCAACAGGTAGAACTCGCCGGGTTTGGGCGCAGGCGGCGCTTCCCATCCAGGAATGGGCGGAAGACCGGCATTCCCCAGTGTGTTCGAACGGATCTCGATTTTGCCACTTGGCGTATTCCACTTGAATTGATTGCCTTCGCCCTCGGGCAATTCAGCAAAACCCCTCGCGCGGACCTCCGCCAGTGACTTGCCGAGCGGAGCCAGCTGCTGGTTGAGATAATCCTCTTCATCCCTGTACTGGAAGAAATCACCGATCCCGAGCCTCTCCCCCAATTGCTTAAAGATCCACAGGGCCGATTTTCCTTCTCCCTGCGCCTCGATGACTGGCTGGCGGATGAATGCCTTCCCTTTCATTGGCAGAAGGGGGTCGTACCGCTCGAGATAGGATGCCTCCGGCAAGACCACATCGGCGAACCAGGACGAGTCGTTCATGATCACGTCCACTGTTGCGATAAAGTCAAGTTTGGCAAAGGCTTGCAGGGTTTTTCTCCGGTCCGGGATGGATTGGACCGGGTTCTGCCGCGAGATGAACCATCCGTGCGGAACATACGGATCATCTGTCAGGATATTGTCTCGCAGTTCCTGGAATACGCCCAGTTTCAGCGGCACGAACGGGTATTTCCAGGGCACCCCATCCAGGCGCAGGGCAGTGATCCGGGGATAACCCGGCTGCGGAGGTTTCCCCAGGCTGCCGCTCTCCTCGCCGGCTCCGGGGAAGAGGGTCACGCCCCAGTTGCCCACCAGCGCGTTAAGGATCGTGATGGCACGTTCGGTCTGGAAGGAGTTCACGAAGTTGGAGGTTCGCCATCCATTATGTGCAAGTGCGTGCGGCGCCGCATCACTGAACTCACGCGCGACCCGCCGGATGGTATCCGCGGGGATCTCTGTGATGGCAGATGCCCACTCGGGTGTGTACTGCCCGATGCCTGCAGCCAGCTCCTCGAATCCGACCGTGTATTGTTCGAGGAAGGATCGGTTATAACGTTTTTCCCCGATGATCACATTGATGAATGCAAGGTGCAGCGCCAGGTCTGTCCCCGGCCGGATGGGAAGCCATTCGGCGGCTTTGGCCGCGGTCTTAGTAAAGCGCGGATCGATATAGATCATTTTCGCGCCGCGGTCGATGGCTTCTATCAAATCACCTGTCTCCGAGTTGGAGATTGCCTCTGCAAGGTTGCGCCCGGTCAGCAGCAGGTACTGAAGCCCTTCATAACTGCGCCCCGGCTCTTCCATGCCGTAGGTCATCAGGTTGGCGACAATCATTGCATTGAAACACAGGCTGCGCTGGGTGCCGTAATTTGGAGAGCCGTAGGCCTGCAAAAGATTCTCGAACTGTACCTGCGAAAGATTATGGGTGGAGGAAAAGATCATCGCCTCAGGCCCGTATTCGTTCTTGATCTTCTGCATATGCCATGCGACGAGGTCGAGCGCCTCCTCCCAGGATGCCTGCCGGAATCTCCCTTCACCCCGCCGGCCTACGCGGATTAGT
>CAZSPX010000508.1:0-1795 GCA_964608885.1 uncultured Anaerolineaceae bacterium | reverse complement strand
CCTTCTCCTATTCGGACTGCTTTCAACCGCAAACATGATACGATCCTTGCTTATGTTAAAGGCTCAAAATACACCTTCAATGCCGATGCCGTGCGTGAACCGTACAACCCCTCCACAGTGAAAACCTTCGCGGCCTCGCCGAAAGCGGGATTTGGAAAAGTCCCCAACTTGGCGCGTGGCAAAGTTCCCGAGGATTGGTGGTATTTTCCCGTTGTCGCGCGCCTGCACAAAGAGCGCACGGGTTATCCCACGCAAAAACCCGAAGCGTTATTGGAGCGCATCATCCTTGCCTCCTCGAATCCTGGTGATTTGGTGGCAGATTTTTTCTGCGGCTCGGGGACGACTCCTCTTGTGGCCGCGCGGACGGGACGCAGATTCCTTGCTGTTGATGAGACCTTCCTCGCCGTTCACACGACCCGCAAGCGGTTGGCTGGAACCGAATCGGCATTCGTGCTGGAGCGGGATTCTGCTCCATCCTTTCGTGCGGCTCCTTCCACAATTCGTCGTGGGTCAGGACAGGCTTTTGATCTCCAGATATCAGAAAATTCCATTGTCTTGTCCAATCCAGCGGATATTGACTATTGGGAGGTGGATCCCGATTGGCACGGGAAGACCTTCCTAAGTGCAGACCAGGCGGTTCGTCCCGCGCGACGCGGTGAGATCCGTCGTGAGTTGAAAATAAAAGTCGGGCGCAGGGTCTGCGTCCGACTGGTAACGGTCAAAGGTCAACAATTCCAGGTGGAGATGGATTAGACATCGAGGCGGTAGCCCACGCCGCGGATGGTCTTGAGGAAGCGGGGATTGTCGGGATCGATCTCGATGGCGCGGCGCAGCCAGGAAATATGCACGTCGAGGGTGCGCGTGTCGCCCGTGTAATTGGTATCCCAAACTCGTTTGAAAAGTGATTCGCGTTCGACCACTTCACCGTGATGGTCGAGCAGGATGCGCAAAAGTTTGATGAGGCGCGGGGTGATCTTGGCGCTCTTGCTCAGGCATTTGACGCGGCGCTTTTCCACATCGAGGCGGATGGGACCAACGTGAATGACGTTCTTTCCATCGCTCGGCAAAAGCGGCTTGATGCGGTTGACGAGTTTCTGCGCGGTGAAGGGCAGCGCCAGGACGGCATCGGCCACTTCCTTTTCCACTTCCATGTCTGCGGCAACGATAAGGATGAGGGGCAGTTTGGAATCTTTTTCGCGCAGGCTCTGGCAGATGCGCACGCCGCTGCTTCGCAATGAGGCGGCATTGACCACGGCGAGGTGGGGGGCAATTTTATCGAGACGTTTGGATGCTTCGCCGCCGCTTTGTGCCAACACAACTTCAAATCCCTTCTTCTGCAGGTCGGGTGCAAAAGAAGGGACTTCCGTGTGTCTTCCTTCGATTAACAGTATTTTGGCGTCTTTCATATGGAATGGAATAATTTCAAAAGGATGGAAATTTCCGCCGAATGGCACTGGCTTTCTTTAACATTGATGTCTGCATTATACACCAATTCTTAACAAACCGTTCACGTCCTTTGGTACTGTTGAAAAAAGCCTCGCGAATTTGAACTCGCGAGGCTTTCTGCATTCTGCTTACTGCTTCGGTCTACGTGCCTTCCTGCCACGAGTTCAAGTACTTGACCTGTTCCTCGGTGAGTGTGTCGATCTTGATGCCCATCGCGTTGAGTTTCAAGCGGGCGATCTCGGCATCGATCTCTTCGGGGACGGAGTAAACGCGCTTCTCGAGTCTCTTCGCGTTCTTCACCATGTACTCCGCGGCCAGCGCCTGGTTGGCAAAGGACATGTCCATCACG
>CAZSPX010000507.1:0-1798 GCA_964608885.1 uncultured Anaerolineaceae bacterium | reverse complement strand
CTCGACCTTCCTCGAGAACCGCGCGACGGGCGGCAACGGCGGGGCGGTCTACCACCAGGAGGGATCGCTCGCGTTCACGGGCTCCCTCGTGGCGGGCAACCGGGCTTTCACGCAGGGAGGCGGGCTCTGGCTCTACCGCCCGACGTCGGCGGCGGTCACGAACGTCACCTTCACGGGGAACCGGGCCGAAGGGGCCGTCGCGCCGTCGGGCTACGCGATCGGAGGGGCCTTCTCGGTCTACCCGTCCGGCGCGAACGTGACGCTCTCCCATCTCACGGTCGCGCACAACCACGCCGGCTGGACCGGCGGCGGGATCACGGTCGCCGCCCCCGCCTCGAACGTCACGATCCGCGCCTCGATCGTCTCCCACAACACCGCCGCCAACGGCGGCAACCCCTGGAACATCTGCCAGAACTGCGACGTCGGATCGCCGCCGATGACGGACGGCGGGGACGTGATCGAGTACCCGCAGCGGAACCTCGGCGACGGCAACGACGAGAACTGCGTCGCCGTCCCGGTGATCGCCGAACCGCTCCTCGGGCCGCTCGCCGACCACGGCGGCCCCGTGGAGACGGTCCCGCTCCTGCCGGGGAGCCCGGCCGTCGACGCGGCCTACGCCGGCTGCGCCGCGGCGGTGGACGCGCGCGGGGCGGCCCGCCCGGCGGGCCCGAGGTGCGACGTCGGCGCCTTCGAGGGGACTCAGGCTCCCGTGCGCTACTTCAGGATCTCCCCCTGCCGCGTCCTCGACACGCGACTCGGGGCGGGCACGCCCGTCGCGGCGAACGGTACGCTCACCTTCGACGCCGCCGGGACCTGCGGCGTCCCGGCGGACGCGCGAGCCCTCGCGGTGAACCTCACCGACACGAGCCCGGGCGCGGCCGGCATCCTCCGCCTGCACGGGGCGGGGAGCGCGGCGCCCGTCGCCCACGTCCTCGCCGGCGGCGCCGGCCGGACGCGCGCCTCCGCGGCCATCGCCGTCCCGGGCGCTCTCGGCCGCCTCACGGTGCGCAACGACGCGCCCGCCGCCGTCCACGTCATCCTCGACGTCTCGGGCTACTTCCGCTGAGCCGTCCGTGCGCGCCGGCTCACGGCCCGCGCCGCTCCACGTAGCCGCACAGCGCCTCGACGGCTTCGTCGAGCGCCTCCTCCCGCCCGAAGCGGCCGGCGAGGCCGTGGATCACGATTCCGGTCACGGTCTCCGTGATCTCGGTGAGGAGGAGGGCCATCAGCTCGTGGTTCCCCGGGCGGACGTCGGGCCTCGCCGACAGGATTCGGGCGACCGGCGCGACGTGGCTCCGCTTGTGCCCGGCGAGCCCTTCCGGCACGACGGGCATCTGCCCGGCCTGCCGCTCGACGGCGCGCGCGAGGCGCGGGTCGGCCTCGTGCACGCCGTAGAGCCGCTCGAGGAGGTGTCGGAGCCCGTCGCGGAGCGGGACGCGCGGGTCCGCCAGCGGCGGCAGGCACTCCCGAACGGCGCTCTCGACGGCCGCGAGGTGGCGAGCCAGGAGCGCCGTCAGGAGGGCGTCCTTGTTCGGGAAGTACTGGTACAGCGATCCGACGGAGACGCCCGCCCGCCGGGCGATGTGGTTCGTGCTCGTCCGGGCGTACCCCCGAGACGAGAAGAGGTCGACCGCGGCCTCGAGGATCGACTCCACGGTCTCGCGCGCCCGGGCCTGCGTCGGCCCCTTCCGCGGCGAGAGGCGGCGCGGCAGGCGGACAGCCCGGGCGCCGCCCGCGGGAATGCGAGCAGCGGAATCGGAGGCGAGGACTCCACGGGCGGTCTGAGGCTTCCGGAGCG
>CAZSPX010000506.1:0-1806 GCA_964608885.1 uncultured Anaerolineaceae bacterium | reverse complement strand
CTCTCCACGCACATCCTCGAGATCGCCGAGCGCATGTGCGACCGCATCGGCATCATCAACAAGGGGAAGCTGATCGCCGTGGGGACGATGGACGAGCTGCGCCGCATGGGCAGGGGCGAGACCAGCCTGGAGGACATCTTCCTGAGCCTCACCGGCGGGGCGGAGGCCGCCGAGATCGCCGAGGTGCTGAAATGAACTCCGCCCCGAAGCGCCCCGGCCTGTGGGGCTACGTCTTCAAGCTGCTGCGATTGCAGTGGGTGATCCTGTACACCGGGTTCCGGCGCGCCGCGCCCCGGCGCAAGATCGGGACCATCGTGCTGCTCCTGCTGGTGGCGGGGGCGCTGGCGGCGTCCTTCTTCCTCACGCGCTTCCTCGTCGGGCTGCTGCACTCCCCGGAGATGGCCGCCTACGGCGTGGACCTGACCCCCCTCATTCAGGGCATCCCGGTGCTGGCGGTCTCCGCCGCGTTCGCGGGCATCCTGGTGACGAGCTTCGGGCTGCTGCTCCAGGCGCTGTACCTCTCGAACGACATGGACTTCCTGCTCACCGCGCCCATCCCCATCCGGGCGGTGTTCCTGTCCAAGATGCTGCAGGCCATCCTGCCGAACTTCGCCCTCATCCTGATCCTCGGGCTGCCGGTCCTCTACGGGCTGGCCGCGGCGGGCGGCTACAACTTCCTCTATTACCCCCTCGTGCCGGTGGTGATGGCCTTCCTGGCCCTCGCCGCCGCGGGCATCTCCAGCCTGCTGGTGATGGCGGTGGTGCGCGTGTTCCCGGCCCGCCGCGTGGCCGAGGCGCTGGGCGTGGTGAGCGCCGTCTTCATCATGGTCTCGGCGCAGTGGAGGAACCTGACCGGCGCGCAGGATTCCGGCCCCGTGACCCCCGAGCAGGTGGCCGCCGGGACGCAGATGGTGGCGCGCTTCAACAACCTCTGGTCGCCTCTCGCCTGGGGCGGGCGCGGCCTCGTGGACCTGGGCGAGGGCCGCTGGCTGACGGGTCTGCTGCTCCTCGGGCTGACGCTGGCGGCCGCGGGCGGCGTCTTCTGGGTCGCGCTGGCCGCCTCGGAGCGGTTGTACTACTCGGGCTGGGCCGGGATGCAGTCCGGCGGCGGCGGGCGGAAGAAAGCCGCCTCCCGGAATGGGCGCGCTTCGCCCGCTGCGCGTCCCGCCGCGGGGATCGCCTTCCCCCTGAACCTGCTTCCGCAGCAGGTGGGCGCCATCCTGCGCAAGGATTCCATGGAACTGTGGCGCAACCTGCGCAACCTCTCGCGGCTGGCCTCCCCCTTCATCATGGGCGTGGTCTTCTCGGTCATGCTTCTGCGCAGCGGGGGCGAGCCTCCGCCGGGCCGCGGCGAGGCCCCCGAGGCCTTCATGGAGGGTTTCCGGCTGTTCCTCACCTACGGCAGCATGGCGGTCTCGTTGTTCGTGGGCTGGTCGCTGGTGACCAATCTTGCCTTGACCTCGTTCTCGATGGAGCACCAGAGCTACTGGCTGCTCAAGAGCGCGCCGGTCAGCGGGGGGCGGCTGCTGGCGGCCAAGTTCCTGATGGTCCTTCTGTACTCGCTGCCGTTCGGCTGGCTGTTCCTGCTGGCGCTGGCGCTGCTGCAAAGGGTGCCGCCCGCCACGATCCTCTATGGCTTTCCGGCGGTGACGCTCAGTCTCGCCGGGCTGGCGGGGCTGGAGCTGGCCTTCGGCGTGCGCGCCGCCAACTTCACCTGGACCGACCCGCGCCAGATGGGCGGCGGGGGGGCGGGCTGCCTGGCGCTGATCGCCGGCGGCATCTACCTTGCCATTGCGGCGGCCCTGT
>CAZSPX010000505.1:0-1806 GCA_964608885.1 uncultured Anaerolineaceae bacterium | reverse complement strand
GAGGGTTAGCTCAGTAAAATCACTGGTTACACTTTTTTACCTCAAAACGTAACCAGTCAATTGCGACCTGTCCAAAAACGTAACCAGTCCGCTCACTGGTTACGTTTTTTTGTAACCAGTCACTCCATACTTCGGGCATTAGACTTGTGAAACGTAACCAGTCAAATGACTGGTTACGCTGCTGACATGCTCCTGTTGGGTCTAAAATGAGATTGCCACATCCAATTTTAGGTCCAGAAAGGAGAATATCATGTCAAGCAACCTTATTGTATCCCGTTTTGACGGGTTGGCGAGCCGTTTTCGGCCCACAAATGCGCTGGATTTGCACAGCCTCTACCTTTATCCAGAGCGCCTGCCAAGGTCCTTACGCACGTCTTCCGATGCCATGCGCTGCCTCAATCTGCTTGGGCCGCTGGCCTGGGATCGTTTCCCAGAGCGGAACCTGCAGCGGAATTATGGTCAGCCGGGCACACCTTACGCCGCACTGGCAGCAGCCTGCTTACTCAAGCTGGAACTAGGCATCGGGTCATATTCGCGCCTGGCGAGCTGGCTGGGGGAAAACCCTTCAATTGCCTGGCTGTTAGGCTTCCGCTGCACCCCTGACAGTTTCAATCCCGCCTGGCGTGTCACATCGGTCGATCTCCCCGACCAACGTCATTTTTCGCGCTTGCTGCATAAGGCGCCGAATCATTGTTTTCAGTTCCTGCTGACCAGCAGCATCCAGGTCTTGTTGGCCGAATTTGCCCGGCGCAATGTCAACATTCCGGACATCATTTCATTGGACACCAAACACATCCTGGCCTGGGTCAAGGAAAATAATCCTAAAGCCTATATCGAAGGCCGTTTTGACAAAACCAAACAACCGGCTGGAGATCTGGACTGTAAGCTGGGCTGCAAACGCCGCCATAATCGCCGCAAAGTTGGCGAAGAGCCCCCACCAGCAACGCCAACTACCAATCCGGTTCCAGCCAATTTGGTGCAGGTGGGCGAGTATTATTGGGGTTATGCTTCTGGCTTAGCGGTAGTCAAAGTGCCAGACTGGGGCGAATTCGTCCTGGCTGAACTTACTCAACCTTTCGATCGACCGGATGTAGGGTACTTTTTCCCGTTGTTAGAGCAAGTCGAGCGCCGTTTGGGCAAGAAACCCCGTTTCGGTACGCTGGATGCCGCCTACGACGCCTTCTACGTCTACGAATACTTCCATCAGGCAGGCGGTTTTGCCGCTGTTCCCCTGGCCGAAAAAGGTAAAATCGTTCATCGCCAGTTTGATCCGCATGGATTACCGCTCTGCGCAGCCGGATTGCCCATGCCACTCAAAGCCACCTATTGGGATCGCACCACCGCTATCATCGAGTATGAGCGCGGTCAATATGTTTGCCCACTTTTCTTCCCTTCCCCAACTGGCCAGCCTTGTCCGGAAAATGATCCTCATTGGTCGAGCGGCGGCTGCATGACCACCATCGCAACCAACCTCGGCGCTCGCATCCGCCACCAGCTCGACCGCAATTGCGAAGCATACAGACAGGTCTACAAGCAGCGCACCGCCGTCGAGCGCATCAACAGCCAGGCGGTTGAGATCGGCATTGAGCGCCCGAAGTTGCGTAATGGCCTGGCCATCGCCAACCTAAACACCCTCATTTACACCCTCATCAACCTACGCTTGCTCCAGCGCATCCAGCAGCAAGCATGATTTTGAATTGTTAAAGAGCGGATGTGACAGCGTAACCAGTCATTTCACTGGTTACGCTTTTTGCTCAAAATCCGTAACCAGTCACGTAACCAGTCGGGACTGAGCTAACCCTCTAT
>CAZSPX010000504.1:0-1810 GCA_964608885.1 uncultured Anaerolineaceae bacterium | reverse complement strand
ACGAGGGACGGATGCCGGCGGGTGAATCATCTGCCTCAGCCGCTCATATCGTATTCTATAAAGGAGGCTCGAATGAAACCAACGATCCGGATCAACTGCATCTTCTGGAAAGAAGGGCCTCTTCTTCCTTGCCTCTCCTCCCCCTCGTCCCATCGCGGATACATTCCGCTCTCCGCTGCCCGATCCTTTAATTTTCGAGGTCCGAATGACAGTATCCAGAAAAAATGAACCCGCCTCGCGGCATGAGGCTGCAGTCCCCGACAAATCCTTCAACCCGCGCATCTTCGAGAAGAAGTGGCAGGACCGCTGGGAAGCCGACCAGATCTACCGCGCCGTCATTGACGAGACCCGCCCCAAGCACTACGCCCTGACGATGCTGCCCTACCCCAGCGGCGACCTCCACATCGGCCACTGGTATGCCATGACCCCTTCGGACGCGCGCGCCCGCTTCAAGCGCATGCAGGGCTACAACGTCCTGTTCCCGATGGGCTTCGATGCCTTCGGCCTGCCCGCTGAGAACGCCGCGATCCGTGAGGGCGTCCATCCCATGAAGCGCACCTTCGAGAACATCGAGCGCATGCGCGACCAGATGCGCTCCATGGGCACCATGTTCGACTGGGAGCGCGAGATCGTCTCGGCCGACCCCGGGTATTACCGCTGGACCGAGTGGTTCTTCATCAAGCTCTACAAGGCCGGGCTGGCCTACCGCAAGCTCTCGGCCGTGGACTTCTGTCCCAAGGACAACACCACCCTGGCCCGCGAGCAGGTCATCGGCGAGGACCGCCGCTGCGAGCGCTGCGGCACGCCCGTCATCAAGAAGGAGCTGGAACAGTGGTTCTTCAAGGCCACCAAATACGCTGATGAGCTGCTGAGCTTCGAAGGCTTGGACTGGCCCGAGCGCGTCAAGGTGCTGCAGACCAATTGGATCGACCGCTCCGAGGGCGCCTCGGTGATCTTCAAGACCGAGATGGGCGAGGATGTCGAGATCTTCACCACCCGCCCCGATACGCTCTGGGGCGCCACCTTCATGGTCTTCTCCCCCGAGCATCCGCTGGTGGACAGGGTCGCCGCGCCTGAGCAGAAGCAGCAGGTGGATGAATACAAGGTCCAGGCCTCCCGCCAGTCCGATATCCAGCGCGGCGCCGCGGACCGCGAAAAGACCGGCGTCTTCACCGGCGGCTATGCCATCAACCCGGTCAATGGGGAGCGCATCCCCATCTGGATCGCCGACTATGTCCTGATGTCCTATGGCACCGGGGCCATTATGGCTGTGCCCGCCCACGACGAGCGCGACTTCGCCTTTGCCCGCAAGTACGGCCTGAAGATCATCCCGGTCATTCAGCCGGAAGACCAGCCCGATTTCGATGGTGACACCATGCCCGCCGCCTACATCGGCGAGGGCGTCATGGTCAACTCCGGCCCCTTCAACGGGACGAAGGTGAACACCGAGAAGGGCCGCAGGAACCCCGGCATCTCGGCGGTCATTGACTGGCTGGAGCAGAAGGGCATCGGCAAGGAATCGGTCAACTACCGCTACCGCGACTGGCTGATCTCGCGCCAGCGCTACTGGGGCGCGCCCATCCCCATGATCTTCTGCGAGAAGCACGGCTGGAACCCTGTCCCCGAGGACCAGTTGCCCGTCCTGCTGCCCGAGGATGTGGAATGGAAGCCCACCGGCGAATCCCCGCTGAAGCTGCACCCCACCTGGAAGCACACCACCTGTCCCGTCTGCGGCGGACCTGCCACCCGCGAGACCGATACCATGGACACCTTCATGTGCTCCTCGTGGTATCACCTGCGCTACCTGTCG
>CAZSPX010000503.1:0-1817 GCA_964608885.1 uncultured Anaerolineaceae bacterium | reverse complement strand
CGGCGCGGAGGCTCATGGACGTGCGCCGCCTGCACTACCTGGGCTGGAAGCACCGCATCGGGCTGCGCGAGGGCATCACCGCTGTCTACGCTGAGTTCGCCAAGAGCGAGCTGGCGAAGGCTTAGGGTGCGTCCTCATACCGAATGGGGCCCCGGATGACCGGGGCTTCGCTTTTCCGGCGTAGGCTACCTTCGGCGGCCTTGCCATGGCGCGCTCCCTGCTGTTCTCCGTGCTCCTGCTGCTGATCGCCGGCTTCCTGCGCGCCCAGCAGAACGATGTGCCCTTGCAGCGGGACTTCTGCATCGACCTGGAGCGGAACGCCGCCCGCCGCGATGCCCGGATCCACACCGGTCTCAAGCCCGTGATCGAGAGCAGGGCCGACCTCCGCGGCGTGATGGGCCATCGTGTGGACAGTGCCCGGTACTACTACTGGATCACCACCAAGCTCTTCCGTGACCGGCTGCTGGTGATGCGCGAGGGGGACGTCGCCCTCAGCGTCGATCCCATCCTGAGCGTGGAGTACGGCAGTGACCGCGGCGACCCCACGGCCTATGCCGATACGAACCAGTTCGCCTTCAGCACGCGCGGCTTCCTGATCCGTGGCGACCTGGGCGGCAAGGTCTCCTTCCAGACCATGTTCCACGAGAACCAGGGAAGGGTGCCGCAGTACCTCTTCCGCCGGGTGCTGGAGACCGGCGTGCTCCCCGGTCAGGGCCGCGTGAAGATCGCCAACGGCAATGAGCTCGACTACGGCTGGTCGCAGGGCGTGGTGAGCTGGACCCCGGCGGCCTGGTTGAATGTGCAGGCGGGCCATGGCAAGCACTTCGTGGGGCACGGCTACCGCAGCGTGCTGCTCAGCGACAATGCCATGAACGCCCCGTTCCTCAAGCTCAGCCTGCTGAGCCCCAACAAGCGCTGGCAGTACACCGCCTGGTACACCAAGCTCATGCACGGCGTCACCCGCGACGACCGGTTGAACGCAGGCACCAGCAGCGAGACGCTGTTCGGCTGGATGCGGGGCACCTTCCACCACCTCTCCGTGGACCTCGGCCGTGTTCAGCTCGGGGTGTTCGAGGCCACGCTCTTCCGCAGCATCGGCGAGGACGGCGTGAAGCCCCTGGACCCGCTGGCGCTGAATCCCGTGATGGGCATCAATACGGCCGCGCTGGGGTTTGATGGCCTGAGCAGCGCGCTGGCTGGACTGGACCTCCGCCTGAAACTGACGGACAGGGCCTATGCCTACGGCCAGGTGGCCACCGACGGCCCCGGACGCTACGCCTGGCAGGCCGGAGCGCGCGCCTTCGACTTGGGTTTGCCCGGCCTGCACCTGCAGGCCGAGTACAATGCCGCCACCGCCTTCATGTACATGGGCCAGCGGCCCGAGCAGGCCTACATGCACGGCGGCCAGGCGATGGCGAATCCGCTCGGCAATGCCTATGGCGAGGCGGTGGGCATCGTGGAATACGGCTACCGCCGCTGGTTGCTGCGGGCGCAGACCAGCCTGTCGGTCCGGAAAGGCGATCCGGCCGATTCGCTCAACCTGGGGACCGACCTGGACAAGCCGGACACAGGCAGCGCCACGGAGGGTGATGCCATCGAGCGCACGGTCTTCTTCCTGGATGCGAGCCTTTCCTGGCTGGTGAACCCGAACACCAACCTCCGGCTGATCGGGGGCTTCCGCCGCCGCGATGCCCCCGGGGCGAACGACATCTTCCAGAGCGGCTACTGGTACATCGGCGTGCATACCGTGCTCTTCAACCGCTATTACGACCTTTGAATCCGCCCTCCGCGACGTGGAACAGCACGGCTACATCCTG
>CAZSPX010000502.1:0-1820 GCA_964608885.1 uncultured Anaerolineaceae bacterium | reverse complement strand
TCGCTCGCTACGCTCGGAGTACTACGCGAGGGTGAGGACACCCTCGACCAACTGGGTGAGCCTAAGAATTAGAAGTATGATCATGGTGATGAAAATACAACAAGGCGCGTACTCAGCTTGGGGAGGAAGCGTATGCGTCCGCATGGCGGGAGGGCCGCGCAATGTCACCCGAACAGGCTGTTGCCCTGGCGTTCGAAGAATAGTTGTTTATTTCTGGCTGGAAAAAGCACATCCGCCAGTGACAGGTTTGCACCCAAAATAAACCTTGCGGTTCGTTCGATCGAGTTTTGCCAACGTCAATTGATGAAGGCAATATTGGGATGGGCGCCATGGAATATCCTGCGACCGGGTTGACGCAGAGGCTGCGAACCCGAGGAGATGGTACCACCAGGAAATAATCAATGAAAAAGACCCCAGGCCCGTTCTTGCGGCCCGGGTGCAAAGCCCAACCTTGAACAGGAGTGGGCAGGGGAGTATTTGTACCAGTGTGCCTGGCCGGTATTGCAATGGGAAGGAATTGTATATAATATCAGTGGGGAACCATTCATATCGCTGCGGCGTCAAATGAAAGACAGAGGTTCTGTCAGAAAGAGAGAGCACCTTGTCCCTGACGCGGCGTGATTTCATGACGTTGTTCGGCGTGTCGGTGGCTTCGCTGCTTATGACACGCTGCGGGGGAATCTCTACCAAAACGCCCACCTGCTATGCCCCCTTGCCGCCTCCAACGATCACCCCTCCCGTCCCATCCTCCTCCGCACGGGAGCGTCTCCGTTTTTGCTGGCTGCGTTTTGGGGAACTCGCACAGGCGACACTTGCCAACAGCGATATAAACAACCCGTTGGGACAGCAAATGGCCGCCGATCACCGAACCGCGCTTGATGATCTGGTGACCGCCGGGGAGCTGCCCGCATCTGTTGCCGACCTGATACAGGAATCCTATGAAGCGGCAGTGTATCACGTTTGGCGCTCCAATGCCCCAATCACCTGTTATGAACCGTCAATCGTGAACTACTCTCCCTCCAGTGCCGGAATCCTTGTAAAGCAAGCCGAGATCCTCGGCCAGATCGCCGGACAGGGAACAATCAGCCCCGAAACGCTGGCCAATGCAAAGACCGCTCTGGAACATGATATGGCATTCTATGACCTGAGCGATGCGGATGTACAGGCGCTCTATGAGCGCCTGCTCCAGTATAGCCAGGAGGCGGGCCGGCCTGTTCCATCCTTTGAAGCACTTGAACTTGAACTGACGCCGGATTCCAAGGAGGCAGCGCAGTTCATCCTGAATCTTTTGACCAACAAATGAACGCCAGGCCGCATCTCCAGTCCCTGATTTTTGAAGTCACCCAACACTGTAATCATGCCTGCCTGCACTGTTATAACGTCTGGCGGGGAGAAGCAATCCGGCAGTATCCACGCGGAGAGCTGGATACATCCCTGACCCTGTCCCTGCTTGGGAAGGCACTGGACGAAACCGTATGCAGTCATGTCACCCTGACCGGAGGCGAACCGTTACTCCGGAAGGACCTGCCCATCCTGCTCGATTTCCTCAGGGAGCGGGGCATTCGTGTTACGGTCATCAGCAACGGGCGGCTGCTCGATGAACAGAATGCCCTCTCCCTGATCGAGCACGGAGCGGGCCTCTTCGAGCTTCCTCTCCTAAGCCATAAGCGTGAGATCCATGACCAGCTTTCTGCTGCGCCGGGAGCCTGGGATTCAGTTCTGGCGGCAATGGCGAACCTCCGGCTGCATCACGGGCAGGTGGTAACAGCCTTTGTGGCAACCCGCTTGAATATCGGGCATCTCTATGAGACGATCAGGCT
>CAZSPX010000501.1:0-1823 GCA_964608885.1 uncultured Anaerolineaceae bacterium | reverse complement strand
CTTTAAAACGGCATTAAATAGTGACTGAAAAGCCGTCAAGCTCTCCCCTTTACGACCAATTAAAACCGCTTGATTATCTGCAGATATCGAGAGAATTTGCCTACTCTCCAACTGATCTTCGTACACCGTAAATTCTTCGAACCCCATAGCTGTCAACATATCTGCAATAATTTGTTTTGCGCTTGCTAGGTGCTCTTCAGAAATTTTCATCCCCCTACCCTTTCTTTCGTTTAGCCTTACCCTTACTCTTAGATTTCTTTGTATTACCTGTAGCTTCTCGCACCTTAGTGACAACTTTTGCTTCTTCCATCTTATCAACTTCTTCGCGCATTGTCAGAGTTTGCTGTAAAATACTTATTCCATTTGATACTGCCCAATACAGCGGAAGTGCCGCCACAAGCGTGTAGCCAATCCAGGCTGTCATTAATGGAAACATCCAAGTCATCATCTTATTAGCTGCAGCACTTGGATCGTTTGGGGTAGTTTGCTTGGGGGTAATCTGCCAAACCTGATAATACTGAGTCGCTCCAGCCAGTAGTGCTAGAACGATATTATTTTTTGCAGCTAGATCGACAACTCCAAACAATTCGGCAGAAAATAGGCTAGGATTTTGAATAACTTGCTGGATCCAGCTAAGGTTTTTTACTGGCCCATATAGTAGCGGTGCAACTGTTTCAATTCCCTGTGTTGCTCGACTAAAGACGGCAAATAATGCAATTAAAAAAGGTAACTGAATAATTAATGGCAAACAAGAAGCTAAAGGGTTAATCTCTCTTTCCTTATATAACTCCATTAACCGAGCACTCTCCTGCTGCTTATCGCCTTTTGCCTCAGATTTTATTCGAGCAATCTCTGGTTGTAGTTCCTGCATCTTCTTTTGTGAGTGTAGTTGCTTTGCCATAACTGGCCACATCGCAAAACGAATTATGATTGTCATAATAATTACCGCTATACCAAAATCATGCCCAGGAATTATGCCATAGATAAAAAACAGTACATTCATCAACGGCTGAACAAAAATTGCATCAAACATACACTAACCTTTCTTACTTATACTGGGAACCAAATCTATTCCACCTCGGTTCCATGGATTACAGCGCCCCAACCGCTTCACTGCCAGTGCACCACCACGTACCACACCATGCTCACCAATAGCCTGATGCGCGTACTCACTGCAGGTTGGATAAAATCGGCAACAGCCATACGGATAGAATACTTTCAATAAACCGTGGTCTGGAGATAAGCTAAATTGATATACCCGAATAGCCTTCTGTGTAAATCGAATTAAAATACTACCTCATCCTTCCCAACAGTTGCCTAACCTCGCTACGCAACTCACTCACACTAACGTTAATTAGACTTGTTTGTATAGTAACTATTATATCAAATTGAGTTAGGGATAAAACTTTCAATTCTTCTCGAATTAACTCCCGCACTCGACGCTTTGCAGTATTTCTAATAACAGCTCGTTTATCAACTTTTTTTGAAATCACTACAGCCACCCGAGTATCTCTTGGGTTAACAACATAATGTAGCTTTAAGTGATTAGTATAAGCTCTGTTTCCGCGCTTATACACACGTAATATATCGGAGTTTTTACGTAGGCGCTGTGAGCGCGCAAACATATTATTCAAGTACTCCTAGATAGCTACGCGCGCGCGACCTTTTAGACGGCGACGTTTTAAAACCGCCCGGCCAACTCGCGTCTTCATACGAGCCATAAATCCATGTACGCGCTGACGGCGACGTTTCTTTGGTTGATAAGTTCGTTTCATATCTGCAATAGTATACCGACTTTTGCAATAAATTTCAACCCTAATGTA
>CAZSPX010000500.1:0-1827 GCA_964608885.1 uncultured Anaerolineaceae bacterium | reverse complement strand
AATTTGAGACGGCATAAGGATTCCCGCCATGGACCTCATCAATCTCGCCATCAAGAATATCTTCATCGAGAACATCCTGCTCTCGACCTTCCTGGGCATGTGCTCCTTCCTGGCCTGCTCCAAGAAGGTGGAAACAGCCACCGGCCTGGGCATGGCGGTGATCTTCGTGCAATTCATCACCGTGCCGGTCAACTGGCTGATCCTGGAATTCCTGCTCAAGCCGGGCGCGCTGGCGTGGACCGGGGTGGATGCACTGGCCAAGTTGGACCTCTCCTTCCTGACTTTCATCTGCTTCATTTCCACCATCGCGTTCATGACCCAGATCGTGGAGATGACGCTGGACAAGTACTTCCCACCGCTCTACTCGGCCCTGGGCATCTTCCTCCCCCTGATCGCGGTGAATTGCGCCATCCTGGGCGGTTCGTTGTTCATGGCCGAACGCTCCTACAATTTCCCGGAAACCCTGATGTACGGCTTCTCCTCCGGCGCGGGCTGGGCCCTGGCCATCATCGCCATGTCGGCCATCCGCAAGAAGCTGCGCTACTCGCACATACCGGACGGGCTCAAGGGGCTGGGGATCACCATGATTTTGACCGGCCTGATGGCGTTGGGCTTCATGAGTTTTGCCGGAATCAGTTTGTAAGTTTAACCCGGTTCATTGGATAGGTGTTGTATGGATCCTATTTACGTCGGTAGTAGCGTCGCAGTCTTCACCGGGCTGATCATCCTGCTCGTGCTCGGCATCATCTGGGCCTCCCGGAAATTGGCCCCGGCGGGCACCGTCAAAATTGACATCAACGAGGGTTCCAAGGTGCTGGAAGCCTCGCCCGGCAAGAGCCTTCTTTCCCTGCTGGCCGACCAGAAGATATTCCTGCCCTCCGCGTGCGGTGGCGGCGGCACCTGTGCCATGTGCAAATGCAAGGTGACCGAGGGCGGCGGCAGCATCCTGCCCACCGAGACCGGCCACATCAACAAGGTGGCGGCGAAGGAAGGCACGCGCCTGGCCTGCCAGTTGAAGGTCAAGAACGACCTCAAGATTCACGTGCCGGATGAAGTCCTCGAAATCAAGAAGTTCGAGGGCACCGTGCGCTCGAACCGCAACGTGGCCACCTTCATCAAGGAATTTATCGTGGACCTGCCCCCCGGCGTGGACCTGCTCTTCAAGGCGGGCGGCTACATCCAGATCGACATCCCGAAATATCACGTGAAGTTCAAGGACTTCGCCATCGAGGAGAAGTTCCGCGATGCGTGGGATCGCTTCAAGCTCTGGGACCTGGAATGCGTCAATGAGGAGCCCTGTTTCCGCGCCTATTCCATGGGCAACCATCCGGCGGAGGGTAACTGCGTGATGCTGAACGTGCGTATTGCCACCCCGCCCCCGAATATGCCCGGGGTCAAGCCGGGCATCGCCTCGAGCTATATCTACAGCCTGAAGCCGGGCGACAAGGTGTGGATCAGCGGGCCCTTCGGCGAATTCTTCGCCAAGGACACCAAGCGGGAAATGCTCTACATCGGCGGCGGCGCCGGCATGGCGCCCCTGCGCAGCCATCTGTTCGATCTCTTCCACACCAAGAAGACGGACCGCAAGGTTTCCTTCTGGTACGGCGCCCGCTCCTCGCGCGAAATGTTCTACGAGCCCGAGTTCCGGGAGATCGAAAAACAGTTCCCGAACTTCCAGTTCAATGTGGCCCTCAGCGAACCGCAACCCGAAGACAATTGGACCGGTTACAAAGGCTTTATTCACTCCGTGGTCCTGGACAAATACCTGAAGAACCACCCCGATCCCACCGAGATCGAATTCTACCTGTGCGGCCCGCCACCGATGAT
>CAZSPX010000499.1:0-1827 GCA_964608885.1 uncultured Anaerolineaceae bacterium | reverse complement strand
AGGACTTTATTGTTATCACCGAGAATGACCCTGTTTCAGGAGATGGAAAGAACCGTTGGCAGGAGGCGATCGATGCATGGGTTCGCGAACAGGCCGAGAAAGGTAACGATAAGTTTAAGTACCCGACCGACACCTCTGACTCAAATGCTGACAGTGTTGGGGTCAGCATGAAGAGTCCATCAAATGAAACCACGACCGGAAATGCTGTGCAGGTAAAGGCAGTGTTCTCTTCTGGAGCAAAGATAAAAAATGTAAAGATCTTTGCGAATGGTGAGGAAAAGAAGAATCTCGATGGTGAGCGAAGCGACATCGACGAGACCATTAACCTCTCTGACGGTACCTACGAGATTAAGGTTGTGGTGAAGAATGATAAAGATAAGCAAGGCGAAGCAACGGTGAAGATCGGTGTGAATAAGCCCTGGAACGAAGGCCCGACAACTACCCCGACACCATCACCGACCCCAACCCCCTAGTCGCCTGGCTACATAATAGTTAGGCTCCGTTACCTTGACGTAAGAGCGCCCGAAGAGCTACAATAAATGCGCCATTTGTATGAGGAAATTTTTCGGAGTAAGTCTCGCGTATTTGTTTGTCATGGTGTATTTTATACTCCTACCACCAACTGCATTCGCATCAACATGGACCACCTCAAGTCTATACGATCCGGCTGCGAACATAGGAAACTACACGACATTAACACTTGATAGTAATGGATTTGCTCGAATTATTTATAACAATGCATCTGATAACACTCTTGAGTATCTTGCATGCAACGATGCTCATTGTACGGCGCCAACTCGGAATAATCTCGGTCTTTCTGCATCTGCTCCATATGCGATCGTGCAAGGGCAGGATGGGTTTTCACGCATTCTGTATGTCGACGAAACCAATGTATTGAAGTTGCTGATCTGTCTAAATACTCCTTGTACTTCGCACTCCTCAACTTCCCTCACATCTGGTCAACATGAATTCAGCAATGCGTCGATCTCGATAGGTAACGACAGCTTTCCTCGAATTACTTATTCCGCAACATATGATATCGAGTTGGATGCTTCCGAGGGTGATGTTCGATTCGTGCAGTGTACCAATACAGACTGTACAACAACCGTGATTACGAACATCGATGGCTCTGAGTACTCGGATAACTCCACTATGCAACTGGGAGCGGATGGATTTGCACGAATCGCATACACCAACTGGGATGATGCGACACTCCGATATGTACAGTGCGCGAATGCATCATGCTCTACTCGTAACACAAACATACTTGATACCGGCGATATCGATAACGGGATCGAGTTTAACTCGCTTCAAATTGGCTCTGATGGATTTGTAAGAGTAGCGTACCATTCCTATCCAAATATAAAGCTTGCGGTCTGCAGTAACGATAGCTGTTCGAGCCCGACCGTTACCACAATTTCGGCATTAGGCGACGCCGGGAACATTCTCATGCTTCGACTTCGAAGTGATGATATCCCGCGAATCGCATATCAACGCACTCCAGACTATGATCTGCGGTATGCTAGTTGTAGCGACGTTACCTGTAGTTCTGCATCAGTTGTTACGGTCGATGCGACGCAGTATTCAGGCGGACACTTAGGGTTCGCGCTGGGTTCTGCTAACGAAGGCTATATTGCGTATCAAATACCTGGCACGTATTATTCCCTTTCTTTTGCATACGAGGGGCCAGATCCAACGCCGACACCAACCCCCACACCAACCCCATCTCCAATTGTTCCACACCTTTCTTCAAATGAACACTTTCAACTCATCAAGGATATCAATCCGGGAGCTGGCTTCTCAGTTCGATCAGGTTATAGCGGGTGG
>CAZSPX010000498.1:0-1829 GCA_964608885.1 uncultured Anaerolineaceae bacterium | reverse complement strand
CTGGACGACTCGACCAGCGCCATCGACAGCGCCACCGAGGACCTGATCCAGAGGGCGATTGCCGCCGCGGCACGGGGACGCACCACGCTGCTCATCACGCACCGCCTGTCACAGATCCGCTGGGCGGACCTGATCGTGGTGCTGCGCCGGGGGCAGATCGCGGCAATGGGCTCCCACGAGGAGCTGATGAAAAGCTCGGAAGCCTATTCCCGCCTGTTCCGCGAGTAGGCCGGAGAGATCAACGCATGGGATTCTTTTCGGGACTTAACGCAGAAAAATACGACCGCAAGTACACGGACCGGCAATTGACCGGGCGCATCCTGGAGTATTTCAAGCCGCAGCGGAGGCGCATCGTCCTGATCTCCATCCTGGTGCTGGCATTCGCAGGGGTGGGCGCCGCCCTGCCGGTGCTCGTCAGCCGCGCGGTGGATCTTCTCAAGGTGGAGCCCACGCTGGGCGCCATCGGCGTCTTTGGCGCAGGGCTGGTGCTCATCAGCGTGCTTAACTGGGGATTGATCTGGGCGCGGCGCAGCCTGATGATCCGCACAGTGGGGGATGTGGTGCTGGAACTGCGCACACGCGCCTTCCAGGCGGCCGCCGAGCACGACCTGTCGTTCTATGACCAGTTCTCCTCGGGGCGCATCGTCTCGCGCATCACCTCGGACACCAATGACTTCGGCCAACTGGTCATCATCATCGCGGACGTGCTCTCACAGATCTTCCAGGCCGCCCTGCTGGCGATCATCCTGTTCAGGACCGAATGGCACCTGGCCCTGTTGATGATCGGTTTCATGCCCCTGATCTTCTGGCTGGCCTCCTGGTTCCGCTCGATGGCCCGCCGCGTGACTCGCCAGGGGATGCGCGCCATGGCGGAGGTCAACTCGGCGATCAAGGAGACGGTCAGCGGGATCTCCATTGCCAAGAACTTCCGCCAGGAAGAGAGCATTTTCCAGATCTTCGACGCCTCCAACCAGACCTCCTACCAGGTCAACGTGCGGCGCGGGCTGGTGCTTTCCATGGTCTTTCCAACGCTGAACGCGCTGGGCGGCATCTTGACAGGCGTCTTTGTTTATGCCGGGGGCCGCAGCGCTGTACAGGGGCTCGTGTCCATCGGAGCGTGGTATCTGTTCATCCTCAGCCTGGACCAGTTCTTCTTCCCCATCCTCAACCTCTCAGCCTTCTGGGCGCAGATCCAATCCGGGCTGTCGGCTGCCGAGCGTGCCTTTGGGCTCATTGACGCCGACCCGAACGTGGTGCAGACCGCTCATAGCCCCGTCCCGCGCCTGAAGGGCCAGGTCTGCTTCGAGCACGTGGACTTCCGTTATAACGACCAGGAACCGGTGCTGCAGGATTTCAATTTGTGCGTGGCCCCCGGCGAGAACCTGGCGCTGGTGGGGCACACCGGTGCCGGCAAATCCTCCATCGCCAAGCTGATCGCCCGGTTCTACGAGTTCCAATCCGGCCGCCTGACCGTGGACGGGCTGGACCTGCGCACGCTCGACCTGACAGACTACCGCCGGCAGCTGGGCATCGTCTCGCAATCGCCTTTCCTCTTTTCGGGCAGCGTGGCCGAGAACATCCGCTATGCCGCCCCGGAGGCAAGCGACGGCGAGATCCTGGAGATGGCCCGGCGCATCGGCGAGGGCGAGTGGCTGGAGACCCTGCCCGAGGGGCTGGCTACCGAGGTGGGCGAGCGCGGGGCGCGGCTCTCCATGGGACAGCGCCAGCTCATCGCGCTGATGCGGGTGCTCATGCAGCATCCGGCCATCTTCATCCTGGATGAAGCAACCGCCAGCATTGACCCGTTCACCGAATGGCAGATCCAGCAG
>CAZSPX010000497.1:0-1843 GCA_964608885.1 uncultured Anaerolineaceae bacterium | reverse complement strand
GGTCGGGAAGCGGGCGAAGGATACCGAGGCCACCCCGCTGGATATCTGGAAAAAAGCCCTGGAGAACATCACGCCCCAGGTGGAGGTAAAAAGCCGCCGCGTGGGTGGTGCCACATTCCAGGTGCCTACCGAGATCAGGCCTGACCGGAAGATTTCGATCAGCATGAAAAACCTGATCCTGTATTCCAAGAAAAGGGCAGGCAATTCCATGAGCGATAAGCTGGCCTCGGAGATACTGGCTGCATTTAAAGAAGAAGGTGCGGCATTTAAAAAGAAGGAAGACACACATAAGATGGCAGAAGCGAACAAGGCATTTGCGCATTTCAGGTTCTGAAGGATATTTGACATTGCGGTTTTAGCCTATAGCTACACTAGCTGATAATTAGTGCGAGATGAATTTTGATCTGAATTATACCAGGAATATTGGCATTATGGCCCATATTGACGCCGGCAAGACTACCACGACCGAGCGCATCCTGTATTACACTGGTATACTTCACCGGATGGGGGAAGTGCACGATGGTACAGCAACCATGGACTGGATGGTACAGGAACAGGAGAGGGGGATCACGATCACTTCAGCGGCTACCACAACATTCTGGAATTACCACGACCAGAAATACAAAATCAACATTATCGATACGCCGGGGCATGTCGACTTCACCGTTGAGGTGGAGCGTTCCCTTCGTGTGCTGGACGGTGCCATTGCCGTATTCTGTGCGGTGGGAGGTGTACAGCCGCAGTCAGAGACCGTCTGGCGGCAGGCCGACAAGTACAATGTGCCCAGGCTTGCTTTCATTAACAAAATGGACCGAACCGGGGCGGATTTTTTTGGCGGTGTCAAACAGATCAAGGATAAGCTTGGTTCAAATCCCGTCCCCATGCAGATCCCCATCGGCGCCGAGGACAAGTTCATCGGGCTGGTCGACCTCATTGAACGGAGGGCGATCGTGTGGAAGGAAGATCCTGAGATCGGGATGCGGTATGATTATACGGACATCCCTGCGGATATGGTCGACCTGGTGGAGGAATGGCGTGAGAAGCTGATCGAGGCGGTCTGTGAACAGGATGACGACCTTCTGGAAAGGTTCCTGGAGGACAGGGCTTCCATCACTGTCGAGGAATTCATGGATCATACACGGAAAGCCGTGATCGGGCACCGCATCGTACCCGTTTTGTGCGGAGCCGCTTTCAAGAACAAGGGTATCCAGCGCCTGCTCGATACCATCTGTGCCCTTTTGCCGAACCCTCTTGACATCGGGGCCACCAAGGGGATAAACCCGTACACCGAAAAGACAGAAGAACGTCAGGCCGACGAAAATGCGCCCCTGGCGGCCCTTGCCTTCAAGATCGCCACCGATCCCTATGTGGGCAGGCTTACCTACCTCAGGGTATACTCGGGCGCGATTGACGCAGGCATGCAGGTCCTCAACCCGCGTACCGGGAACAAGGAAAGGATCAACAGGCTCTTCCAGATGCATGCCAACAAACAAAACCAGATTCCATTTATCGAGGCAGGTGACATCGGCGCAGCCGTAGGTTTTAAGGATATCAAAACCGGAGACACGCTTTGCGCTGAAAACGCCCCGATCGTACTCGAAGCCATGAATTTCCCCGAGCCGGTGATCGGACTTGCCATCGAAGCCAAAACCCAGGCTGATATGGACAAAATGGGCGTGGCCCTTGGAAAACTTGCCGAGGAAGATCCCACGTTCCGTGTGCGTACCGATGAAGAAACCGGGCAGACCATCATCAGTGGTATGGGTGAGCTTCACCTGGAGATCATCGTCGACAGGATGAAGCGTGAATTCAAGGTGGAAGTGAACCAGGGTGCCCCCCAGGT
>CAZSPX010000496.1:0-1843 GCA_964608885.1 uncultured Anaerolineaceae bacterium | reverse complement strand
CTCATCCAGTTCAACCCCATGTACTACCTGGTTGAGAACTTCCGCCTCCCCATCTATGAGGGCCGCCTGCCGGACCTGCAGACCGTGCTCATTACAGGGGGCCTCTCGCTGGCGGTGCTCCTGCTGGGCTGGCTGGTCTTCGCCACACGCGTCGACCATATCACCTACAAGGCCTGAGCATGTCCGCCGCCGTGGTCACCCTTCAGAACATCACCGTCCGTTATCGAGCCCCCGAGGAGCGCATCCGCTCGCTCAAGGAATACTCCATCCGCATGGTGCAGGGACGCCTGCGCTTCAAGGAGTTTTTGGCCCTCAACGATGTCAGCCTGGAGGTCAGTGAGGGGGAGGTGCTGGGCGTCATCGGGCGCAATGGCGCGGGCAAGAGCACCCTCCTCAAGGTGATCTCGCGCGTCCTGGTCCCCACCCGGGGGCGCGTCGTCATCTGCGGCCGGCTCGCCCCGCTCCTGGAGCTGGGCGCGGGCTTCCACCCGGATCTGACCGGGCGCGAGAACATCCTGCTCAACGGGGCCCTGCTCGGCCATTCCCATCGCGAGATCCACGACAAGATGGATGAGATGCTCGACTTCGCCGAGCTCGGCCCGTTCATTGACGCTCCGCTGCGCGCCTATTCCAGCGGCATGATGGGCCGCCTGGGCTTTGCGGTGGCCACCGCCTGGCAGCCGCAGGTGCTGCTGGTGGATGAGATCCTGGCAGTGGGGGATGAGGCCTTCCAGCGCAAATGCCTGGAGCGCATTGATAACTTCCGCAGCGCCGGGGTCACCACGATCATGGTCACGCACGCCATGCAGACCATCCTCCGCCGCTGCACGCGCGCCGCCTGGCTCAACGAGGGCCGCCTGATGTCCCAGGGCGACCCCGCCGAAGTGGTCCATTCCTACCGTCTCTCGCAGGTGCCGCCCGCATGAACTTCATTCCCCTCCAGATCCCCGAAGTAATTCTCATCGAGCCGCACCTCTTCAAGGACGCGCGCGGTTTCTTCCTGGAGACCTGGCGCAGGGACGAGTTCGCCGCGGCCGGCATCCCTGCTGAATTCGTGCAGGACAACCACTCCGGCTCCTCGCAGGGGGTCCTGCGCGGCCTGCACTACCAGATCCGCCAGGCGCAGGGCAAGCTGCTGCGCGTGGTCTCCGGCGAGATCTTCGATGTGGCCGTGGACCTGCGCAGCGCCTCCCCCACCTTTGGCCGCTCCGTGAGCGCCATCCTCTCCGCGGAGAAGAAGGAGATGCTCTGGGTGCCGCCGGGGTTCGCCCACGGGTTCTACGTGCTTAGCGGGACCGCCGAGCTGCTGTACCGCACCACCGATTACTACGCCCCTCAATGGGAGCGTGCCCTGCTCTGGTCCGATCCCGCCCTCGCCATCGCCTGGCCGCTGGTGGACGGGCAGCCTCCCATCCTCTCGGCCAAGGATGCCGCCGCACGGCCCCTTGCAGAAGTGGAGTGTTACGAATGAGGAGAGACATGCGCAATGTCCTGGTTACAGGCGGGGCGGGCTTCATTGGCTCGAACTTCGTCCGCTACCTGCTGGAGAACGAGCCCGAGGTCCGCATCGTGAACCTGGATGCCCTCACCTATGCCGGCAGCCTGGAGAACCTGCGCGACCTGCCCGCCGAGGGGCGGCACACCTTCGTGCGCGGCGACATCCTCGACCGCGCCCTGGTGATGGAGCTGCTGCGCGCCCAGGCCATCGACACCATCGTGCACTTCGCCGCCGAGACCCACGTGGACCGCTCGATCTCCGGCCCCGACCCTTTCATCCAGGCCAATGTGATGGGGACCTTTTCCATGCTGGAGGCCGCCCGCCAGGTCTGGCTGGAGGAGAAGA
>CAZSPX010000495.1:0-1844 GCA_964608885.1 uncultured Anaerolineaceae bacterium | reverse complement strand
CCACGGCCACGATGGGGTAGTCCGAGGTTACCACCGCGCCGCCCACCCAGCCCGCGGGCAGGCAGGCCTGGGCGGGAACCCACCAGCCCTTGGATGCCAGGGGGGCGACAGAGTCCGTCTGGGTGCAGGTCAGGGTGCCGCTGCTGTCGTAGTATTTGATCGTCACGCTGGCGATGTGGCCGGAGTCCACGTTCTGGACGTAGAAGGCGGCATCATAGGAGCCGCCGAAGGCATCCTTGAAGAGCATCGGCACGTACATGCTGCTGCCGCCGGCGGCAAAGCCGCTGTAGGCGGTGACCTGTGCGCCGACATGCGGGCGGCCGATGGTCACGATGGGGTAATCGGAGCTCACGACCGCGCCGCCGACCCATCCCGCCGGGAGGCAGGACTGAGCCGGGACCCACCAGCCTTTGGAGGCATAAGGCGCGACCGAGTCCGTCTGCAGGCAGCTCAGGCTCCCTTCGCTGTCGTAGTACTTGATGGTAATGTTGGCGGTGTGGCTGGAGTCCACGTTCTGGACGTAGAAGGCGGCATCATACACCCCACCGAAGGCATCTTTGAAGAGCATGGGCACATACGAGGTGGGACTGCCGGAGGTGAAGCCGTTGTAGGTCATGACCTGCGAGCCGACGTGCGGCCGTCCCACCGCGGCGATGTTGTAATTGGAGGTCACCACCGCGCCGCCCACCCAGCCATCGGGGAGGCAGGATTGTTCGGGCATCCAGTAGCCCTTGTAGCCGCGCGCCGGGACCGAGTCGGTCTGCGTGCAGGTCAGGGTCCCACTGCTGTCGTAGTATTTGATGGTCAGGCTGGCGGTGTTACCGGCAGACAGGTTCTGGATGTAGAAGGCGGCGTTGTAGGAGCCCCAGGCGTTCTTGAAGAGCATGGGCACATAGGCGGTCAATCCGCCTCCCGAGGCGCCGGTATAGGAGGTGATCTCTGCGCCGACGTGCGGCCGCGCCACCGAGACAATGGAGCGGTCCGCGGTAATGGAGACGCTGGCCGCCCAGCTTGTGTCAATGGTCCAGGTGAAGGAGGCCGGGGTCGGGTCCACAAGCCCCAGGGCATCCCGGGCGCGGACCTCGAAGGTATGCGCGCCGTCCCACAGGCCGGTATAGGTTTTGGGGCTGGTGCAGTCCGTGAAGAGGCCGCCGTCCATGCGGCAGTCGAATCCCGCGGCTGTGTCCGGGCTGGAGAAGGTGAAGGAGGCGGCGGGGCTTTTGGAGGGATCCCCGGGATGCGAGTCGATCTGCGTATCCGGGCCGAGGGAGCCTCCCGCGGTGGCCTCGCTGAGCAGGGGATCGGAGAAGGCATATTTCTTGACCCCGCCGCGCTCCAGCCACATGTAGGCGTGGTCGGTGTCGTAGCTGTAGCGGCCGCTGTGGATCACCCAGCCGGAGAGCGCCATCCCGTTGATGGCGACCAGCGCGCCGTTGTATTTGAGCGTGAAATGGACGTGCGGTCCCGTGGAGCTGCCGCCGTTGCAGGTGGCCTCGGCCAGCGTGTTGGCGATCACGGCGAGGCGGTCGTTCTGGGCGACCGTCGCGCCGAAGGTCTGCACGTTCTCCAGGTGATAGTAGGTCGTCTCCCAGCCCTCCCCGTGGGCGACCTTGACGAAGCAGTTCGAGACCTTCGTTGCGACGCCGGCCGCGGCGGCGACCACCCAATCGCTGCTGGTATCGCTGCCCCAATCGCGGCTGCCCGGGAAGAAGTCAATGGAGGAGGCGTCGGTGAAGGTGGTCCCGCCGGAATTGTTATGGACCCCACCGAACCTCCAGGAGCTCCCGCGCGTGTAAGGGAGCTGGAGCAGGGTTGCCGGAGGGAGCGCCGCGGCCTGCTCAAAT
>CAZSPX010000494.1:0-1857 GCA_964608885.1 uncultured Anaerolineaceae bacterium | reverse complement strand
CAAGCCGACAGGGTCGAGGCGAAGATCACCGACGGCGTGCTCGAGCTGCGCCTGCCCAAGGCGGAATCGGCCCTGCCGAAGAAGATCAAGATCGTTTCGAAGTAACCCCTCCCGGAGCGGAGCCATGCGGGCTCCGCTCTTCTTTTTAACGTATAATTCGGGCATTCTCACACCGGAGCCTGGCCTGTGCGATTAAAAATTGCCCTGATCACCCTGTTGTCCGTCCTGTTGTTGAGCGCCTGCGGCGCCAAGACCCCTGCCGCGCCCACTCCCATCCCCACGGACACGCCCACCCCCGCCCCCACCCTCACGCCCACCCCTTCCACGCCGCTGGCGATCCTCATCCTGCCCGCGGACATGGATCCTGAAACATCCGATCTCTACCAGAAGACGGTCTATGAGCTGGCGCAGGCCTCGGGCTACCGCTTCCAGCTTCGCAACAGCCTCTCCCCCGCCGAGGTGGCCGATCCCATGCTGAAGGTGGTCATTGCTCTCCCACCCGATCCCGGCGTGGCAGCCCTGGCCGCTGCGGCCCCGCAGGCGCAGTTCCTGGCCATCAACATCCCTGATCTGACCGCCGGGGGGAATCTGAGTGTCCTCTCCAACCAGAACGACGCCGATAACGCCGCTTTTCTGGCCGGTTATACGGCCGCCATGCTGACAGAGGATTACAAGATCGGCATGCTGATCCCCAAGGACAATCCCGAGGCGATGCGCGCCCTGCATGCTTTTACCAACGGGATGGCCTATTTCTGCGGCCTGTGCCGCCCGTTCTACTTTGTCAGCTACAGCTATCCCCAGTACATCGAGATCCCCGCGGATGAGAAGAAGGAAGCTTACAGCGCCTACGCCGATTACCTGATCCTGCAGCGCAACGTGGAGACCATCTACGTGTACCGGGACGTGGACACTCCGGAACTACTCACCTACATCGGCACCACCGGCACAATGAGCATTGCCGATATCAGCCCCGCACCCCGGCCGGCCAGCTTTATCATGGCCATGCAGCCGGATGTCATCGAGGCCATCAAGTCCGCCTGGGCCGGCCTCATAGCCGGCCAGGGAGGGGTGAACGTGCAATCGCCCCTCGGCCTGACCGATATCGATCCCGCCCTGCTCACCCCCGGCAAGCAGCGCCTCGTGGAGGAGACCCTGAAAGGCCTGCTGGACGGGACGATCGTAGCTGTACAATAATCCGTAAAAACCAGGGGCCTCCCCTCGTGAAGGGGAGGCCTTTTTATTTTCCTGAATGTCCTGATTCCGAGAATTCTATCCCGGAACCCGCCTCCTGCGCCGGCGAGGGGATGCGCCGTGCTCGCGCGGAGGTTGGGTTGCGCGCACGTGGCCTGGATGCGTCTCATTGACACGCGGGGTGTGCGGTGGAAGCACTGTGCCTTCCCCGTCCCTGCGCCCGGGGATCTGCGGACCGCGCGCCAGCGGGCGCTGCGGACCGCTCAGGCCTGTGCCGGTTGTCCCCGGGTGGATGATGGGCGCGGGCATCTTTTTATTTCGAACCCTGGTTTTCATGGAAGCTCTCTCCTGAGGTATCTCTGCAGGTTGGCGGGACCAATTTTGGAATTGGCCCTTCAAAAGTCTTGACGGGCGGGAGGAGCGCATGTTACACTACGCCCGCTTAAAAAAGCACCAACTGTCGAAAGAAAGGAGGCACATTCCGATGGCAATCCCGTTCGTTCCCGTGATCAAGCGCCGCGCTTCTGGTGGTGGTTTGATTCCTTGTCGGAGTGTGCCTGCCCCCCGCTAAGTTACACGAATTGTGTTCTGCGGCCACGGTGCGCTCCCGCCCGTGGCCGTTTTTTTTATCCTCAACGGCCCCGGGCAGTGCCCCGGGGCCGTTTT
>CAZSPX010000493.1:0-1858 GCA_964608885.1 uncultured Anaerolineaceae bacterium | reverse complement strand
CCCCCTCCAAAGAGGACCGGTTTGTCCGCAAAGACCCCGCCTGCTCCGCACAGGCGGGCAGCTCTGCCCGTGGCTTCCGGATGACCGCCCTGGCGCAGCGCCAGCAGCACAGCGGTTTCCACCATGGCAATGACTGCTGCCCAGGCATTTCCATTTTCGCGTGCCAGCTGCAAAGCCTCGCGGATATACCTTTCAGAAGCCGGGAGGTCAGCGCGCTGCAGGCTGATCTGTGCCAGATTATTGAGGATCCATGCCAGGGTCCAGTTGTCGCCGGCGCTCCGGCATAGGGGGTCGGCTTCCAGCATGGTGGATTCTGCCTTATCCAGCTCGCCTCTCAAGAATTCCCCCTGGGCCGCGCTTGCCAGCAGGATCACAAGGCACCAGGGATCGCCCTGCTTGCGGGCCCGTGCCAGGGCCTGGCGCATGATCTCCGCAGCCCGTTCCTCTTCGCCCTGCATGATGGCAACGATGCCCATCCAGGTGGAGGCCAGCACCGGCCTCCATTCATCACCGGTTTTGCGGCCGAGCTCGATGCATTCCTCGAACCGGGCAGTGGCAGAGGCGAAATCCCTTGTCAGCATTGCCCCCAGCCCGACCCCGATCAGACCGGTTCCCAGGAGTTCAGTGTCGCCAACCTGGCGCGCCAGCTGCAAGCCCTGCTCAAGAGCGATCATGGCGGAGGCGTTTCTTTCCCAGATCAGCGAATAGCATCCGGAAACGGTCAGGAGGCCGGCCCGGACCGCATCCGGGGTGTCCTCCCTTATCTGCGCCGCGTACCGTTGACCGAACTGGCGCCCCTCCGCCATGGAGCCGCCTATGATCCAGGAGTATCCCAGTGCGATGACGATCTGCTGGCCGGTCAGCAATCCGGAAGGGTCCGCCAGGCCCCACTCCAGCGCCGCCCGGATATTCTCATTTTCCTGCTCCAGGATCCGTGTCCAGCGGGCCCTCTCTGACGTCCGGATCAGGGGTTCCACCTGCCGCACGAATCGCAGGAATTCATCCGCATGCAGACCGCGCACGCGCCGGGCCTCGCCGCTCTCCTCCAGGCGCTCAAGGGCGTATTCGCGGATCGACTCGAGCATCGCAAAGCGCTGCCGGCCCTCCAAACCCTCCACCGGATATACCATGCTGGAATCCACCAGGGCCTCGATCTCCTCAAGGACCGTTGAGCCCAGGTCGCCATCCAGATTGCAGACGGCCTCCGCGGCTTCGAGAGACCAGCTGCCGGCGAATACTGGCAGTCTCCGGAACAATGCCCTGGCCGGCTCTGAGAGCAGGTTGTAGCTCCAGTCGATCGCCCCTCGCAAGGTCTGCTGGCGCTCGGGCAGGTCGCGCGTTCCCCCCCGCAGGATGTCAAAGCGGTTTTCGAGCCGCTTCAGAAGCTCCCGGGGACTAAGCAACCGGATGCGCGCCGCCGCGAGCTCGATCGCCAGCGGCAGGCCGTCCAGCCGGTGGCAGATCTCGGCAACCGCCGGCGCGTTCTCATTCGTCACTTGAAAGTCCGGGCGGATGCTCTGCGCGCGCTGTATGAACAGCTGCACCGAGGCATATTGCGAAAGCCTTTGAAGGTCTGCCTGTTCCTTGACCCCCGGGACCTCCAGCGGCTGCAGCACCAGTTCCCGTTCCCCGCGCACGCGCAGCGGGGCGCGGCTTGTAACCAGCGCCTTGAGATTGGGGCACCGCTCCAGCAGGTCCGCGACAAGGGGCGCGGCCTCGAGAAGCTGCTCGAAATTATCCAGGAGGAGCAGGATATTTTTGCCGCGCAAGTATTCCAAGAGCAGCTCATCCACCGGCAGGCCCTGCGCACTTTCCCGCAGGCCAAGCGTCGCGGCGATGGCAGGAATGACCCCTGCAG
>CAZSPX010000492.1:0-1864 GCA_964608885.1 uncultured Anaerolineaceae bacterium | reverse complement strand
CGATTTCATCGTCACATCGCGGACGTCGATGCCATCGATCTTGACGGAACCTGTGGTCACATCATAGAAGCGCGGCAGCAGGTTGATGATGGTGGTCTTGCCCGCGCCGGTGGGGCCCACGATGGCGACGGTCTGCCCGGGCTCGGCAGTGAAGGAGACCTCGTCCAGCACCGGCACGCCCTCTTCATACTCATGGGAGACCTCGTTGAACTCGACCCGGCCCTGGATCTCGGGCATGGGGCGGGCTTCGGAGGAGTCTGCGATGGCGGGTTTCTCGTCCAGGATGCCGAAGATGCGCTCGGCGCCTGCGATGGCGTTCTGGATGTTGGTCCACAGCACGGCGATCTGCTGGATGGGCTGGTTGAAGCGCTGCACATAGGCCAGGAAGGTGACCACCAGGCCGAGGGTGACGACGGTGCCCATCAGGCTCTGGCCCTTGAGGAGGTACCAGCCGCCCACGCCTGCGACGATGGCCAGCGAGATGTAGGAGAGGGCTTCCAATGTGGGGGCCAGGGCCGAGGTGAATGAAACGGCGCGCACGTTGGCATCCCGGTTGGCGGCGTTGGCGGTCTTGAACTGCTCGATGTTCTCATCGGCGCGGTTGAAGGCCTGCACCTCGCGCACGGCGGCGATGCTCTCCTGCAGCTCGGCATTGACATTACCGATCTCCTGGCGGCTCTTGCGGAAGGCGCGGCGGGCCTGCTCGGAAAAGTAGAGGGTGGCCAGGAACATGACCGGGGCCACGGCCAGCGACAGCAGGCCGAAGGGCAGGTTGGCGGTCAGCATATTGTAGGTGACCCAGACCAGCAGGAGGATGCCGCCCAGCACATTGACGAGGGCAAAGGAGATGGCCTGCTCGATGGCGCTGGTATCGTTGGTGATGCGGCTCATCAGGTCGCCGGCCTCGTGCTCGGCATAGTAGCTCAGCGAGAGGGCGTGGAGCTTGTCGAAGACCTCCAGGCGAAGCTGGCGCAGCACGTGCTGCCCGGTCCATGACATGGTGAAGAAGGTCAGGCCGTTGAGCAGTGAACCGCCAACCGAGAGGCTGATGAGGATGAGGACGAGGCGGCCCAGCCCGGCGATGCGGTCCGTGTCCGAGGAAGAGGCGGGGTCGGGCATCTGGTAGCCGCCGAGCGAGAAGAGCTTCGCGATGACCCACTTCGTACCCGTAAGCGTAGCGGGATCCCGGGCCAGCCAGCAGGCAGAGCTGGATTGCTGCGCCTGGGCCTGCGCGCCAGGGAAATTTCCGAAGGCACTGGCGCCGGTTGGCACCAGGAAGCAGTCAGTGGCCTGGCCGGTCAATTCGGGAGTGGTCACCTGCATCCAGGTGGCACTGACGATGAAGACCGCCGCCAGCAGCAGCATGTAACCGAAGCGGCCAAAATAGCTGCCCAGCCGGGAGAGAGTCTGGGAGACACTTTTTGGCTTGACCGTCTCCTGGTCAAGCAGATTGCCAAAGCGGCCGGGTCCGCCCATCATTGGACACCTTCCTTTGCCGTTACATGCTCGGCCTCATAAGTAAGGATCTGCGAGTTGTAGATCTCGGCGTAGATCGGGTTGTCTTCCAGTAGATCAGCGTGCCTGCCGATGGCGACCACCTCGCCCCGGTCGAGGACGAGGATCTTGTCGGCGCTCATCACGGTGCTGATGCGCTGGGCGATGACGAACGAGGTGCGGCCCTTCATCAGCACGTCCAGGGCGCTCTGGATGGCGGCCTCGGTGGTCAGGTCCACGCTGGAGGTGGAGTCATCCAGGATGAGGATGCGTGGGTCCAGGAGCAGCGCCCGGGCAATCGCCACCCGCTGCTGCTGCCCACCGGAAAGCGTCTGGCCGCGCTCGCCCACGTGGGTGTCATAGCCCTCAG
>CAZSPX010000491.1:0-1879 GCA_964608885.1 uncultured Anaerolineaceae bacterium | reverse complement strand
GTAAAAGTCGCGGATCGGGTGGCCGTCGTCTGATCCCTGCCGATCACTTTCACCGTCACCGTATGAGCGCCCGGGGAGAGGTTGCCGTAGTTAAACGCCATGGAGAAACCGGAGGTAATGGAACCCGGATAGGTGGGAAATGCAGCCGCCACATCATCCCGCCGACCGCCACTCGGAACATTTTCATAGAAGGTTCCGTCGACGCTGAGTTCCACATGGTCGATGCCCGCTTGACCGACGGCCCAGCCACGGATATTGGATACCCCCGAACTGACGCCCCCCTGGACGGGAGACTCCAAGCTCATCTCCGGGGGGACGGTCGCCCCGTACAGGGCATTCACGCAGCCGATGTCGTAAGCGGTTGGGACCTCCAAAACATCGCCAACTTTAACCGGGTAATACATGATAGATGGGACGTTGTATTCGTGGGCGAGTCCGATCACGTGCCCCGATTCATGGACCGCAATGCGCCGAAAGTCGGCTTGTGACTCGGACAAGGGTCCGTTGTAGACGCCCCAGGGCATATTACGGTTAAACACGATCCCTGCCTGGATGAGGGTAGCACCGCGCCACCACGGGTAGGTTATCGCCAGCACCCCGGCTCCCCAGGTGTTGCCGCAATCGGTGTAGTCGAACTTGACTCCGTTCTTGGGAGTGGACATATTCGGATTGGAACACGGGTCGGCGGTGCGGTCCTGGCCCACGCTGAATGAGAACACGGTGGACGTAGTCCAGCTCTGGGCGGCTTCCTGGTAGGCGGTAATGTAGGTCGAGCCCATCGATGGTTGAACAAACATGCTGGTGGAGGGGCCGGGCCATGTCACACCGATATAGGCACAGCTCGCCGCCCAAACCCAGTTACCGGCAAGGGCCAGCATGCCCACCACAAGACTGGCGCCTGTCTTACGCATATCGCTACCTCCCCTGCGTCAGTCGGTCACGTAGCCCCTGCTTGAATGCTTCCAGAGTCATGGCGCCGGTGGAAGCTTCATTTCCCCGCACGGATAGGCCCAAGGCGTAACCGGAACTCAGATCTTGAGTTGGTTGCGCCTCAGACTCAAACCCGGTCACCGGACGTCGCTCCACGGTATATACCTTCTGCGCCTTGTCCGTCGGGTCCACGCGCACCACGTAATGACCCTGGTCCCAACCGAACAAGGGGTTGGCCTGTTGCCGGCCCAGCGACTCTACAAAGTAAACGCCGCGCTCGCCGACCTCTGGAATGTACATCCCAGCGATCCGCAGGGTTAGATCCCCAAGGGTGCCGCCGGTGAAAGTGAGTTGCACCGTATCTCCCGGCGCCTGCCCTTTGATCACATCCATCACCTGGAAAGTGACGTAGGTGTGGATCAGGGATTGGTCGAAGCTGGGACGCACCTGCTGACCGATCACTCGACCCTCGAACACCAACTCCGAGCCGTTCAGGGCCTGGGTGAGCGTCATCTGCAGGATAGTGGCCGTCTCCCCTCCAGTCGAACAAAAAAGTCCTATCAAAAACACGATTATCTTGGCGTTCATGGGTGTCACATAGAGCATCTAGCGGACGATGCCGTTGCGGGAAGGCGCCGCCAGAAAATCGGCCAGGATTTGCAAGCGCGGCCATTCCGCGGTCATGTCCCGCACTTTTTCGACCGCTTCCTCCAGCCGCAGATTGGCGCGATAAATGACCTTATAAGCGCGGCGAATCGCCTGAATCTCCGCATCAGCAAAGCCGCGCCGGCGCAGACCCTCGGCGTTGATACCGTGCGGCTCGGCGCGATAGCCGGCCAACCCCTCCAGGGTCGGCGCCATGGCCGGCACCGGCACCGGGGAAGGCGCTGGCTTGGGCCGCGGCTTCTCAGCCTCTTGCAGATAGCGCTCGATATCGCGCTTGATGATG
>CAZSPX010000490.1:0-1883 GCA_964608885.1 uncultured Anaerolineaceae bacterium | reverse complement strand
CCGTTTTCTTTACGTTCAGGTCGACATTCGTGCTCATGGTCCCAATGCAGGGCGAACTGTGTTTTCGTCCGGGTGGATGATCTGTCAGCCCTGCCGATATAATCTTGCCATTCCGAGCGCTTCTGTCAAGGCCGGCGGCCCCGCCCCCTTTTCACCCCCGCGTGTCGACGAAAAAGGGGCCAGCCGAAATGCGGCTGACCCCTTGATCAGAATAACTGAAGCTATTGACCCGAGCACTCAACCGGATATCGACTGATATCGATCAGAATGCTGAAATACAGGACCTGACCCCATTTCTGCGAGGCGTGCAGGAAGGATGATCAGCGTTTCTGCCGCTTCTGTTCCTGCACCCTGATCCACGCGATGATTGCCTCTGCCAGTTTGGCGTCATATCCCTGAAAGCTGTGTTCCGCGCCTTCCATGCGGACCTGTGTGTAGTTGCCGGAGGCAAGCGACTTTCGGTTCTCCGCGCTTCTCAGGTCAAGCGGCGTATTGTCCGCATAAACATCCAGGATCGGGAGGCGCACGCGAAGCAGGTTCTGGTTGGCGTCCAGCGGATCGCCACCCCCCTGCAGGAGACCCACACCGATGAACCCAATCACCGCATGATGCGGCTGCGTGGCGAGGAAGGACGTAGTCATTCTCGCGCCCATACTGTAGCCCAGCAGGTAAATCCGCGTGACGCCCTGTTCTTTTGTCAGGAAGTCGATCGCAGTTTGAAGGGTCTTATAGGCATCCGGGAATGCAGGGGCGTAGATCCGAAAATCTCTGCCCGGGAGAACCGGCATTTGAAGCGAGAGCGTGGTGAACCCCAACTCGTTGTGGATGGCTTTGCGCAGCGGACCGACTACCTTCCCGTCAGGACCTTCGCCCCGGCCATGGGCGAGGACGACCGCCATCGCCGTCTCTTTGCCTTTGAGGAATTGACTGCCGGATGGCTGGGCATATCCGTTCGATGCCAGAAGGAGAAACATCGTGGCACACAGTAAACGAGTGGTATGCATCATGAGTCTCTTCGCCGGTCGCGGCTTGTCATTGCATTGGATGCCGATTGGCATGACACACCTCCCTTGAATGGGCTCGAACCCAGGACCTTTGGTTCCGGAGACCAGCGGGCTATCCGGATTTGCATATCAAGACAGCGTCACGTCTTCTTGTTCTTTTCTGCCTTTGACCACAGCTTTCGCAGGTCCCTTCGTCCATGGACGATCGTCACGATGACGATCCTGGTTTGTTCCACCCGGTAGATGAGTCGATATTCCCTGACGATCAGCTCGCGAATAGCTGCCAGGCGGGTTTCGGGAACGACACGGCCTCTCCGGCAGAACCTGTCAAGAGAGTTCCCGGCATCCAGGAGCTCGCGGAGGACAGCCGATGCGTAAGCCGCTGAATCCCGTGCGATGTAGTCGGCGATTGCCTCCAGATCGGAAACGGCTTCGTGCGTCCAGACTACTTGCCGAGCCATTTCTGCATCCTTTTTTCAGCGGCCTCGGCCGAGATGACCTTTCCTTCGTCGGCCTGCTTCAGTCCCCGCTCGATCTTCTGGAGGACGTAGATGTGATACTGGATATCCTCCATCGAGCAGTTCTCGGGCAGGCGCCTGAGCAGCTTGTTGATCTCCTTCTTGGCGGTCTGCATGGGGTTCCCCCTCGGGTATGCGTTTAAGCACTTATATCGGCTACGCCGCCCCCTGTCAATCCGGGTAAAAAAGCAAGAGGGCTTCAGTGTCATCCTGAAGCCCTCTTCATGTTTATGGCGGGCGATCTGGGGCTCGAACCCAGGACCTTTGGTTCCGGAGGTCGAATTTTCAAAAAAACTAGCTGAACGGAAGCCCTTAATATTTGGTCTGATTTCCCGTTATATCAACTATTTAGGGCAAACGA
>CAZSPX010000489.1:0-1888 GCA_964608885.1 uncultured Anaerolineaceae bacterium | reverse complement strand
CCGGTGCAAATTCTTGTGATTGGAGGGCTGGCAATCGCGGGATCAATGGGTATCCTGCAGCACATTTCCTACGCGGGATTTCCTTATGCACCCTACAAGGAACTGCAGGCCTCGTTGAAGGCACAGGTTCAGCCCGGTGATAAGATCATCCACTCCAGCAAGCTAAGCCTGCTCCCGGCCGCCTACTTTGACGATTCTTTTGAGCAGGTATTCATCGCCGATCCACCCGGCAGCGAAGTAGATACGCTTGCCCCTGCCACGCGAGAGGTGCTTGGGGTGGCTTCCAGCCCCTCGATCGGGGAGGCCGCCCACGACGGGCGGAGGATCTGGTTCGTCATCTTCCAGCAGTCCATCGATGAATACACTGCCGCAGGCGCAAGGACCCACCCTCATCTTGCCTGGCTGGAAGAGGAATTTCATCTAGAATCCGTCCGCGAGCTTGGCGACCTGCGGCTCTATCTCTTCACCCGGTGAACAGACATGAAACCATCACTGAAGGAATGGGGACTTGTTTTCCTGGTCAGCACCTTCTTCCTCGCGTGGACAACCCTTCCCAACTGGCGAGGGCGCTCCCTGGAGAATGAACAGCTTTCCTACGTCGGGACCTACTTTGACGCGATTGACTACTCCGTCCATGTGACCATGATGAGAGCCGGCATGCAGGGAGATTGGGCCTATAAGTTCCGTTTTACAACCGAGCCGCACCAGCCTCATTACATCCGGCTTTTCTATATCGCCCTCGGGCAACTTAACCGCCTCCTGCAAATGGAGCCGGAAACCCTGTTCCATATCGCGCGCTGGGCACTCGGATATGCCGCTCTGTTCGCGCTGTTTCGGCTTCTGACGCGAGTATTTACAACCCGCGCCAGCATGTGGATCGCTTTCATCCTGGCCGTGGCGGGCTCGGGCTTCGGCATCCTCCAAATGCTCTTTGGCCTGCCCGCAGGCCCTTACTCCCCGGTGGACCTGTGGCTGATCGACGCATACATGCTTTTCAGCCTGGCGCTTTTCCCTCACTTCGCCTTCACGCTTGCATTGATCTTCATTGCTCTTACCGCCTGGCTGGATTTCCTGAGTGCAGGGAAACCCATCCAAGTCCTCATCGTGATCGTCTCCGCCCTGCTGGTGCAATGCGTTAATCCCATTGCCTTTGTGCTCGCGGATGTCATGATGGCCACATCCGCATCCATAAGGTGGTGGAGGAATTCCCGTATTGACTGGGGCGAGGCCGGCGCATTGGCATTCATTGCTGCCGCTCAGATCCCCATGCTTCTCTATAATTTTCTGCTGCTGAACAACGATCCCGTCTGGAGCCAGTTCACGGCGCAGAACGAAACACTTTCACCACCCCCAATTTACTATCTGTGGGGGTTCGGGTTGTTCTGGGTGCTGGGAATTACCGGCTTTGTGCGCGCGTTGCAGGAGCGAATTGATAGGAGAGAGGTTTTTATCGCTGCGGGGATTTGGATCGCAGCGGCCTTCGCCCTTGCTTATTTCCCCTTCGCGATACAGCGCCGCTTCTTATTGGGCGTGACCATCCCCTTCGCCATACTGTCCACGTATGCCATTGAACGGCTTACCGCGCGATACGGCAGATGGCGCAGAGCGCCGGCGGTCCTGCTGCTGGTCGCGTTCATGTGCCTGACTTCCATCGTCATCACCCCGGGTTACGCTCTGTATCAACAGAGCCTCCCGACCGAGTTTTTCTATCCCCATGTACTGGATGAGGCTTTTAACTGGATCAAGGCAAATACAGGCCCAGATGACTTCTTTCTGGGCGCGGAAGATTCCGGACGCCTAATCGCACAGAAGACCGGCCGGCCTGTTTTTCTTGGTCACCCCATGGAGACTCTGCACTATACTGAAAAACTGGGCCTGGTGAGCGCCT
>CAZSPX010000488.1:0-1906 GCA_964608885.1 uncultured Anaerolineaceae bacterium | reverse complement strand
GAATAGGCCGCCACGGCAATGGGCGCCAGCAGCTCGGGCGCCAGCTTGGTGGCCACGAAGATGGAGGTCGGTCCGTCGATCGCGCCGATCACGCCGATGGACGCCGCCTGGTTCAGCGGGAACCCCAGCAGCACGGCCAGCATCAGCGTGCCGAAGATGCCGAACTGCCCGGCCGCCCCCAGCAGCACCAGGCTGGGCTGCGAGAGCAGCGGGCTGAAGTCGATCATGGCGCCCACGCCGATGAAGATCAACAGGGGGAACAGCTCGGTCGAAATGCCCGCGTTGTACAGCACCCCCATCATCCCCTCGGCGGCGGTCATGCCCGCCAGCGGGATGTTGGCGAGCAGGCACCCGAACCCGATGGGCAGCAGCAGCACCGGTTCGTACTCCTTGGCCACGGCCAGGTACACCAGCACCAGCCCCGCCGCGATCATCACCGCGTTGCCGGGCGTGAAGTTCAGCAGCCCCTTGAAGATCTCGGGGAGCAGGGCGCCTAGATCCATGAAGCCTCACCCGAGTCGGCGAAGCTGAGCAGGGGCTGCTTGTGGGCCACGCTCTGCCCGCTGCTGACCAGCACCTGGCCCACCGTCCCGCCCCGCACCGCGCGGATGCTGTTCTTCATTTTCATGGCCTCGATGATGAGCACCACCTGGCCCGATTCGATCTGGTCGCCCGGCTTGACGAACACCTCCACCACCGTCCCGGGCAGCGGCGCGACCATGCTGCTGCCGCTCATGGCCTGGCTGCGCGCGCCCATCGGAAGCGCCCCTGCCGGCTTGCTCTCCGCGTGCCGGGGCGCTTCGGTCACGGCTCCGCTCTCCGGCTGCACCTCGAAGACCTGCTCGCCAATGCGCGCCAGCACGGGCCGGGCGTTGATGTCCTCGATCTCCACTGTGAAAGTCTGATCTTCGATCCTGACGCTGTATTTCATCGTTTCTCTTTTTTGTAGGGGTTGCCCTTCTGGGTCATCTGGCGGGTGCGCATGCCCAGCTGCCACGCGCTGACCAGCGTGGGCGGCGGCACGCTCAACGGGTGCGCGCTGGAGGCGCCCTGTTCGGCCAGCGCCAGCGCTACGGCTGCCGCGGCCGCGCGGGTCATCAGGTCATTGCCCTCGGGGAGGGCCGGGAGGGGAGTCTCGGGCACAGAGATTACAGCAGGCTTCTCCTCCGGCTCGCGGATGAGCACGGTCAGCAGGTACATCAATCCCCACAGGATAAGGATGGCGCCGAAGACCAGCCCCATGCCTGCCAGCGTGATCTGCAGCGAGAGGGTCAGGTCGCTCATACCGGGATGTTCCCATGCTTGCGCGGCGGGGCGGGCGCGTATTTGTCGCGCAGCGCCGAGAGCGCCGCGATGATCTTCGGGCGCGATTCGCGCGGCTCGATGATGTCGTCCAGGTACCCGGCCCCGGCCGCGTAGTACGGGTTGCTGAAGCGCTCGCGATATTCGTCCGCCAGGCGCTTGCGCTCCGCCAGCGGATCCGGGGCGCTGTCGATCTGCTTCTTGTAAAGGATGTTGGCGGCCCCCTCCGCGCCCAGCACGGCGATCTCCGCCGAAGGCCAGGCGTAGGTCACATCCGTCCCCAGGTATTTGCTCGACATGACCACGTACGCGCCGCCGTAGGCTTTGCGCGTGATGATCGTGACCTTCGGGACGGTGGCCTCGGAGTAGGCATACAGCAGCTTGGCCCCGTGCCGGATGATGCCGCCGTGTTCCTGCGCCACGCCCGGCAGGAAACCGGGCGAATCCACCAGCGTGACCAGCGGGACGTTGAAGCAGTCGCACATGCGCACGAAGCGCGTCATCTTGTCGCTGGCATCGATGTCAATGACGCCTGCCATGACCGCCGGCTCCTGTCCCACGATGCCCACGCTGTGACCGCCGATGCGCGCCAGGCCGACGATGG
>CAZSPX010000487.1:0-1927 GCA_964608885.1 uncultured Anaerolineaceae bacterium | reverse complement strand
AGGATCTCCATCTCGTCCGCGGTGGAGTAGGCGTAATCGAGCACATCGTCGATGGCGCGGGAGAGAGCAAAGATATCCTCCCGGTCGAAGGGGGTGACGAAGGTGCGGTTCAGCTCATCGATCAGGATGCGGCGGGCCTCATCGGCCTGCTTTTCCTTCTCGCGCAGCAGGTCGGCGGCCGTGCCGTCCTGCTGCTCCATGTAAGCCTTGAGGGCTTCCAGGCCTTCCAGGGTGAGGCAGGCCTGATCGTTGATCAATTTGATGAACTTGTTCTGTCGTTTTTGAAGACTGATACGCATGGGTGTTTCCCTCCCGGTCTACTTCAAGATGTTTCCGTGCTACGGATGCAGCCGTGAGCCGCCAGGTACTTGAGAGCGGACTGCACCTGATCCGGTGTGTTCGATGGATGAAGCTCCAGAATGCGGAGAGCCACGGCGGGTAGATAACCGGCGATCATGTCGAAATCCACCTCGCCGCGGCCGGGTGCCAGGTGGTCGGTCACGCCGATCACATCGTGCAGGTGGGTCTCAAGGATGCGCGGGGCAAAGCGGCGCAGCCACTCCTCGTGCGGGTAGAAGCCCAGCCGGTCCAGGGCCTGGGCATGGCCGGAATCATAGACAAATCCCAGCCGTTCGGAGCCGGCCAGCGCGAGCAGTCTCTCCATCTCCTCCGGCGAGGGGATATCAAAGAAATGGTAGCGGTTTTCCAGCCCCAGGCGCACCCCGGTGTCCCACACGGCATCCAGAAGCTCCAGCAGGCTGCGCTGCACCGACTCCATCCGGGGATCGATGAGGGCGAGGCGCTGCTCCCTCATTTTTTCCTGGATGGCCAGGTATTCTTCGCAGCCCTGCTGACCGGCCTCCACCAGGCGGCGCAGTTTCTTCTCATCCGTCATGTCCAGCGAGACAATCCCGCAATGGACAACCACCACAGGCAGGCGCAGGCGGGCTGCCAGCTCCAGACTGCGGCGGATGGATTCCACCCCTCGACGGCGGCGTTCCTCATCCGGTGAGGAGATCAGCCAATCGCCCTCCTTGAGCTCCTCCACCGAAACGTCTGCCGGGCAGGGCTCGTGCAGGCTGCTGACAGGCAGGTTTTCGAGGTCCAGCCCTTCCAGCATGGAGGAATTCACCTGGTGGTTGAGTTCCACACCCGCGTACCCCTGCCGCCGGGCCGCGCGGAAGAGATCCGCCAGGCCGGGGAAATTGCCCCGGCGCCACATCGTGGACAGGAAGGCCGGATACAGCCTCTCCGGCTGCGGCTCCTCCCGCGGAGGGAACAGATCCAGCAGCTCGCGCAGGTTGCGGATGAGGTGATCAGGCTCCAGACCGCCGGGAGAGACATCCCTGGTGCGCGGGCTCTCTATGATTACCGCACGCGCAAATCCGGCCTCGCGCGCCGCGGGCAGGTCCCGGTCCAGGCGGTCGCCCACATAGACACAGCCTCCCGGCTCCACGCCCATGCGCCGGGCCGCCTCCAGAAGGATGGCCGGGTCAGGCTTGCGCATCCCCACCACGCAGGAGAGCACCACGGTCTCGAAACAGCCGCTCAGCTCCAATTCCCGGAGCAGGCGCGGGATCTCCACGCTGCTGGTGGTATTGCTCACCAGTCCCAGGCGGTAGCCGCGCCGGAACAGCTCCAGCGCCACTTCGCGGGTCTCGGGGAATACGGCGCGCACGCCCGTGGCCGAGCGCCAGAGCTCGTTAAGCTGGACTGCCAGCGGCGCGATCTTCTCCGCGGGCTGGTCCGGGAGCATCCATTCCGTCCAGAGCCGCGGCTCGGTCAGTTCGACATGTGTCTCGCGCGCCCACCGGTAATAGGAACGTTCCCGCGCGGTGAGCAGGGAGTCCCAATCCTCATTTCCAAGCGAGGCCAGATCAGCAAGCTGCCTGATAAAGTCCTGGCGGGTGCGAGCGTCGTTTCGAAC
>CAZSPX010000486.1:0-1935 GCA_964608885.1 uncultured Anaerolineaceae bacterium | reverse complement strand
GGTAAAATTATCTGATTCTCCAGAAGGATTGAGCATTGTTTGAGATTCTTTTTCTAGGCACGTCTGCCTCGGCGCCCTCGGCAAAACGCGGCCTGGCCGGGCAGATCGTCTCCCACAACGAATACCGCTTCCTGATCGATTGCGGGGAAGGCACACAGCGCCAGATCCTGCAATCGGGTGCCGGCTTTAAGCGCCTCACGCGCGTCCTGCTCACCCACGGGCACCTCGACCACATCCTCGGCCTGGGGGGCCTGCTCTCCACCTTCCTGCGCTGGGAGGCCATCGAAGAGCTGGAGATCTACGGCGGGCGCTCCACCCTCGACCGGGTCCATGACCTGCTCTACGGGGTGGTGCTGCGCGGCAACCAGCCTCCCATGCCCCTGCACATGAACGAGATCAAGCCGGGGACCTTCTTCGAGGCCGAGGACTTCACCGTCACCGCCGTCCCCGTCATGCACCGCGGGCCGGACTGCTACGGCTATGTCTTCGAGGGCCGGGCCCGCCGCCCCTTCCTCGCCGAGAAGGCCGACGCCCTCGGCGTGCCCTTTGGCCCCCAGCGCCGCGACCTCGTCTCCGGGCAGAGCATCACGCTGGAGGACGGCCGCCGCATCGCCCCCGAGGACGTGCTCGGCGACTACCAGAAAGGCTCCAAGCTGGTGGTGATCGGGGATGCCGGCCGCACCGAGGACCTGGTGGAGGTCTGCCGCGACGCCGACGGGCTGGTGATCGAATCCACCTACCTGGACGAAGAAGCCGAGATGGCGAAGCAGTTCTCGCACCTCACCGCCCGCCAGGCCGCCGGGCTGGCCCTGCGCGCCGGGGTCAGGAAGCTCATTCTCACCCACATCTCACGCCGCTACCGCGAGAAGGACGTCCTGGCCGAAGCCCAGTCCGTCTTCCCTGCCGCCGTGGTGGCGCGGGATTTCGATGTATTTCAGATCAAACGTTAAGGACAGACATGGATGCGATCCAACCATTTACGCTGGGGGTCCTGACCTCCGGAGGCGATGCCCCGGGGATGAACTCCTGCATACGCGCCGTGGTGCGCACGGCCATTACCAATAATGTGCGCGTCATCGGCATTTCCAACGGTTTCGAGGGGCTGATCAACGGCGAGTTCCGGGTGCTGGGCGCCCGGGATGTGGGCGGCATTTTGCAGCGCGGCGGCACCGTGCTCCAGACCCGCCGCAGCGAGCGCTTCCGCGACCCGCGCGGCCAGCGCGAGGCCGTCCGCCACCTCAACGAGAACGGAATCGACGCGCTGGTGGTGATCGGCGGCGATGGCTCCCTGGCGGCCGCCAACATCCTGGCCGGGCAGGGCATCAAGGTCGCCGGCATCCCCGCCAGCATCGATAACGACGTGTGGGGCACCAACATGGCCATCGGCGTGGATACCGCCATGAACACCATCATGGATGCGGTGGACAAGCTGCGCGATACGGCCTCCTCCCACGGGCGCGCCTTCCTGGTCGAGACGATGGGGCGCGGCTCGGGCTACCTGGCCGTCATGGCCGGGATCGTCTGCGGGGCCGAGATGGTGCTGGTCCCTGAGGTGAGCGTCACGCTGCAGGAGGTGGCCGACGCCATCGAGGACGCCTACCGGCGCGGCAAGACCCACGCCATCATCGTCAACGCCGAGGGCGCCACCTTCCGCACCACCGACCTGGCGCGCGCCCTGGACGAGATGGACATCGGCTTCAAGACCCGCGTGACCATCCTGGGGCACATCCAGCGCGGCGGCACGCCCACCGCCTTCGACCGCCTGCTGGCGGCGCGCATGGGCGTCCGGGCCGTGGAGGCCCTGCTGGAGGGGAAGAACGCGTTCATGACCGGGCTTCAGGGGCGCGGCATCGAGCTGGTGCCGCTGGAGGAGGTCATCGCCAACAAGCAGAAGGCCAACGAGGACTACTACCACATGGCCCGCGTGCTGGCGCG
>CAZSPX010000485.1:0-1942 GCA_964608885.1 uncultured Anaerolineaceae bacterium | reverse complement strand
TCGCTGGGCAGCGCGGGGAAGCCCTCCGGCCCCGCCATCCCAACCCCCACCCCCTCGGGACGCACCTCCCTGCCCGGCGCGGACTTCGCCGCCTCGGTGGTGGGCGGCGTGCAGACCTTCTCCTCGCGGGTGGTCGGCGACCTGAACACCTTCACCGGCCGCATCACCGGTGTGACCAACCCTCCGCCCCCGCCCAGCGTGGGCAGCTCCTCGCGCGGCGGCGGCGGACGCAGCGGCGGCGGCTGCGCCTGTGCCTGTGCCTGCGCGGGCTGCGCCTGCGCCTGTGCCGGCGGCGGACGCTGAGCCTGTATGGCTTCCACTCTCATTGAAAAGGGGCGGGAGCTGCTCTCCGGCCTGCGCGGCCCCAGGGCGGACCTCTCCGGCTTTGAGCCCGGGCTGTATCACTACACCCACCAGGACGGCTCCGAGCGCTCGCGCATCCACCTGCGGGTGGACCCCGGCGGTCACGGCACGCTGATCGTCAACGCCAACCGCGTCATGCACCTCAACCCGACGGCCGCCTTCATGGCCTGGCTGAGCCTGGAGAAGAAGACCCGCGAGGAGAGCATCGCGGCCCTGGCCGCGCGTTATGCCGTCAGCCGCCCGCAGGCCGGGAACGATCTGGCCTCCTTCAGCGTCCAGTTGGAAGAATTGGTCCGGCCGGACGGCGCATGCCCGGTGCACGAGCTGGATACCGATACGCTGGCTCCCTTCAGCGCGCGCCCCACCGCCCCCTACCGCATGGACCTGGCGGTCACGTATCGCTGCAACAACGACTGCGCCCACTGTTACAACGCCCGCTCGCGCGAGTACCCCGAGCTGGACACCGCGCAGTGGAAGCAGGTGATCGACCGGCTGTGGTCGCTGGGCGTGCCGCATATCGTCTTCACCGGCGGCGAGGCCACCCTGCGCAGCGACCTGCCCGAGTTGATCGCGCATGCCGAGGCCAACGGGCAGATCACGGGCCTCAACACCAATGCAAGGCGCTTGATGGATATGCGCTACGTCGAGAGCCTTGTGGAGGCCGGGCTGGACCACGTCCAGGTCACCGTCGAGTCCTGCGACCCGCAGGTCCACGACGCGATGATGCGCCTCAACGGGGCGCACCGGCAGACGATTGCCGGCCTGAAGAACGCCCTCGCCACGCGGCTCTACGTGATGACCAACACGACCATGCTGCGCACCAACGTCCACACCATCCCGGGGACGCTGGACTTCCTGGCAGAGCTGGGCGTGCCTACCATCGGGCTCAACGCGCTGATATACTCGGGGCAGGGTCTCAGCGTGGGCACCGGCCTCAACGAGGAGGAGCTCCAGCCCATTTTGGACATGGCCGTGCGCAAGACCGTGGAGCACAACCAGAAACTGATCTGGTACACGCCCACGCAGTACTGCCGCTTCGACCCGACCGCCAGCAACCTGGGCGTCAAAGGCTGCACCGCCGCTCTCTACAGCATGTGCATCGAATCCAACGGGGACGTGCTGCCCTGCCAGTCGTATTACACGCCGGTCGGCAACTTCCTGCGCGACCCGTGGGATTCGATCTGGGACCATGACCTCTCTGTGCGCCTGCGCGAGCGTCATGGACTGCCCGCCAAATGTGACGGCTGCCTCCTTGTATCCCAATGCGGAGGCGGCTGCCCGCTGCAATTTTCAACCGTGTAACCCTTTTTAGTTGTTCTGGAGGAGAGTCGCATGAAACCAAGTTCCCGTTTGCTCCTGTGGCCGGCCCTGGTGCTGGCTGTCTCCCTGGCCTGCTCGCTCGTCACGCCGGGGGTCAATCCCACCCCTCCCGGGCCGGACGCCACTGTACCCGTCCCCACCCCGGTGCTGCCCACGCCGCTGCCTCCCGCCGCTGACCTCGGCAAGATCGCCTTTGCCAGCGAGCGCGATGGCCTGTGGCAGATCATGGTGATGAACGAGGACGGCAGCGACGAAACCC
>CAZSPX010000484.1:0-1950 GCA_964608885.1 uncultured Anaerolineaceae bacterium | reverse complement strand
GCCAGGCCGATGGCCTCCCAGATGTCCACGCCGAACTTCTCGGCCAGCCGCGAGAACTCGTTGGCGATGGCGATATTGATATCGCGATAGGTGTTCTCCATCAGCTTGACCATCTCGGCGGTGGTGGCGTCCGTCTGGACGATCTCGCCCTTGACGAACGTCGCATACAGCTCCGCGCCCAGGCGGGCGGATTCGGGAGTGACGCCGCCGATGACGCGGGCGTTCTCCACCAGCTCGCGGAGGATCTGGCCGGGGAGCACGCGCTCGGGGGAGTAGCACAGGTGGAAATCGATGCCGGCTTTAAGCCCGGAGCGCTCCAGGATGGGCTGGACGAGGTCCACGGTGGTGCGGGGGGGAGAGGTGGATTCGAGCACGACCAGGTTGCCCCTGCGCAGGCAGGGAACGATGGCTTCGGTGGCCGAGATCACGGCGCGCATATCGGCCAGCTTGTACTTGACCCCGTTATATTCGCCGGTGCGGTCTTCATGGAAGGGGGTGGGGACGGCGATCAGGAAGGCATCCGCTTCGGAGGGCTGCGTGGCGACGGTGAGATTGCCGGATTCGACGGCCTTGGCCAGGGCTTCGGGCAGGCCGTCCTCATGGATGTGCAGGCCGCCGGCCCGCAGGGTCTCGATGATCCCGGTGTTGACGTCCACGCCCAGGACGCGGACGCCGTGTGCGGCGAAGGTGGAGGCGGTCGGCAGGCCGATATAGCCGAGGCCCAGGATGCAGATCTTTTCGAATTTCACTCGTTCTCCTTGCGGGAAGGGTGTTCCTTTTGGCGGGGACTATTATACAACCCCGGGAGGGGATGCAGCGTAGATATAAGCGGAAACGGGCTGCTGTTGTATAATCGATTTGGAGGAGCTGTGGATTTCCTACTTGATCCGAACGTGGCGTACCTGGTCCTCATGGTGGGGGTGCTGCTGAGCATGCTGGCGATCGTCACCCCGGGGACCGGGCTGCTGGAGGTGGGGGCCTTCTTCGGGCTGGCGCTGGCGGGTTACGCGATCTACAACCTGAACATCAATTTCTGGGCGCTGATCGTGATCATGCTCAGCGTGATCCCCTTCCTGCTGGCCGTACGGACGCCCAGGCGCGAGTTCCTGCTGGCGCTGGCGCTGCTGGGACTGGTGGTGGGCTCGGTCTTCCTGTTCGCCCGCGAGAACGGCCTGCCCTCGGTGAACCTGGCGCTGGCACTGGTCACCTCGGCGCTGATGACGGGTTTCCTGTGGATCGCGGTGCGCAAGTCCATCCAGGCGGCGATGGCCACGCCGGTGCATGACCTGGGGACGCTGATCGGCAAGGAAGGCGAAGCGCGCACCGAGGTGCGTGACGAGGGCAGCGTGCAGGTAGGCGGAGAGCTGTGGTCGGCGCGCAGCGAACAGGCTATCCCCGCCGGGAGCCATGTGCGCGTCCTCCGCCGGGATGGATTTATTCTGGTCGTGGAAAAAGCAAAACCGCAAAAAAGCTGACAATAGAGATCAGAAGGAGAAAATGCAATGAATGTCGCAACCTCGATCATTCCGTGCCTGATCGGCGGAGTCATCATCGTCGGGCTGATCCTGGTCGTCCAGTCGATCCGGGTGGTGCCTGAGTACCAGCGCCTGGTGGTCTTCCGCCTGGGACGCTGCATCGGCTCGAAAGGCCCGGGCATCGTACTGCTGGTGCCGGTCATCGACCGGGGCGTGAAGGTGGACCTGCGCGAGCAGGTGCGCGAAGTGCCGCACCAGACCTCGATCACCAAGGATAACGCGCCCATCTCCATCGATTTCCTGTGGTATTACAAGGTGATCGACCCGGCGGAATCGGTTCTGCAGGTGGGCAACTTCGAATCGGCGGCGGCCGGCATCGCGGCCACCACGCTGCGCGCGGTCATCGGCGGCATCCCGCTGGACGACGTGCTTTCCGAGCGCGAGCACATCAATAACATGCTGCGCACCCGCCTGG
>CAZSPX010000483.1:0-1955 GCA_964608885.1 uncultured Anaerolineaceae bacterium | reverse complement strand
CCCTCATCCCTGATCAACGCCCTCATCGAGCTTCTGGAAACCCGCGCCGGCTGAAAGCCTCCCGTTTTCCTGCGACTGCCTGGCGATGACACGTCCATGTATCCCGCGCATTCGGATTGAACAAAGAAGGACCAGTGTTCCGGTCCTTCTTTGTTCTTTCGGGTGGATGCGTGCCTATCCGCTCCACAGATCGAACACCCGTGAGAGAGATAGCAGCGTGAGGGCGTTGCGCATCCTGCCCTGCTCGATCTCCTCACGCACCTCTTCGAGTGTCAATTCCAGCACCGCGATCTCCTCCCCCTCATCCAGTTCCGGCTCGAAGGTCTTTACCGCATCCAGGGCCAGCCATTGGTGACAGACATTGTTCAGGAAGGCCGGGTTCGGCTCCGACCAGCCCAGGTATCTCCATTGGGTCGAGGTATATCCGGTCTCCTCCCTCAGTTCGCGGACGGCCGCAGCTTCGGGTGCTTCATTCTTATCTATCAGCCCGGAGGGGATCTCCGTGGTCACTCTCCCCACGCCGAAGCGGTACTGCCGGACGACCACGATCTTCTTTTCGGGCGTCACCGCCACCACATTGGCAAAATTCGCGGCCTCCAGGATCACCGCCCGCATGGATTTCGCGTTCCGCGGGTTCTTCACCCAGTCGAAGCGCGTCTGGAACAGGCCCAGGTCCGGGCCTGGCTCCGAGCGGATCGTTTCCCAGGATTTTTCCATGCTGGCATGCTCCTTTGATCGGGATAAAGTATATATGATAACCGCGACGCGGCCCGGGAACAGCACTTCGGAGTAGAATGGATCTGGAGGCTCTCTCCACAGAGAAAAGGTTGAAATGAACCCTCCCATCGATTGGCTGCTGGAAGGCGAGCCTTACATCCAATACCGGGCGCTGCGGGATCTCATGGGGCAGCCGGAGGATACGCTGCAGGTTCAGTCTGCGCGCGGGAGCATGCTCTCGAGCGCCCCGGTCCGGGATTTGCTTGCAGAACTGGCAGGTTGGCCCGGGACGGTCATCGCCTCCCACAAGAGCGCCGGACAGCCCTTTCACAAATTGACCTTTCTCGCCGACCTGGGCCTGCGGACCGGAGACCCCGGCGTGGAAAGGGTCATTGAAGGCGTCCTCAAGCACCAGTCCGAAGAGGGCCCCTTCCAACTGCCGATGACCCTTGCCGGGGAAGCTGAGCAGTGGGGTTGGGCATTATGCGATGCGCCTCTGATCGTTTATGCGCTGGCGAAGTTCGGCCTCCGGGAGCACCCTGCAGTCCAGGCGGCCGCCGACCACCTGGCGGGCCTCGTCCGTGAGAACGGCTGGCCCTGCGCCGTCTCAAAGGAGCTGGGGAATTGGCACGGCCCCGGACGCAAGCAGGACCCATGCCCCTTCGCCAATCTCGCCATGCTGAAAGCCTTGTCCGAGATGGAAGAATATCGGGACTCACCTGCCTGTCACACGGGCGCCGAGACCCTGCTGTCCCTGTGGAGCCGGAGCCTCGAAGAGCATCCTTACATCTTCTATATGGGCACCGACTTCCGCAAGCTCAAGGTCCCCTTTGTCTGGTACGACCTCCTTCACGTGCTGGATGTCCTCACCCGTTTCCCCTGGCTCAAGGACGACCCGCGTCTGTGCGAGATGCTGCAAGTCCTGGAAAATAAAGTCGGCCCGGAGGGACGCTTCACCCCCGAATCCGTCTGGGCTGCCTGGAAGGATTGGGAATTCGGCCAAAAGAAGACTCCCTCCCGCTGGCTCACCCTCCTTGGCTGGCGTATCCTGTCTCGTTAAGTCCGTCATATCAGTGCAAGAAGCAGGAGCGGCCTCGGAGAGATCGGCCCGGGCGAAACGATCTTCTCCTCGCGAAGCACCCCGAAATGAAGTGGAGGGGCGAAACGGGGGCCCGCGACCGGCCATTAACAAGAAACGCGCCTCGGGTGAGACGCGTTCAGCCTTGTGGCGGGGAGGG
>CAZSPX010000482.1:0-1971 GCA_964608885.1 uncultured Anaerolineaceae bacterium | reverse complement strand
CTCAAGAGTGTACAGACCGTTATCTCGTTTGCGACCTTCCCCGATGAGACCGCCCTGCAGGCCGATTACGTCTTCCCCGACCATCACGGCCTTGAGTCCTGGGGCTACCAGCAGGTGGCCGCAGGCTCCGCGCAGCCGGCGCTCTCCGGCGCGCAGCCGGTTGTGGTGCCCTTCACCAACACCCGCTCCACCGTGGATGTGCTGCTGGCCGCCGCAGCTTTGGCGGGAGGGAAAGCCGCCGCGGCGCTGCCCTTCAAGGACGAGGTCGAGTTCATCCAGTCGCGGCTCGAGCCCCTCATCAGCGAGGAGGACGGCTACTTCAGCGCCCCCGAGATCAACACCTTCACCGCCCTGTTCCAGCAGTACGGCGGCTGGTGGAAGACGGCCACGGCCCTCTCCACCCCCTCCAGCGCGGATGTGCTGAACCTGGATCTGAATCCCGGCGAGGCGCAGTTCGAGGGCGAGGGCGAGTTCTTCCTCCTGCCCTTCCTCTCGCCCACCCTGGGCGATAACGGCGCCAACAAGCCCTGGCTCCAGGAGCTGGCCGACCCCAACACCACCGTCATGTGGAACACCTGGGTCGAGATCAACCCCGAGACCGCCGCCGAGCTGGGCGTGGATAACGGCGATGTGGTGCTCATCACCTCCGCCGCCGGCGCGCTGGAAGTGAGCGTCTACAAGTACCCCGCCATCCGCCCGGATACCATCGCCATCCCCTTCGGGCAGGGGCACACCGCCTACGGCCGCTTTGCGCAGGGACGGGGTGTCAACCCCGCCGACCTGCTGGCGGTGAAGTTCAACGAAGCCGGCGACCTGGCCTACGGCAGCATGAAGGTCAAAGTGGAAAAGACCGGCAAGACCGCCCCGCTCTCACGCCTCGAAGGCGTTTTGGGCGTTTATGGTTTCGACGCGAAATAGGAGATGGGTCATGGCAAATCTTAATGTACCGGTGTTCACCAATAATTCAGAGGAAGAGCTGGGCGGCATCTGGGGCATGGTCGTTGACCAGGATCTCTGCACCGGCTGCCAGGCCTGCGTGGCGGCCTGCGCCATGGAGAACAATCTCCCCTTCGTGGGCGAGGAGGACGCCGCCTACGGGCGCAGCATGCACTGGATCCGCACCGAGCGGCTGTGGGAGGGGGAATTCCCCGAAGTCAAGATGACCCCCTACCAGCCCATGATGTGCCAGCAGTGCCACAATGCGCCCTGCGAGCCGGTCTGCCCGGTCTTCGCCTCGGTGCACAGCCCCTCGGAGGACCTCAACCTGCAGGTCTATAACCGCTGCGTGGGCACCCGCTACTGCGCCAACAACTGCCCCTACCAGGTGCGCATGTTCAACTGGCGCGATTACACCGACGAACGCATCCACCCCGAGCTGGAGACCCTCAAGAACCAGTACAACCCCAGCGTGACCGTCCGCCGCCGCGGCGTGATGGAGAAATGCACCTTCTGCATCCAGCGCATCCACGTGGCCGAGGACCAGGCCAAGGCCGAGGGCCGTGAGATCATCGACGGCGAGTTCACCACCGCCTGCGCCCAGGCCTGCCCCGCCAGTGCGATCACCTTCGGGCGCGTAGACGATCCCGGGAGCGCCGTCAGCAGGGCTGCCGAGGCCTCGCGCGGCTACCTGATGCATGAGGAGCTGCGCACCCAGCCCCGGGTCACCTACCTGAAGGGAGGGGAGTGAGCATGGCGACCACCGCCCGACCCTACGGGGAAGCCCGTCCCCGCCCGCAAGCCGAAGAGCAGGAAGAGGATCCCCGCGAACACCTGATGTTCGATCCCCGCCCGCGCGGCGAGATGAACGACATGGTGCTCGAATCGATGCATACCGCCACCTGGAAGTTCTGGGCGCTGGCCGGCGTGCTGACCGTCCTGGTGCTGACCTGCTTCGTCTATGCCTGGTATTACCTGATCTTCAAAGGCCTGGGCGTGGCAGGCGTCAACCGCCCGGTGTACTGGGGCATCTTC
>CAZSPX010000481.1:0-1997 GCA_964608885.1 uncultured Anaerolineaceae bacterium | reverse complement strand
CATTCGTTTCACATTCGAATTTTTCGAATCGAATCCTCCCCGGGCGCCTCGGTCCTGGCCTTCCTCATCCCCGTTTCGGCCTCCCATCGAAACCTCGCCTCCCATCCTCTTCCCTCCACCGAAAGTCCCATTCCCAAACAATGGGCAGTTTGGACACTGTCCGCTATAATGGAACAAACGGCGGACTCTTACTTTTTGATACAACCAATGGCCAAGCGCTGGACGGGTCTCCTCTTCCTGACGATCACCATCCTGTTGATGGGGACTGCCTTTTCGTCCCGCCCGCAGCCCTCCCCCGCCCCCAATCCCCCTCCCGGCCCCGACCGCTTCACAACCATTACCGTGGATTACACCGCCACCACCTGGTGGATGGCCACCTGGCGCAAGGGCATCGTCGTCTGCTCCATCCTCACCGACCACCTCGGCCCGCCCACGCCCGACGAGGTCTTTACCGATTGCGGCCAGGACATCTTCGACGAATGGATCACCCAGCCCCCCTGCGTGATCGGCGACTCGCGCGAGTGCGAAGGCTACTACGTCTACCCCGTGGCCCAGGAGCAGGCCCACAAGGAGATCCCCACCGAGCTTCCCGCCGCCACCGCCTGGCTCTCGATCATCGACTGCCAGCCCGTCTCCAGCGTCTCCACGACCGTCTGCGAAGGCTCCCCCAGTCTCGTGGTGCGGGGCGAGGAGCCGCTCCCCAATGAGCGCATCACCCGCGTCGAGGGCGTGTACGGCGAAGTATCCTTCGCCTGCGACGCCGCCGAGTGCGTCATCCCCCTCCAGAACACGCCCCCGGAGGGCGTCCTGATGGAGTTCTGGGCCTTCTCCAGCTACGGCGATTCCTCCCCCCTCTTCTCGGCCCAGGTGCGCTCGGTCCAGTCCGATGCCGGCGACCCCGACCGGCTGTACTGGTACATCGATGTGCTCTCCAGCCAGTGGCAGGGACAGCCGCCCCCCACCTGCTCGGAATCCTGGGAATCCTTCCCGCCCGTGGGCGGCACACCCTTCTGGCTCAGCACCCCGGTCCATCATGAGGACCTCGCCAGCGACATCCCCTACACCTATCTCGCCGCCAACCTCATCATCCAGGGCGTGGTGGATGCCCGCGGCTGCCCCGACGGCGGCCTCATCCCCGGGGGCGGCGTCAACACCTGCGGGCTCGAAGCCGCCCGCCCCGCCGTCAACGACTGGCAGAACCGCTTCGACTCCCTGATCCTCAGCACGGCGGAGGAGACCGGCGTGCCGGCCCACCTGCTCAAGAACCTGTTCGCCCGCGAGAGCCAGTTCTGGCCCGGCATCTTCACCGCCGCCGCCGACGTGGGTCTCGGCCAGCTCACCGAGGACGGCGCCGACACCACCCTGTTTTGGAACCCCTCCTTCTTCTCGCAGTTCTGCCCGCTGGTCCTCTCCAGCGAAGCCTGCGGCAAGGGCTACGCCCACATGGACCCCGCCGAGGCGCTCATGCTCAGGCAGGCCCTGGTCAGCTCCGTCAACGCCGCCTGCGCCGACTGCCCCCTGGGGTTGGACCTCAGCCAGGCCGATTTCTCCGTCAGTGTCTTCGCCCATACCATGCTCGCCAACTGTGAGCAGACCGGGCGCGTCGTCCGCAACCTGACCGGCCAGGCCCCCGGCCTCTCCGCTTCCTATGAGGACCTGTGGAAGTTCACCCTGGTCAACTACAACGCCGGGGCGGGCTGTCTCGGCGATGCCATCGAAGGCTCCCAGCTCCGGGGCCTGGACCTGACCTGGGACAACGTCGCCCCCTTCCTGCCCGGCTCCTGCACCGCCGCCATCGATTACGTCAACGACATCGCCAAATAACCTCGCGGACTTGTGCTACACTAAATCAATGCTGCAGGGGTATCCCCATCTGCGGAGGTTCCAATGCTGACTCTCACCGAGAAGGTCCTGTTCCTTGCCGCGGTCCTGGTCTCGCTCTACTTCACCTGGCGCGGGGTGCAGCGCATCCTCCAGAACATCTCCAGCGGGCACGG
>CAZSPX010000480.1:0-2030 GCA_964608885.1 uncultured Anaerolineaceae bacterium | reverse complement strand
TCGCGCAGGAACATTCCTACGTGCCGGCCATGTGGCAGATCATCACCAAGCCCGACATCCTGATCTACCTGCACGCCTCCTTTCCGGTCAGCACCGCGCGGCGCCAGCTCAACTGGCGCGAAAAGGATTACGACGAGCAGACCCGCAGGCTCTCCCACGCGCGCGCGCATGCCCACATCGTCATCGACACCGACGAGCTGACACCAGGCCAGGTGCTGCAACAGGCATTGGACTCTCTCATGGACGCATCTCGATGAAACGATTCTTCGCCTCACTCCTCAGCCTGAGCCTGCTCGCCGTTTCCTGTTCCCTCCTCCAGCCCAAACCGACTCCCCCGCCACCCACGCCAATCTCCGATCCGCTCCAAACCCCGTGGGACGACCGCTCCCTCTTTCGGAACGGGCTGGTGCAGGCCGAACAACCCGCCCTGGAAAAATTGAACGGGGCCAGCGTTTACCACCTCGATTTAACGATCACAGACGACCTGTCCCACATCACAGGCACGGAAGAGGTCCGATACACCAACACCGAAAACGTCCCGCTGAACGAGATCTGGTTCCGGCTCTTCCCCAACATCCTCGGAGGGGAAATGACCGTCTCGGGCCTGCGCGTGGATGGGGCGGGAGTCATGCCGTCGTATGGGCTGGAGAACAGCCTGATGGTCGTGCTGCTGCCAAGGCCGCTGTCGCCCGGTCAAAGCGTCGTCGTCCAAATGGGCTACGCGGTGACCGTCCCGCGATCGGTGGACCAGCATTACGGCGTGCTGGCTTATTACGATGATGTGCTGGCGCTGGCACATGCCTATCCCATGATCTGCGTCTACGACGAGACAGGCTGGAACGCGGAGATCCCTCCGCAAAGCGGCGATGTCACGTATGCCGATGCAGCCTTCTACCTCGTCCGCGTCACCGCTCCGAAGGGGCTGACGCTGGTCACGTCCGGGCGGGAGGTCAGTCGCAGCGAAGCCGGGCAGGTCCAGGCGTTGGTCGCGGCGAGCGGTCCGGCGCGCGATTTCTACCTGGCAGCGAGTCCAAAATACGAGGCGCTGTCGCAGACGGTTGGGGAGGTCACCATCCGCAGCTTTGCGCCCAGGGAGATGAAGGACGGGTCGCGGGCGGCGCTGGAGGCGGCCTCGCGTGCGCTGGACGATTTCAACCGGCGATTCGCGCCCTACCCGTACACCGAGTTCGACATTGTCGCCACGCCCAACACCGCGCTGGGGATCGAGTACCCCGGCGTCATCGCCATCACGGAGGGGATCTACGTGACAGGCCCCAACAACCCGGGCGATCACGCGAACATCATCATGGAATCGACAGTGGCACACGAGACGGGCCACCAATGGTTCTACAACCTGGTCGGCGACGACCAGCTCGACGATCCCTGGCTCGACGAGTCGTTGACCCAATTCGCGACGCTGCAATATTTCACGGATGAATACGGCGCGAGCGGCGCGGAGGGCTTCCGCTCATCCCTCGAGAATCGCTGGGCCAGCCTTGGAGACGCGAAAATCCCGATCGGCCTGCCGGTGGCGGCCTACACCCCGGCGGAGTACAGCGCCATCGTGTACGGGCGCGGTCCGCTGTTCTTCGTCGCGCTGAGGGACCAAATGGGAGCGCAGTCGTTCGACGCCTTCCTGAAAGAGTACACGGAAAGCCTGTCCTGGGGGGTGGCTACCCCGGCGCTCCTGCAATCGCTGGCCGCGAAACATTGCGCCTGCGACCTCCAGCCGCTTTTTGACCAGTGGGTGTATTCCCAAAAATAAGTGGCGTATAAAAGTCTAGCCGTGCCCCCTCATTGGGGGTATAATCACCGCCGCCGTGGCGCTTAAGCGCCACATTTTTGTGAGTGGAGAACCCATTGCATGATTAAGAACATCACCAACCGAATTGTGATCATCCTGATCGTCCTCTCCCTGGCGCTCTGGATAGACCTGAGTACGCAAAAGATCTCGATACCAAATCCCTTCAATGCAGGCACAAACGTGTTTGAACGGGATGTAGCCCTGCGCCTCGGCCTGGACCTGCGGG
>CAZSPX010000479.1:0-2033 GCA_964608885.1 uncultured Anaerolineaceae bacterium | reverse complement strand
GTTGGTATCCAGCCGGATGCCCTTTTCCTGCTGTACCTGGGGCTGCAGATCCCAGCCGCTCCAGGCAATACAGTGAGTGCGCTCGCTGGTCTGCAAAGGCAGACCGGGGAACCGCGCCGCGAACTGTGCCAGCTGCGTATTGTAGTAATCCTGCAGACCGGCCAGGGTGAAATCCTGGCACTGGGTATTGATGTGAACACCGATCTCGAACCCCTGCGAGGTATACGTTGCTGCATCCGCCGCGCTCAGGGTCGTCGTATCATAGATATACATACTGGAGCGCACACAATCCCAATCCGCTGCGGAGCAGCCAACGGGGCTGCGTGCAATGTAATCCTGAAGGCGGGTGCCCAGGTAGTTGTTACCGTGGTCATCGCTGGTCAGAAGCACAACTGCCTTTTCCCCGCGCGGGAAGTACCAGAAGTGCGGCAAAGGCTTTTTATCGAGGTTCATGCTCTCGATCAGCTTAACCAGAAGGCGCTGCTGTTCGTCTGCCTGAGGGATGGCGACCTTGCTCAGGTCAACCCAATCCGGCTGGACGTCACCGGTTTTTGCTCCAAAGAACTGGTCATCGGAGCGTATGGGCGTCGACCCATCGCGTTCCTGGCCCGCCCAGGCAGGATTTCCCTGGCGGGTATAGACAACTGAACGCGCGAGGTCATAGGTAAAGGCAGCAGCCTGACCGCCATTCGCGCCAACGCTCCGCAGCGTCACGGCCGGATTTGAGGTGGAGGTGGTTGCATTGGAGTAGATGGTTGCAACCGCGGTCGCCCCATTGAGGGTGTAGTTATCAGCTGTGCCATGATACTGAATGGTCTCGCTCACCGTTCCAATGCCAGGCCCGGTAGCCGTATTCACAAGCAGGTACGCATCTGACCGAGTGGTCCCCGCGGGAGTGACTCCCAGAAGGGAGGCGAGGTCGGAATCGGGACGCATGGCTATGAGATTTCCACCGTTGTCCACCCAGGTGGTGAACATGGAGACTTGCCCGGCGTCCAGAGGCACATGAGCAAGGATCACCACATCATAATTGCCGAGCATCCCGGCGTTCACATTGCTGATGTCGGTGAGCAGGTAAGCGTTGAAGCCTTCGGTCTTGAGGATCTCGCCATAATAGCGGCCAAAGCCGTCGGCGGTGCTGGTGACAACAAGGATCGGTCCTCCCGGCCCGTCATCCGAGGGAACCCCAACCGTCGTAAAGGTCCAGGTGTAATCGGTGGCCAGCGGATTTCCGGCAGAGTCCTTGATGCCGCTCGTCCCGCCCTTGAGCCTGGCGGTATAAAGGGTCAGATTCGCCAGATTACTATTCGGTGTAAGCGTCGCCGTGTGGGTTGCCTCGTTCAAAGTGACGGTTGCAGGCACCAGATTGTTGCCCGAATCCCGCAGCTCGAAGGTGGAAGTCGTCACGGTAAGAGGATCTATTGGCTCACTGAAGAGGGCGGTCACGGTCGTGCTGGTCGCCACATTGGCCGCAGTATTGACAGGCGTTACCGATTGAACCGTCGGCGGGAAGGTATCCGGTCCCACCGAGGTCTCAAAGATCACGTCCACCCAGTAATTGCTCGATCTGAAGCCTGTGGTGGGGAAAGCGGGATTGGCGGAATAAATATAAACCCCATTTGGGCCATCTGTGCCGTCGGCAAGGCCGGTCAGCGGCGGGTTCTCAAGTGCCGAGGTGAAGTAATCAATCGAAGTCGAATAGTATCCAGATGGAGAGAAATAGGAGGCAACATAGGTCGTCCCGGCGGTGACTTGAAGAGGCTGGGGGAAGTACGTGGTCTGCCAACCGGAGGAGGACTCACCGGTAAAGACATCCGAGGCCAGTAACGTCCCGGCGGCCGAGTAGATCTGTCCAGTATGCGTCCCCGTATTCAGGCTGCCTTTATAGAACCGGATCCCTGTAATGTAACCATTGATACTGGACCGGAACTTGACCCCAACCTGAATGGCCTGTCCATCAGTGTCGTTCGGTGTTCCTGGAGAGCCGCCCAACTCCCAGATGGAGCACGGGCAAACCAGGGTCTCCACGTTGA
>CAZSPX010000478.1:0-2035 GCA_964608885.1 uncultured Anaerolineaceae bacterium | reverse complement strand
AGCCGCTGCAGTTCGCGCTGGCGGTCACGGGGCCGCTCTATGCGCTGACCAGCTTTGCCGCCAACATCACCGAGGGCCGGCCGCTGCGCGGCTCCACGCTGGAGCCGGGCGTGATCCTGCTGGTGAGCTGGGGGGCGGCCGCGCTGCTCCGCTAGGGCGCGGCACAACCAACCCGCCCCGCGCGTGTTACTGTTATTGGAAGATTCAGGAGAACCACTTACTTATGCAAATCGTGCTCGACCTCCTCGTGATCCTTGCGGGCTACATCCTGGGGTCCATCCCCTTCGGCCTGTTGATCGTGAAGATGAAGACCGGCAAGGACATCCGCACCGTGGAAAGCGGCCGCACGGGCGGGACCAACGCCCTGCGCGCCGCCGGGCTGGGGGCGGGGCTGCTCACTGCGCTGCTCGACATCCTCAAGGGGGCGGCCTCCGTCTGGCTGGCGCGGGCCGTGGCCCCGGGGGAATCCTGGCTGCAGGTGCTCGCTCCCATCGCCTCGATCATCGGTCACAACTACTCGATCTTCCTCCCCGAGCGGGATGAGAGGGGACGCCTGCGCTTCCGCGGCGGGGCCGGAGGGGCTCCCGCGCTGGGAGGCGCGCTCGGGCTGTGGGCGCCCTCCGTGCTGATCGTGCTGCCGCTGGGGGCGGTCGTGTTCTTCACCCTGGGCTACGCTTCCATCACCACCATGAGCGTGGCGCTGTTCGCCACCATCGTCTTCGCGGTGGGCGCGCTGCAAGGGATGCCCTGGGCCAACGTGCTCTACGGCATGGCGGCCGAGGGCCTGCTGATGTGGGCGCTGAGGCCGAACCTCCGCAAGCTGGTGGAGGGCCGCGAGCGCGTGGTCAGCATCAGCCTGCACGGGCGCATGAAGGCGAAGAAGGAAAAGGAATCCGCGGCGGAGGCGGTGAGGGAGATGGATTAGGGGGGTGGAGGACCGGAGGAGAGGCCGGGGAGAGGCTGCGAGCCTCCCTGCTAGGCTTGATCCTCTTCTTCCAGTGCCTTCTTGAGGACAGCGCGCAGGTTACGCTTGTGCAGTCCCTCGGCCAGCCCGCCGAGATAGACCCGGCTCTTGCCGCAGTCCTCGATCCGGATCGTCTCGAGGTACTCCTCGGGAGAGCGGCGGCGGGCAGCGATCTTCGCGGCCTTGCGCAGGGCGGTGAGGTAGGCGAGGTTCTCCTTCACAGCCGCCTCGATCTCGCCCCGCAGGATGATGTCGCCGTGGCCCTGGACGATGTTCTCCAGCCCCATCTTGCCGATCTTCTTGATGGAGGCCGTGATCTCGTCCACGTCGCCGTCCACCACGTAGGGCAGCGGCATGAAGGCATCCCCGGCGAAGAGGACGCGGTCCTCCTCCACCAGCACGCTGACGCCGTCCGCGGAGTGACCGCCGGCGGAGGTGAGGATGAGGTTCTTCTTGCCGACCCGCAGGGTCATCTCGCCGGACTCGAAGGTGATGTGCGGGAGGACGATGCGCACGGGGCGCAGGCTGGAGTTCTGCCGGCGGGCGGCCTCCAGCGAGGGGATGCCGCGTTCCTCGAGCAGCTGGCGGCAGCGGGCGTGGGCGATCACGGTCGCGCCGGGGAAGAAGCAACTCCCCCAGGCATGGTCGGCGTGGTAGTGGGTGTTGATGACATAGCGGACCGGCACGCCCAGCTCATGCTCGATGAACTCGCGCATGCCGATGGTCTCGTCGGGGAGGGCCAGGGTGTCGATGACGACGGCCCACTGGGGGCCGGCCACCACACCGGCGGTCACCTGGGCATAGACCTCACTCTGGAACCAGAAGACATTTTCGGAAACGCGCTCGCGATGCATGGATTTCCCTTTTGCGCATGGTTTCCGGGATAAACCCGAATTGTGGCTGTATTGTAGGATATTCGAGGGGGAAAATCAAGTTGTATAGACAGGGGAGAAAGAGAAGGCCGGGGAATGGAGAGGGACGCAGGAACCATCCGAATTTCCCGGGGATCATCCAGGAAATGACCCAATCGGAAGGGATATTCGTGCGTCTTGCCGGGGATAGGTGAAAGTG
>CAZSPX010000477.1:0-2038 GCA_964608885.1 uncultured Anaerolineaceae bacterium | reverse complement strand
CTTGCCCGATGTACAGATGCATAAAGCCGCCGATCTTGCCAGCCTGATACAGTTCCGCCCCGCGTTCTTCCACGCGGCGGATGAGTACCATCTGGTGATACAGGTCGAGCAATTGTTCTTTCTTCATTGAAACTCTCTCCGCTAAGCAATAGTTCGTCATTGCGAGCCGCTGGAGGCGGCGAAGCAATCCTATCCTATTGAGGAGATTGCTTCGTTGGAAAGAACACCCGCATCGCAATGACGATAGTGTACAGAAATTCAGGCAAAATAACACCGGGGAGACCCCGGCGTTGTGGTCTTGCAATCTTCGGGACGGGATTATAGTCTAAATTCATACTAATTTAGTAGGAATTTTCAAGATTTGAGAAATTTTGATAGTTCCCATCGCCCCGCGCTCACAGTTTTTTCAACTCATTGATCTATTTTAACAGTTGCAATCTGTGCATCTATTCACTATAATATGTGTTGTAAGCCATGGGTGTGGGAACCCATCACAAAAGGAGAATGCAAATGAAACTTACTCCCCCAACCTCTCTGGTCTTCTGGATCAGCATTGTTGTTGCTTTGGTTGGCTTGTTGGGCCAAATCGGTGTAATTGCTGCTGTCGCGCCCTTTGCCTTCTGGCTGGCTTTCATTGCCTTTGTTCTGCTCGTTCTCGGCCTGCTCATCAAAGGCCTCTAAAACTGATTTTCCCACACCCTGAATGAGACCCCCGCAAGCGGGGGTCTTCTCTTTTAAGAGTAAAATAAGCGCATGGACTGGCTCACCGGGAAACGAGACGACACCAAAAAATTGGTGATGCAACTAAGCGACCCTTCCAAAGGTGCCGCGGCTGCCAATGAACTCCTCCGCCAGGGTCCCGCCGCAGTGGACGCGCTGGTGGACGCGCTCGCGAGCAAAGATTCCAATCTGCAGACTCTCGCCGCGCAGATCCTCGTCAAAATGGGGACGACCGCCATCCCGCGCCTTTCCCAACTCCTCGGCACAACGCATCCCCTCACCCGACAGCGGATCGCGGATATTCTCGGAGAGATTCGCCACCCGAGCGCCCTCCCCGCACTGACAGAGGCCGCGCGCGGCGAGTACTTCACCGTCCGCGCGCGGGCCGCGTCCGCACTGGCGCGGATCGGCGACGCGTCCGCCGTCCCGACGTTGAACGCGTTGTTGGGCGACCCCGAACCGACGGTCCGAATTGCCGCGGCGTTGGCGGTCGGCATCTTCAGCGACCCATCCTCCATCATTCCACTTTCCGATCTCCTGCTCGAAGACCGCGAGATCGAGGTCCGTCAGGCCGCCGCGCAGGGACTGGCCGCCACCCGTCTGAAAGAAGCCGTCCCCTATTTCATCGAGGCCATGGCCGATTCGTTCTGGTGGTACGAACGCGAGAACGCCGCCGAACCGCTGTTGGCTTCGCTGACGAAATTCGGCGCGGACGCGGTGGAGCCGCTCATCGTCGCGTTGCGTCACTACGAGGCCACCGTGCGTCGGAGCGCGGCCATCGTGCTGGGACGCATCGGAGACACGCGCGCGGTCGAGACATTGGGCATGGCGCTCTACGACCTGCACGATGAAGTGGGACGGGCCGCGGCCGAGTCGCTGGCTGGGTTTGGCGCGTCCGCCTTCGAGGTTCTGAGCGAGGCGCTGCATCATCCCGAAGCGGGCATCCGCCTGCGCGCCGTCTCCGCGTTGACAAAGATCCGCGACCCGCGCGTCCTGCCTTTGCTCGCGGAGATGTTGCACGATCACGACCGACTTGTGCAGAAACAGGTCATCCGATCGCTCGGCGACATGCGCGACCCGCAGGCGGTTGCCGCGCTGACACCGATCGCCGATCATCGCGCCGACCGCGAACTTTCGATGCTTGCGCGCGAGGCCATCAAGCGTCTTTCGTAGATGTTGGTTTCTCAAGTGAGTGAAATTCCCCCCTTCCCTCAAAAACTGACCGATCTCGGAATCCCGCATCGCGTCTTCCGCCACGCGGGACAGGTGAACTCGCTCGAGCAGGCCGCGTCCGAACGCGGACAGGTGCCCGGGCAGG
>CAZSPX010000476.1:0-2058 GCA_964608885.1 uncultured Anaerolineaceae bacterium | reverse complement strand
AAGCGCTACAGCAGCGGTATGTACGTGCGGCTGGCTTTCGCCGTGGCCGCGCACCTGGAGCCCGAGATCCTGGTGGTGGATGAGGTGCTGGCGGTGGGGGATGCGGAGTTCCAGCGCAAGTGCCTGGGCAAGATGGGCGACGTAGCCCAGCAGGGGCGCAAGGTGCTCTTCGTGAGTCACAACATGGCCGCCATCCTGCGGCTGACACAGGAAGCCATCGTCCTGAAGAAGGGTGCGCTCATCAAGCGGGCTCCCAGCCCCGAGGCCGTGGATTTTTACCTGGCCTCCGGGCAGGCCGAGACGGGCGAGCGCATCTGGGAGGCGGACGAGGTCCCCGCTGCCAGCGCGCCCTTCCGGCCCCTCAGCCTGCGGCTGAAGGACAAGACCGGCAAGGTGGTGGATACGATCCGCTCCACGGAGCCGGTGACGCTGGAATTCGAGTACCGGCTCGAGTCGCCCCTGACCGGCCTGCGGGTGGGCATCTACCTCAGCACGATGCGCGGGGAGTACGTCTTCACCTCCTTCGACACGGACGATGCGAAGCAGTACGAGCAGTTCGGGGCGCGGCAGGCGGGCCATTATGTAAGCTGCTGTACCCTGCCGCCCGACCTCTTCAATGAAGGCCGCTATTCGCTGGGCGTGAACGCCAGCTCCTTCGGAGTGCGGCGCTACTTCATGGACGAGAACGCCCTGTCCTTCAATGTGGATGTCTCGGGCGCGCCCGGCATGCAGTGGCCGGAGATGCGCGTCGGTCCGCTGCGCCCGCGCCTGGAGTGGAAGATCGGGAAGGTGGAGTAGGTCTGGACGATGGACAAGACCTCGCTGCGCAACTTCCTGGGGAAACTTCCGCTGGCCGCCGAGTTGGACTGGTCGCTCCGGCAAAGGAACCGCCTTCGCAAGGACCATTACAACCTGGAGCGTTTGCAGCGCTCCCTGCCGGAGGGCGTGCGCCAGGTGAGCCCGTACGCGCAGGCTGCCCCGGCGGGCAGGAAGATCCTGTTCTTCGCCACCCTGCATTACTGGATCGAGCAGTCTGCGTATATCTCGCTGTTGCTGGCCGGGCTGGGCCACAGGGTCACGCTGATGACCCTGCCCTACTCGGAATGGCACAAGCGGCTGGATGCCCTCACCCAGCGACAGCGGTCCTTCCATACGCGCGAGGCGCTATCGGCCCTCGAGCCCCGCGTCCGGCATGTCTCCATGCTGGACCTCCAGCCATCGTCCCCGCTGCCCGCAGCGCTGCGGGCGGATGTGGAGGAGATCAGCCTGTGGGACACGCAGTACACGCTCATGCGCGAGGAAGTGGACCTGGCTGACCCCGGGGACCGCCGCCTGTATGAGCTGCGCCTTGAGCGCAACACCTTTGCGGCCCGCGCCGCCCTGGAATGGATGCAGGCAGAGCGGCCCGAGGCGGTGCTGGTCCCCAACGGGTTGATCCTGGAGATGGGCATCGTGTTCCGGGTCGCACGCCACCTTGGCCTCCAGGCCATGACCTACGAGTTCAACGACCAGCGCGAGCAGATCTGGCTGGCGCAGGATTCTTCCATCATGCGCCAGGAGACGGACTACCTGATGAAGGCGCGCGGCTCGCTGCCCATGACCGAGGATATGTACGAGCGGCTGGCAGACCTGGAGAACGCCCGCCGCGGCGCACGCGTGTGGGGCAAGTCCAAACGCCTGTGGCAGTACGTCTCCTCGCAGGGCGCGGAGTCTACGCGCAGCCAGTTGGGGCTGGACGCGCGCCCGGTGGTCCTGCTGGCGGCCAATGTGCTGGGCGACAGCCTGACCCTGGGCCGCAACGTGTTCGCTGAATCCATGAGCGAGTGGATGACGCGCACCGTGCGCTTCTTCGCGCAGAGACCGGATGTGCAGCTCGTGATCCGCGTGCACCCCGGCGAGACGCTGGTGCCGAAAGCCCGCTCGATGGGACAGGTGGCGCGTGAAGCGGTGCCTGGGCTCCCCGCGCACATCCACATCATCGGGCCCACGGACAAGGTCAACACCTACGACCTGATTGAGATCGCGGACCTGGCCCTGGTCTATACCACCACGGTAGGG
>CAZSPX010000475.1:0-2069 GCA_964608885.1 uncultured Anaerolineaceae bacterium | reverse complement strand
CTGCTTGAACAGAGCCCGATCATGGCGCTCTTCCTTGCGATTGCCGCGGGGTATGCCCTGGGGGAGATCAACATCAAGGGGCTATCCTTCGGTGTCGGTGCCGTACTGTTCGTGGGGCTTGCCATTGGCGCCTTCGCGCCGAAATCGGTCCCACCGCCGCTCCTGGGCTCGCTGGGACTCGTCATGTTCCTGTACGGGATCGGCATCCAGTACGGGAAACAGTTCTTTTCCGGACTGACGGGGCCGGCGGGGCGAAAGGCCAATCTGCTTACGGTCATCAGCGTCCTGGCCTCGCTCGGAGCAGCCGTTCTGGTGATAAGGGTGTTCCACATCAGGCTCGACTATGCGGCAGGGTTGTTTTCGGGAGCCCTGACCTGCACCCCTGCGCTGCAGGCGGCCCTGGAAATCGCAGGGAATAACGACCCGGCCGTGGGATACAGCGTGGCCTACCCCTTCGGAATCATCGTTTCCATCCTCGGGATCTACGTGGCCGCCCTCGTTTTCAAGCCCAAGGTGGAAGCGCCTTCGAAAAAGACCCTGGAACTTGTGGAACTGGTCATCCACAATCCAGCGGTGATCGGCAAGCGCCTCGAGGAGGTCGAGACCCTGCTGCCCTCGGAGATCGAGGTGGTTGCGCTCCGGCGGCAGCATGTGACCCGGGTCGCAAACCTGGACATGGTCCTGGAGGCAGGCGATTCGGTGCTCGTTGTCGGCAAGGACGAGCTGGCGATCGGAAAAGCGAAAGATTTTCTCGGGGAGATGGGGCCGCAGAGCATTTTGCATGACCGTGAGAATTTCGAATACATTCGGGTGTACGCCTCGAAGCAAACTGTCGTGGGCTCCCGGCTGTCGGATCTGGTGATGCCTGAGGTGCCCTGCCGGATCGTGAATATACGCAGGGGAGACGCCCACATCGTTCCCGATCCGGATCTGATCCTGGAATTCGGAGACCAGCTCGGGCTCATTGCGGAGTTGAAACACGCCCCGGCGCTTCGCGCCCACTTCGGGGACTCCATCAAGGGAACCACGGAATTCAGCTACGTCTCCATCGGCATCGGGATGGTGCTCGGCGTCATTCTCGGCCTGATCCCGGTGACGGTCCCCGGTATCGGCAAGCTGAGCCTTGGAATTGCCGCGGGCCCCCTGATCGTTTCGCTAATCCTGGGAAAACTTGGCCGTACGGGAGGGATCGTGTGGACGATGCCGATTACGGCGAACATCACGTTGCGCAACTTCGGCCTGACCGTATTTCTGGCCCAGGTGGGCATCAGCTCCGGAAAAAGCCTCATCGCCAGCATCGGGGATATCGATCTCCTGTTTCTCTGCGCGGCCGCGCTGATCATTTTTATTTTGGTCCTGATCATCTTCGTGGTGGGTTACAAGATCATGAAGATCCCCTTTGATGACATCCTGGGGATTCTTGCCGGTGCAGTGGGAAACCCCGCCATCCTGGCCTATGGCGTGAAAACAGTGCCGACAGAGCGGCCCGACATCAATTACGCGATGATCTACCCCGTCGGGTTGATCCTGAAAGTTGTACTTGTCAGCCTCATGATGAAGCTTTGAGCGTTGACTCAACGAATCATGAAAAAGGAGTTAAAGATGAAACGGAATGCGATTCTTTATTTCGCGGTGGTAGGGATTACAATGCTTTTCGTTTGCTCTATAGCCGCGGCCCAGCAACAGTATGTGTTCCCCCAGAAAGGACAGTCTCAAGAACAGCAGAAAAAAGACGAATACGATTGCCATTCCTGGGCGGTGAAGCAGACGGGATTCGATCCGACCGCGGCGGCGCAGGCCCCACAGCAGCAGGCGGCACAGCAGCCGGCCGGGGCGCAGCCGGGTTCCGGGGTACGGGGCGCGGCCCGGGGGGCCGTGGCGGGTGCGGCCATCGGATCCCTCGACGGTGAGGCCGGTAAGGGAGCCGGAGTCGGTGCAGCCGCGGGCGCAGTCGCTGCACGCGGGCAGAGCCGGAAGCAGGCCCAGCAACAGCAGGCCCAGGCCCAGCAGCAGGCATCGTCCCAGCAGAGCGCCCAGCAGCAGAACTATCTGAAGGCAAGAGGCGCCTG
>CAZSPX010000474.1:0-2072 GCA_964608885.1 uncultured Anaerolineaceae bacterium | reverse complement strand
GGTGGAGCGGGCAATATCCTCGATCTGCCGCCCGCCAAGATAGACCGCCGCTTCGGGTACGATATTGAAGAACAGGCGCACATGCTGCGCGCCGATAGCATGCTGGTGACGGATGACCTCGCCGGCGTTGGTGTTCCAGAGGCCGAAGTCGCTGGCATAGACGCCAGTGAAGATCTCGCGGACGAACTGCGCGCCGGTAGCCAGGGCCAGGTCAATGGAGGCGCGCGGGTCCCAGAGCACGTTCACGCCGTAGGGAATCCTGATCTTGCGCTTGAGCTCACCTATGAGTGCAGCCATGCTCGCGACGGTGATGGTCTCCACCCTGGTCAAATAGGGAAGGCTGAACTCATTAGAAAAAAGGATGGCATCCACGCCCCCGGCCTGCAGGGCGAGCATATCCGCAAGAGCCTGCTCGAACACCCAGGCCAGCCCTTTGGCGGGATCATATTGCGGGTCGCCAGGCATGGCGCGCATGTGACACATGCCGATGACCGGCTTTTCGACACCAAAAAGATCCCTTACCCAGGTCTTCATGAAACCTCCGAGAACAATCACCCCCGACTCAGGTCGAGCCCGGGAGAAAATGACCCTGCCGCGCCTTCCAGGAGCTGAATGGTGCGGGCAATATCCGCCTCATGGCACATCTGAATGGAGGCATGACTGTAACGATGGGGAACCGAAAGCCCGGCGATCACATAGCCCTTATCGTCCAGATACAACTGGAAGGCCGGGTCGGTGATGACGCCGACAATGACCTCCCGCTGCAGGGGGATATCCTGCTTCCGGGCGATCTGCTCGATGAAGCGGCGAAGCATCGGGGAGGAGAACAGCCCGCCCAGTGTGCCGCGCCCGTGAAAATCCATCATCTTGATGGCCGGACCCTTGCGCATTGCGACGGGATGCAGAGGCTTGTCCACGGGCGTGTCGGCGGCGATGGTGATATCCACCGAAATGATGGCGTGGGGTTTGGTGGCGGTCACGGTGGGCAGGGACCCGCGGATGCTGAACTCCTCCAGAACGGTGAAGGAGAACACTAGCGTGCAGGGCGGTCTTTGAGCGGCAAAGGTCTTCAGTGTCTCCAGCAGAATGAACACGCCAACCCGGTTATCCAGCGCCTTTGAGCAGATCATGCCGTCGCCAAAACGATGATAGTTGGGATGATAGGTGACGGGGTCACCCACCTGGATGCCGGCCTGCTCCACAGCCTCGCGGCCGTGGAGGCCGATCTCAATGAACATATCGTGAACGTGCGGGACTTTGTACTTCTCATCCGGTGAGGTGATATGGTGAGACTTGGTCCCCACGTAGCCGGGGATCAGGCGGTTATCATCGGTCAGGATGTCGACGCGCTGGCCCAGCAGAGATTTTTCGGGTATGCCGCCAACGCGCTCGATGAGCAGGAAGCCGTTGTCTGTAATGTTCCGGACGATCAAGCCCAGCTCATCCATATGAGCCTGGAGCATCAGGCGGTGACCGGGATGAACTGACCCTTTCAGAATCCCCACAACATTTCCAAGGTTGTCCACACTGACCTCATCCACCAGCGGCCGGATGGTATCGCGGATGAAGGAAGTCATTGCATCCTCACGCCCCGAGACCGCGTGAATGGCACATAATCGCTCAAGCAATTCCCAATCGTATGCTCTCATTCGCGCACAACTTTCCCATGCAGGATGACAACTGAAGGGTCGAGGAAGGAGAAGGGACCCGGGTGGGTCCCTTCTCCCGAATGCGGGGCTTAGGGAACAGGAGCCCCAAAGAACAGCTTGCTAACGGTGGTGAGGATCCAGGCGATCCAGTTTCCGCCGGAGAGGCCGGTGATCTGCACAGCCCCTTCGGGGATGGCATAACCGATGTCCTTGGCGATCTGGGTAAGAAGCGGGGCAAAGGCGCTCGAGATGTAGAGCACCATGACCATGATGATGGTGCCGTACAGGAGCGAGCGGAAGAAGTTGCCCTTGGTCAGCGGCGGGACCATGGCCACGAAGAAGGCAGTGGCCGCCAGGTCCGCGGCGATGTCGAGCATCCGCTGGATGTTGGCAATCTGCGGGCGCAGGTCCGCGGGCATCTCC
>CAZSPX010000473.1:0-2073 GCA_964608885.1 uncultured Anaerolineaceae bacterium | reverse complement strand
AGGGGCTGCTTCGGGATCCGGCTCCTGCGGTGCGGCTGATCCCCGGCTTCGGCGAATCCGCCCTGAAATTCACCCTGATCTGCCAGGTCCGGGAATTCGTGGACCAGTACGCGGTCCAGCATGAGCTGCGGCACCGGATTTTCGAGCAGTTCCGCCGGGAGGGAATCGAATTCCCCTATCCGCAACGGACCGTTCACCTCCATCGGGAAGAACCTTGACTGGAGGCGGAAGGACCCGCTTCCGCCCCCCCCGGCGGGGGGTTTTTACGGGACCCCGGGATTTTGTTCCCGCAACGGCGCCGGGTTTGTGGTAAAATGTTTCTGCTGAAACGTCGAAGTGCGGCCGCCGCGTTCCTCCGGTTTTTCTCCTTTTCGAAAGGAGTCGATGATGGAAAAAGTGCTCTGCGTTGACGACGATTTGAGTCTGCTGCGCCTTTACGAGGACGAACTCGTGGAGGAAGGGTACGAAGTGGTTCTGGCCAAAGACGGCAAAGAGGCCATCTCCAAGTTCGAAAAGGAAAACCCCCAGGTGGTCGTCATGGATATCCGCATGCCGGTCATGGACGGCATCGAAGCCCTGACCCATCTCCTGGGAAAAGACCGCCAGGTCCCGGTCATCCTCAACACGGCCTATCCGCAGTACCGGGAGAATTTCATGACCTGGGGGGCCGAAGCCTACGTGATCAAATCTTCCGACCTCACCGAGCTCAAGCAGAAAATCCGCGAGGTCCTGGACCGGCGGAAAAAATCGTCCAAACCCTGACGGGAAGGAGCCCCGCCTTGCCTCCCAAGATTCTGGCCATGATTCTCGCCGGCGGGAGAGGGGAGCGGCTGCACCCCCTCACCCAGGACCGGGCGAAACCGGCGGTCCCGTTCGGAGGGATCTACCGGATCATCGACTTCACCCTGAGCAACTGCCTCAATTCGGGGATCCGGCGGGTCAACCTCCTCACCCAGTATAAATCCCTCTCCCTCAACCGCCACATCATGCAGGGCTGGAACATTTTCAACGCCGAACTGGACGAGTTCATCAACCTGATCCCCGCCCAGCAGCGGGTGGGGGAAGACTGGTACTTAGGGACGGCGGACGCCATCTACCAGAACATTTACGTCCTGCAGATGGACCGTCCGGATCTGGTCGTGATCCTTTCCGGGGACCATGTGTACAAGATGAATTACCGCGAGATGATCGACTATCACCTGGAAAAGAAGGCGGACCTGACGGTGGCGGTCATCGAGGTGGAAAAAAGCCTCTCGCGGCAGCTCGGCGTTCTCCAGGTGGACGAGGAGTTTCGCATCGTGGGCTTTCAGGAGAAGCCCGAAGTTCCCCGGACCATTCCGGGGCGCCCGGATCTCATCCTGGCCAACATGGGGATCTACGTATTCAACACGGAGACGCTCGTCCGCCGGGTGATCGAAGACGCCAAACTGGCCGACTCGCAGCATGACTTCGGAAGAAACATCATCCCGGCCATGACCGAACAGGACCGCGTTTTTGCCCACAGCTTCCGCGACGAGAACAAGAAGACCGCGAAGTACTGGCGCGATATCGGCACCCTGGACGCCTACTTCGAAGCCAGCATGGACTTAGTGGATGTCGACCCGGTGTTCAACCTCTACGACCGGGATTGGCCGATCCGCACGTTCTATCCTCCCACCCCGCCGGCGAAGACCGTCTTCAACGATCCCGATCCCGCACGCCGGATCGGCGCCGCCTACGACTCCCTCATTTCCGCCGGCTGCATCGTCAGCGGGGGGGAGGTCTACCGGTCCATCCTCTCCCCGGGAGTCCGGATCCACAGCTATTCCCAGGTTTCCGAATCGATCCTCATGGACGACGTCGATGTGGGGCGCCGGGCGCGGATCCGCTGCGCCATTATCGACAAAGGGGTCAGGATCCCCGAAGGCTACCGGATCGGTTTCCATCCCGAGGAGGATGCGAAAAAATTTACGCTCAGCCCCACCGGGGTGGTGGTCATCCCCAAAGGCACGATCCTCACCTGACCGCCCCGCCTGCCGCGAGTCTCCCGCCGCAGCGCCAGGCCCGGGGAGGATAAAATTCTCCCTTTGATAT
>CAZSPX010000472.1:0-2077 GCA_964608885.1 uncultured Anaerolineaceae bacterium | reverse complement strand
TTATTCCTCGACCACGCTGTCGAAGAGCATGTAGGCGAGGGCGGTAAAGATCACATCATACACGATCAGCAGGTTGAGCCAGGGCAGGATCTCGCTCATCTCCGCGCCGGCGAGGTAACCGCCGCTGGCCTTGACCGCGGCGATCACCACAGGGATCACCACAGGAAAGAGCAGGATGGGCAGCATCACATCGCGCGTGCGGGTCTGGACGGACATGGCCGAGAGCAGGGTCCCCACGGCGGTATAGCCGATGGAGCCCAGCAGGATGACCAGCAGCAGCCCGGGCTGGAAGAGGTTGAGGCCGTAGAGGATGCTGTACACGGGCAGGACGATGGCCTCGACAATCAGCATGAAGGCGAGATTGCTGATGACCTTCCCGAAATAGATGGCGGCGCGGTCCACGGGCGCGAGCAGGAGCCCGTCGAGGCAGCCGCGGTCCTTCTCGATGGCCATGGAGCGGTTGAGGCCCAGCGTGCCCGCAAAGGCGAAGGTGGCCCACAGCACGCCGGAGGTCACGGAGCGGCGGGTGCGGATATCGAGCTCAAGGGCGAAGTTGAAGATCAGGATGACGAGCAGGGAGAAGACCAGCATGGCCGAGAGCAGCTCGCGCGAGCGCAGCTCGGCGGAGAGGTCCTTCTGCACGACTGCCCACACGGCCTTGAGGAAGCTGGCCTTGATGGGGCGGGAGGCGGTGGAGGAAATCCCGGTCGTAGTCATCTAGGCTGCCAGGGCCTGTTTGTAGAAGGCCAGGAGGTTGGTGGACCCCAGCTCGCCCTGGAGAGCGGTGGCGGCGATGCGGCCGCGCGAGAGGATATCAAAGCGGGTGGCGAGGTCCTCGGCGCGGGCCAGGTCATGGGAGGTCATCACGACGGTGCGCCCGCGGGCGGCCACCGAGCGCAGGACCTCGTCCAGCATGGTGGAGGCGTCCTGGTCGAGGCCGGTGTACGGCTCATCGAAGAGCATCACATCGGGATCATGCAGGACGGCGCGGCCAATGGCGAGGCGCTGCTGCATGCCGCGCGAGAAGGTGCGGACCAGGTCCCTGCGGCGCTTCTCCAAACCGACCATCTCCAACACCTCGCGAATGCGCCCCTCCAGCGAAGGAAGGTTGTACATGCGGCCGTAGAAGCGCAGGTTCTCCTCGGCGGTGAGGTCGCCATAGAGGAGGGGCAGGTGGGAGACCACGCCCAGGCGGGCGCGCACCGCGGCGGCCTGACCGGGCAGGCGGTAGCCCGCCACCCTGACCTCCCCCAGAGAGGGCCGGGAGAGGGATGCCAGGATGCGCAGGAAGGTGGTCTTGCCGGCGCCATTGGGTCCCAGCAGGGCGACAAATTCACCGGGCTGCACGCTGAAGTCCATGCCATGCAGCACAGTCTTCAATCCAAAACGCTTGACCAGCTTCGTGACTTCGATCATGGCAGAATTTCGCCTCTCAGGAGCGGCTTTCCAGCTTCCGGAGCTGCGCTTTAAGCTCTGCGCGGCGCTCCTGGTAGGCGGTCTCAGGGATCTTTTTCGCCCGATACAGATCATCCAACGCGATGATAGCATCCATCACGCTCTCGGGATCCTCGAACTCATCCTCCTCTTCCTCTTCCCGGGAGGCTTCCTCCGGCAGCGGGCGGGCGTTGCGGTCACGCAGATACAGCCAGGCGCCCAGGCCGATCAGCGCCAGGCCGAGGGCGCCCGCGCCATAGATCAGCGTCATGCGGTTGTCGCTGGCGGTCCCGGCTGTCCCGCCGGAGAGGTCCGGCTTGCCGGAGAGGCTGAAGGACAGCTTCGAGTCCGTGCCCAGGGCGGAGGCCGAGTACATGTGGAAGTTGGTGCCGGAGATGTTCTGGACTCCCTGGTCGGCCAGCCCGTCGCTTTTGAGCTTGATGCCCTCGGGGACGAACACCGAGACCGAGTCGGTCTTCAGGAGCATCGGCTGGAGGATGGAGACGCCTTTGGAGTCATAGGGCAGGGAGAAGAAGGCGATGAGCGAGTAGGGGGTCTCGTTGGGAAGCAGGGCCAACCCGTCCGCGGCGGAGGAGAAAGGAGCGGTGTTCTGCCCGGCCTCAAAGCACAGATTCTGAGCGCC
>CAZSPX010000471.1:0-2078 GCA_964608885.1 uncultured Anaerolineaceae bacterium | reverse complement strand
CCACCCGGCTGGCGTCGTCGGTCGTGAGGGAGAGCCGGTTCTCAATTTCATGCCCTCCTATGTCGTTCGAGATCGAGGGCCCCGCCGCCAGTGAATAGGCGGAGTTCAACACGGCATATTCCGCGCCGCTGCTGACCGCCCAGGCCACGGCTACCTTGCCGTTGGGCAGCTGGACGGCATCGGTGTGAATGAAGGGCTTGGAGGTGACCAACCTGGTTGCCCCTTTGACGAGGACGCCGGCCTGGTTGATCACTGCATAGAACGGACCGCCAAAGCCGGCGTTCCAGGTGAGGATCGCCTTGCCGCCGGTGAGACTGTTGATCACGGGGTCGGCTGCCATTGAGGTGGGGATCGGCAGGAAGGCCGGGCCGAAGACCCTGGCGCCGCTGGTCGCGTGGATCGCGTAGGCGATCTTATCCCCGCTGGCGTACTGCTGCCAGGCCAGCATAAAGTGATTGGTGTCGGTGGCGGCGATGCCGGGGTTGGTAAAGCGGTTATCGCTCGCAAAACCCCAGGCCGCATCCGTGGACACATTGGTCGGGCCGCTGAGGAGGACACCGGTATTGTTGAAGGTCGCCAGGTAAATATTGAAGTTATAACGATGGGTGCTTGTATTGTAGATCTGCCGCAGCCAGGTCATGCCCACGGTGCCGTCCGGGGCGGCCGCCACAGCCGGGGAATAATCCCAGTACACCAGGTTCCCTCCCGGGTCGTTGGCCAGCCGCTTGACGGTCGTAAGCGGGCTGCCATCATGGCCCACAAGGGCATACTGGAGCGTTTCCACCTGGTGGCCTCCAACGGCAAGCATGTTCTCCCAGGCATGGAAGTAGTTGCCGTTGGCCAGTTCGGCCACCGCCGGGTTCCCGCCATAGGTGCCATCCGGTCCGGGTTCGGATACGGACGGTCCGGAGGCGCCCTGGACCAGGAATTTCATGGCTCCATCCGCGGCGTCCCCAAACACCCCCGCGAAATGCGCGGGAACCACCAGCCTGACCGGCACGGCCCGTTGTTTCAAGGCAGAAAGGGAGGATCTGGCCGTCAACGTCGCGGTGACCTCGCTCCCCACGGGCGCTCCCGCGGTATCGAAGCGTGCGAGGATCCGGATGGAACCGCCCTGGGGGATGGAACCCGTATCCAGCTTCCCGTCAGCATCCGTATCGGTCAGCTCGGGGGTCCCCACCGTATCCAGGTGCAGCGTGGTTCCCCAGGAGGAACTCATGGTGAAGTCAAAGGTGTCCGCGCCCTGGTTACCGGTGTTGTAGAGAGTGAAGGGCACATTCGTGTCGGAAGCCGAAGCAGCAAAGCCCTCCGCGTTGGTGGAACCCATCGCCAGCCCGGCAGCCGGGGCGGTGGGGTAGGTGTAATATACATTCCGGGGTGAGCTTCCATAGGAGAAGTACGATAACCGGCTCTCACCGAAGATGGACTCGATGCCAACCGTCGGGCCATAGTCATACAGCACAGGCACGTTGGCAGAATGCTGGATGGAAATATCGCCGTTCTCGTACAGGATGACCTCAAAGGTCAGGATCTGGGTGGACTCGAAAAAGCCCACGTTGCGCCATTCCAGAACAAAATAACGGTTCGGGGCGGTGCCGCCCCGGGTATAAAGGATCACCCCGTTATTGGGCCCGGCGTTGCCGGGGACAAACACGACCAGGTCCCTCCAGTAGGCCGCGATCAAATTGTTCGGCGCGGCGCTGTCGGCATAGCTTCCTGAATAGGAAGCATAGGGGCCGTCGAAGGTGATCAGCCCGTTGGTGCTGTAGTACAGTTCCGAGCGCGGCACGCCATAGAAGGGGAAAGGAAAGCCGATATCCAGCGGCCCCGAAGCGGCGTCATCGCCGATCAGCCCGGCGACGTTGATGCCGGGGATCCAGTTCAACGGGGCGGAATCGTCCCAGCGGTAGCCGAAGAACGCATCCGGGCCGCCGGTGGCCAGCGGAACGCCATCTGGAAGGCCCGCTTCCTCCCCCGCTAGCTCGAGGAGGGCTTTGTATTGCGAGATGCACTCAGGCGGCAGGGTTTTCTGAAATTCCGGCAGGCTGGCAAGGCGCGGGTCGATCGCGGGGCAGCCG
>CAZSPX010000470.1:0-2079 GCA_964608885.1 uncultured Anaerolineaceae bacterium | reverse complement strand
GATGGCGGGCTCCTTCCTGGCGGCGCTGCCCACCCTGCTGGTCTACATCTTCCTGGGCCGCTACTTCCTGCGCGGCCTGCTGGCCGGCTCACTGAAGGGCTGAGGCCGGAATCCCTTCGTCCATCCAGGGCGGGGACGAATGTCCCCGCCTTCGCTTGTATCCAGCTTTGCACCTGTGGGACACATGCAGCCTCCTTCACGAAACGCCCTGATCCTCATCACCGCTTCCTGCTTCCTGAGCTTCTTCGTCTTCGGCTACACCGATAACCTGAAAGGCCCCACGCTCCCGGCCGTCCTGGCGGAACTGAACATCGGCTACGGCACAGGCGGCAATATCTTCTTCGGCCAGTCGATGGGGTTCCTGATCTCCACGCTGGCGGCGGGCTTCCTCGCCGACCGCTTCGGCCTGAAGGCGGCTCTCGTGTCAGCCGGCTGCCTGCTTCTGGCCGGGGTGGCGGCCTACAGCCTGCTCTCCACCCCGCCGGGACTGGCCGCGGCCCTGTTCACCCTCGGCCTGGGGTTCGGGACCCTGGAGCTGGGAGCGAACGCGGTCATCGCCTCGTTCTTCTCCGCCCGCAAGGGACTCTTCCTCAACTGGATGCACCTGCTCTACGGCATGGGCGCGATGGTCGCGCCGCTGCTGGCCGGCGTCCTCCTGTCTCGTGGTACATACTGGCGGCTCCTTTACCGCTGGGACCTGGTTCTGGTGGCCGTGATGGTCTTGACCTTCCTTGTCCCACGTTTCCCACATGCACAGGCTGCCATCGGGCATATCGAGTTGAAAGATATCCCCCGGTTCGCCTTCCAGGGACGCCTGCCCTGGTTCTACCTGGCGATAGCTCTCTACGTCTCTGTGGAGGTGGGCATGGGCGCCTGGCTTGTGACCTATCTGCAGAAGGGGCAGGCCGCCTCCTTCACCATCACCAACCAGGGCCTGTCCCTTTCTTTTGGGACGCTCATGCGGGGACGCTTCCTGGGCGGGTTCGTGGTCCACCGCATCGGCTACCTGCGCTCCGTGCAGTGGGCCTCGATGGGCGTGGCGGCCTGCCTGGCGCTGGGTCTCTTCGGGCCTGCACCCCTGCGCATCCTTCTGCCGGTGACCGGTCTCTTCCTCTCCATCGTCTTCCCCACCCTCACCGCGGCGGTCTCCGACGCGCACCTGGAGCACGGCAATACGATCCTGGGGATGCTGTTCGCCTTTGCCGGCCTGGGCGGACTGGTGGGTCCATTTCTGGTGGCCTGGGGCAGCGAGCTGCTGGGCATCCGGGCCGGCTTTACGATCAACCTGCTCCTGGCGGTCTTATTGATCGCGGCCGCCTCGATCCTCAACAAAGGTCAACCACATGAAGCGACAACGGCTTAACTGGGGCATCCTCTCCACGGCGCGCATCAACCGCGCCCTGATCCCGCCTCTGCGGGTCTCCAAACGCAGCCGCCTGCTGGCAGTCGCCTCCCGCCGCCTCGAGACCGCCGAGGCGTACGCCCGCGAGCGCAATATCCCGCGAGCCCATGGAAGCTACGAGGCCCTGCTGGCAGACCCCGAGATCGATGTGATCTACAACTCCCTCCCCAACGACCTGCACACCGAGTGGACCGTCAAAGCGCTGCGGGCCGGCAAGCATGTGCTGTGCGAGAAGCCCATGGCCCTGAGCCTGGAGGAGATGGACCGCATCGAGGCTGCGGCCCGCGAGACCGGACGAATCGCGGCCGAGGCCTTCATGTACCGCCACCACCCACAGACACTGCTGGTCAAGAGCCTGGTGGAGGAAGGCCGCCTCGGCCAACTGCAGTACGTGCGCGGCTCCTACAGCTACACCTTTACCCGCGAGGGCAATTACCGCGGCGACCCCGCTCGCGGCGGCGGGAGCATCTGGGACGTAGGCTGCTATCCCATCTCCTACGCCCGCATGCTGGTCGGCGCGGAGCCCGTGGAGTTCTTCGCCCGCCAGGTGACCGGCCCCGGCGGCTATGACGAGAGCTTCTACGGCCAGATGACCTTCCCGGGCGGCGTGGTCGCCCAGGTCGATTCCGGATTCGCCTCCCCGCTGCGGACCCAGATCGAGGTCGTGGGCAGCGAGG
>CAZSPX010000469.1:0-2089 GCA_964608885.1 uncultured Anaerolineaceae bacterium | reverse complement strand
GTGGAGCTACCTGGGCAATGCCGGGGCGAACGGCACCTACAGCTTCACCCAGACCATCACCGAGGTCCGCGCGGACGGTTTCACGACCTCCACCCTCTTCAACAATGCCTCCGGCGGCGTCCAGCAGTGGGCCTGCAACCCCGCGGGCCTGACCGCCCTCCAGATCCCCGGCGCAGCTGCCGCCCTTGCCATGGACCAGCTCCACGCCAACTTCGAGACCAGCAACATCCAGGGCGTGATCCTGCCGGCCTCGGTGGCTCCCGGCGACCACTGGTCGTTCAGTCTTGATATCCAGGGCACAATGGAAGCCAGCGGCATTAGCGCGGATACAAAAGGCAATGCCGTGTATGATTTCACCGCCCTTGAGGTGGAGAACGTGACCGTCCCGGGCGGGAACTTCGATGCCATGCGTATCGATGGCGTCCTCACCATCAACGCCACCGCCTCTGTAGGCGGGCTGCCCCTGCCGCTCAAGCTGACGCTCAACACCTCGTCCTGGTATGCTCCGGGCGTGGGCATGGTCAAGACCGTCACCGCGGGCGACTTCTTCGGGACGGCGCTCAACGACAACCTCGAGCTGCAGAATTACCACATTCCATAAAGATATCCGGGGATGGTGCGCTGCACCGGCCCGGGGCGCAGCAACGCTGTGCCTCTACGAACAAAGCGGGCGGCCCATTGGCCGCCCGCTTTGTTATTCCGCAAAGACCACCTGTAACTTTCCATCCGCGTCGTAATAAGAGCGGGCCGCGAAAGGCGGGTCGCCTTTCCGCATGCGGTGGATGCGGCCCAGAAGCGCCGGCAGGTCCTCAACTACGGGCAGGTCCGCGAGGCGCTCGTACAGGATCCACTCAGGTGCGCCTTCGGTGGAGGGTCTGAGGTCGCCGCGGACCTCCTCGCCGACGAAGACGAAGAGACAGATGCCCGTCTCGCCCGCGTCCACCAGGACGATGCCGCCCAGCCACAGGTCAGCGGTAAGGCCGGCTTCCTCGAGAAGCTCGCGCCGGGCGGAGGTGAGCACATCCTCGCCGCGCTCCACGTGACCGCCGAGGCCGTTGTACTTCCCCGCCCACAGGCGCTTGTGCGCCGCGCCTTTGAGCAATAGATACTCGTCCCCGCGGCGCAGGAAGATCGCCGTGCGCGGTATGGCCGCGTAGCGCGGCAGATCGGCGCCCTGGTCAGCGCGTGGCATACTCAGTCCGCCAGGTCGCTGACGTCCTCGGCGGCCGCCTCTTCCTTCACGTAGTCCGAGAAAACCGGAGCGATCTTCACCGGCTTGACAAACTTGTCTACATACTGCTTCGTATCGCGGACGCCCAGCAGGTCGAAGAGGCGGTCGAACTGCGACTGCCATGCCGCAGTGAGCCCTGCGATCTCAGCCTCCGGGAGCGCGTAGGCCTTCGACTTGAACGGCCCGACCGCGTTCTTGCGCGACTTGTAGTAGAACTGCTCGTCGGTCATGCCCTCTTTGCGCTCGCCCGCCGAGTTGACCTTCAGCCACTCGTACATCTCCTGGCGCAGGTCCGCGGGGATGCGGTCGTAGAACATGTTCATGAAGTTGGTGGCGAGGTGGACCTCGATGGCCTCGTTGGTGACGAACTGGTTGAAGTTCTCCTCTGGGAGGGTGGAGGCGCCGTGCTGGACGGTACCGCCCAGGCCGTAGACAGAGCGGGCTATGCGGCTCAACTCGCGCAGGGTGTCGAAGTCGAGGTTGACCTTTGCGATGGTGCCATCGGGGAGGACAGTGCCACCGTGGGAAGTGCCGGTCTGGATGCTGATCTTGCTAAGGCCGGGCGCCTCGGGGGCAAGGCGGGCCAATTCGGCGTTGTAGCCGTCCATGTAGGCGCGCAGCTCGGCCTCATTGGAGTTGTGGCCGCCGACCTCGCCGATCTCGCCTCCGATGGAAATGGTGACGCCCTGCGGCTCGACGGAGCGGACGTGCGCGCCCAGAGCCGCGGAGAGCTCATAGTTCAGTACCTGCTGCTCGGGGACAGTGGGCTTGTCGATATCCACCAGCGTGGAGGTGTCGATGTCGATGTTGTAGAAGCCCGCGCCCACCGCCTCCGTGACGAGGTCGCGCACGGCCTTC
>CAZSPX010000468.1:0-2095 GCA_964608885.1 uncultured Anaerolineaceae bacterium | reverse complement strand
GTGTGCAGGTGAGCCCCGAGAACGTGCTGATCACCTCGGGGTCCCAGCAGGCTCTCGACTTTATCGGACGTGTCTTCATCAACCGCGGCGACCACATCGTGTGCGAATCGCCCACCTACCTGGGCGCGCTGCAGGCCTGGAACGCCTACGGCGCCCAGTACATCTCTGTGCGCGCTGATGAGAACGGGATGATCGTGGATGAGCTGGAGGAGGCCCTGCGCGTGGGTCCCAAGTTCATTTACTGCCTGCCCAATTTCCAGAACCCCTCCGGCAGCACGCTCAGCCTGGAGAGGCGCCTGAAGCTGATCGAGCTGGCCGACAAGTATGGTGTGCCGATCATCGAGGATGACCCCTACGGCCAGCTGCGCTATGAGGGCGAGCACCTGCCCTCGCTGGTGATGCTCGACAGCCAGTACCGCAACGACAACCACGGCACTTACACCGGGAACGTGATCTACCTGAGCACCTTCTCCAAGCTGCTGGCGCCTGGCCTGCGCCTGGCCTGGGTGATCGCACCGACCCAGGTGATCCGCCGCCTGATCATGACCAAGCAGGCCGCGGACCTGCATACCTCCTCCTTCAATCAGTACGTGGCCTATGAAGTGGCCAAGGGCGGCTTCCTGGATGAGCACGTCAAGGTGATCCGCGATACCTACAAGGAGCGCCGCAACGTGATGCTCGAGATGATGGAGGAGGTCTTCCCCTCCGAGATGCGCTGGACGCACCCGCTGGGTGGGATGTTCCTGTGGGGCATGATGCCTGAGGGCGTGGACGCCACGGAGGTGCTCAAGATCGCCATCGAGAGGAAGGTGGCTTTTGTACCGGGTGCATCTTTCCATCCCAACGGGGGCGGCGAGAACACCATGCGCCTGAACTTCTCCTACTGCGCCCCCGATATTATTCGCGAGGGCATCACCCGCCTGGGCTTCACCCTGAAGGAAGCCCTGCAAAAGAACGGGCACAAAGTGAAGTAGCGGCGGCCTCAGCCGTCTCGCGGAAAAGAACAGGACGACCCACGGGCCGTCCTGTGTTGTTGAGGCCGGGTGTTGTGCGCGGGCGGCTTCAAGGGGATCGCACCCTTCCCCGGAACAATGTGTAGGTGAAGAAGGCATAATACCCCGGTTCATTCAGGATGAGATCCGGGGAAGCCCGCGCGCACAGCCGTTGAAATTCTTTCCATTCCGGGGCATTTTCACCCGCGGCGGGAGGCGCCCAGAGCATCTCAAACAGGGCCAGCAGGGCGGTGCATTCATCGGGTTTGAGGGGCGCCTGCACCTCGCCCACGAAGGTCTTTGCCTCCGCCTCCTCCAGACCAGCCTCCCTGAACCAGCGCAGGGCCTGAAGGAAGTGCTGGCCCGGGTCTTTTCCCTGCAGGAAGGGAGCATAGCTCGAGCAGTTCGCGTTCAGCCAGGCTTCCAGCCGCGGATGGCCGGGGAGGACCTGCTGGGAGGTCCAGGCCAGGATGTGGAGACTGCCTCCCGGCTTGACCACCCTCATCAATTCATGGAGCAGGGGCAAAAGGTCGCCGGCAGGGTAACCGATGCAATCCGCGCTCCAGGCCCAATCGAAGGAATTATCAGGGAAGGGCAGATGGTTCATATCCCCCTCCCGGAAATCGATCTGCCCGCCAAGGCCTGCTTTCCGCGCCAGCTCCCCGCCATAGGCCAGGAATTCGGGCAGGATGTCGGTTCCGGTGACATGCCCCCCGGCCCCCAGGGCCCGGGCCAGCAGCAGCTCCTGCAATCCGATCCCGCAGCCGACATCCAATCCCCGGCTGCCGGGCGGCAGGCCAATGGACTGGAGGATGGATCTCAGCACCGGCTCCCGGATGGGATCGGCGTCCAACAGCCTCTGGATATAGTCATCGATCTCTGTCATTTTTGCCACCGCACGACGCCCGGGTTTTAATCCAGTATAGGGAACTGCTGCCGCGAAGTCATGTGTCATTTGTCAGGGATGGCTGCCCCCCAATAAAAAAGGATGGGCCGGGGACCCATCCTCTCAGGACTGCTCCCAACGAATCTCACTCTTCCACGTAAGGCACGTACTCCGCGCGGGCGATGCCCTGGCGGATGGCCGTCTCGGCCACCGCGCG
>CAZSPX010000467.1:0-2096 GCA_964608885.1 uncultured Anaerolineaceae bacterium | reverse complement strand
ACCTCGATAAAAAGCCTTTGCCGCACTTCTGGTACTTCCCGCGCGGGGAAAAGGCTGTCGTGCTTCTGACCAGCGATGACCACGGCAACAACTACCTGGGTACCCGCCTTCAGGACTACATTGCGCGCAGCCCCGTCGGCTGCTCCGCAGCGGACTGGGATTGTGTACGCTCCAGTATGTATATCTATGATAATACGACCCTGAGCGCGGCGGATGCAGCGACGTATACCTCGCAGGGCTTCGAGATCGGTGTGCACCTCAACACGCAGTGCGGGGATTTCACCCTGGCCGGCCTGCAGAATTACTACACCACGCAGCTGGCACAGTTCTCGGCGCGCTTCCCAAATCTTCCTTTGCAGACCAGCGAGCGCACCCACTGCATCGCCTGGAGCGGATGGGACCTGCAGCCCCAGGTAAAGCAGGAAAAGGGCATCCGGCTGGATACCAATTACTACTATTGGCCGGGGACCTGGATCAATGGCCGCCAGGGCATGTTCACTGGCTCGGGAATGGTCATGCGTTTTGCCGCATTGGACGGGACCCTTTATAACGTCTTCCAGGCCACGACGCAGATGACCGATGAGAGCGGTCAGTCCTATCCCGAAACGATTGATACCCTGCTGGATAATGCCGGGGGGAGCAAGGGCTATTACGGCGTGTTTACTGCCAATATGCACACCGATGGCCCGTCCTCGGCCCTCGCGGATGCCATCATTGCCTCGGCGCAGGCCAGGAGCGTTCCGATTGTTTCCGGCCGCCAGTTGATGAGCTGGATCGACGGCCGCAACGGCTCAAGCTTCAGCGCGATGAGCTGGTCCGGTAATACGCTGAACTTCACCGTCAACGTTGGCGCGGGGGCCAATGGCCTGCGTGTCATGCTCCCCTTCCAGTCTTCCGCAGGACCACTGGGCTCGCTCACGAAGAGCGGAAGCCCTGTCACCTTCACCCAGGAGATCATCAAGGGCGTCACCTACGCAGCCTTCAATGCGCAGGCCGGTGCCTATGTCGCCACATACTCCGCGGATACGACCGCTCCGACGGTCTCCTCGGTCACGCCCTTGAACAATGCGACCAATGTCGCAATTTCCTCCGCGGTCACTGCCACCTTCAGCGAGCCGATGAACTCCGGAACGGTCAGCGGCGGCACCTTTGAGTTGCGCGGCCCCGGCGCAGCGCTCGTCACCGCTGCGGTATCCTACAACCCTGCCACCAACACCGCTGCTCTCACCCCCTCTGCCGCGTTGAGCATGAACACGGTCTATACCGCCAAGCTCTTTGGCGGCTCATCCGGTCTGAAGGATGCAGCCGGGAACCCGCTGGCAGCAGATTACACCTGGTCATTTACGACTACGAGCCTGAACTGTCCCTGCAGTATTTGGAACAATACGGGTTCTCCTGCAGTTTCGCCGACGCGCGATGGCACCAATACCATCGAGGTGGGGACAAAGTTCCGGTCCGATGCGGCCGGCTACATCACCGCCATCCGCTTCTATAAGGGGCTTGGTGACGCCGATGCGCATGTGGGCCATCTGTGGACCTCAGCCGGCGTCCAGCTGGCGCAGGTGACCTTCACCAATGAGACCACCTCCGGCTGGCAGGAAATGGCCTTGCCAAGTGCGGTGGCAATTAACGCCAACACCACCTACATTGTATCGGTCTACTCTTCGCCCGGCGGCAATTACTCCTATACGGCGGGCGGCCTGACCACCGGCGTGGATAACCCCCCCATGCATGCCCTGGCTTCCGGTGTGGACGGTGTGAACGGGGTATATAAGTATGGCGGCGGATTCCCCGATGCGGGTTCGACTAACAACTACTGGGTGGACGCTGTCTTCAACACATCCATCCCCGCGGACACTACCCCACCTGTTATCTCAGCTCTGACTGCCACCCCCGGTACCGGCGGCACTGCCTCCATCACCTGGACCACCAACGAGGCCGCCACCTCCCGTGTCGATTACGGCACTGCTCCGGGCGCTCTTAACCAGTTCGTTACCGATGGTGCGTTGGTGACCAGCCACAATCTTGGCCTCACCGGCCTCGCCTCCGGCACCACCTATTACTACCGCGTCACTTCGTTGGACGCCGCCAATAAT
>CAZSPX010000466.1:0-2107 GCA_964608885.1 uncultured Anaerolineaceae bacterium | reverse complement strand
CTGGCGAGGGTTAACCGGACGTGACGGGCATGTGTGAAAAATATATTTTTCGGCCCCCAAGGTTGACAAACATGGGGTTTGAGATAAAATAGGCAGGCACTCAGGCCGAAGTGGCGGAATTGGCAGACGCGCTACGTTCAGGGCGTAGTGAGGGTTCCCTCATGTGGGTTCAAGTCCCACCTTCGGCACACAAGACTCGCTGAAAGGCGGGTTTTTGTTTTAAGGGGCGGGGATTGCATCAGTATCCACAATTTGATCACCCTTCCCGGGGCTGCTTCCATGAAGGGGGACTTCGTGATCGCATGGCGGGAAGGCCCGGAAAGAACGCCTGGCAGGTGGATGGGGGAATGGGAGGGACTCTGGTATAATTACCAAGGAAATACCCGTTCCTTCATTTAATGCGAAGACACGGAGTCGAGCCAGCGGATTTCGTGTTTTTTTATGCGTGTAACAAAAAAACCACAGGATAACAATGGAAATCGGTCAAATCCAACAAGTTGATATTGATGCCCAGATGCGCTCGGCCTACCTGGATTACGCCATGAGCGTGATCGTGGCCCGGGCCCTCCCGGATGCCCGCGACGGCCTGAAACCCGTCCACCGGCGCATCCTTTTCGCCATGGACGAGCTGGGGATCCGCTCCAGCGGGTCCTATAAGAAATCGGCGCGCATCGTGGGCGAGGTGCTGGGCAAATACCACCCGCATGGCGATGCCGCGGTCTATGAGACCATGGCGCGCCTGGCGCAGGATTTCTCCATGCGCTATACGCTTGTGGACGGGCAGGGCAACTTCGGCTCGATCGACGGAGATGCGCCGGCAGCCATGCGTTACACCGAGGCGCGGCTGAACCGCCTGGCCGAGGAGATGCTGGCCGACCTGGAGAAGGACACGGTCGATTACGGCCCCAACTTCGATGACTCGCTGGAGGAGCCGCTGGTGCTGCCGGCCCGGCTGCCGAACCTGCTGCTGAACGGCGCGGCCGGCATCGCGGTGGGCATGGCCACCAATATCCCGCCTCACAACCTGCGGGAGCTGGTGGGCGCCATCAACCACCTGATCGACAACTATGACAACATGGACGAGATCCCGGTCGAAGCGCTGATGAAGTTCATCCCCGGGCCGGACTTTCCGACCGGGGGCATGATCGTGGGCAACGAGGGCATCCTCTCGGCCTACGGCACAGGCCGCGGGCGGATCGTGATGCGCGGCATCGCCCACATCGAGGAGCTGAAGGGCGGTCGCTACCAGATCACCATCACCGAGATCCCCTACCAGGTGAACAAGTCCGGGCTGATCGAGCGCATCGCCGAGCTGGTGCGGGAGGACCGCATCGACCAGATCTCGGACCTGCGCGACGAGAGCGACCAGCGCGGCATGAGCATCGTGATCGAACTGAAGCGCGGCGCACAGCCCAAGAAGGTCCTCAACCAGCTCTTCAAATACACCGCGCTGCAGTCCACCTTCGGCGTGCAGATGCTGGCGCTGGTGGACGGCGAGCCGCGCATGCTGCCCCTCAAGCGCGCCCTGCAGATCTTCATCGAGCACCGGCAGACCGTGATCGTGCGCCGCTCGACCTTCGAGCTGACCAAGGCGCGCGCCCGCCAGCACATCCTGGACGGGCTGCTGATCGCCCTGAACAACATCGATGCCGTGATCAAGGTCATCCGCGAGGCGGAGGATGCGGATGCGGCCAAGGTCAGCCTGATGGAACGCTTCAAGCTGAGCGATCTGCAGGCCCAGGCGATCCTCGATATGCAGCTGCGCCGCCTGGCCGCCCTGGAGCGCTGGAAGATCGAGGAGGAGCACCGCCAGGTGCAGGCCCAGATCGATTACCTGACCGACCTGCTGGCCCACCCCCGGAAGATCCTGGAGCTTATCCAAAGCGACCTGAACGAGCTGGCTGAGAAATACGGGGACGACCGCCGGACCCGCATCGCGGCGGACGCCAGCGAGGAACTGAACCTGGAAGACCTGGTGCACGACGAGGCCGTGCTGATCAGCCTGACCGAGCGCGGCTACATCAAGCGCGTGCCGGCGGCGGCTTTCCGCTCACAGAGCCGGGGCGGGCGCGGCGTGACGGGCCACTCCATGAAGGAGGAGGACGAG
>CAZSPX010000465.1:0-2112 GCA_964608885.1 uncultured Anaerolineaceae bacterium | reverse complement strand
CACACGGCCAGCATCACCATCAAGTTCTACGACAGCGCCGGGGCGCTCAGCTGCACGAAGGACGACACGGTCGCCCCGCTTTCCTCCAAGGGATACTGGATCCCCTCCGAGCTCTGCCTGCCTGCCGGATGGGTCGGCGGCGCGGTGATCACCTCGAACTACAACATCGTCGCAGTGGGACGCCCGCACGTGGGCGCGGAAGTGATGACCTACAACGGCTTCTCCGAGGGCACCCTGACCTCCTACCTGCCGATGCTGTTCAAGAAGGCCTGGGGCTCCTATGACTCGGCTTTCTACGTCCAGAACGTGGAGGCGGTCGGCGCCGCCCACCTCACGATCAAGTTTTATGACACCGCGGGCGCCCTGTCCTGCATGCTGACGGATACGATCTCCCCCCTGGCCTCCAAGGGCTGGTGGCTCCCCTCGGAAACCTGCCTCCCGGCGGGATGGGTCGGCAGCGCGGTCGTGACCTCGGATCGCAACATCGTGACCATCGGACGCATTCATGTCGGCACCCAGGTGACTTCCTATTCCGGCTTTAACGGGGGCGGTGCGGGGATGTACGTGCCGATGCTGTTCAAGAACGCCTTCGGCGGCTCGTATAACGCGGCCCTGTACGTGCAGAACCTGGATACGACCAGCACGGCGAATGTCACCATTAAGTTCTACAGCGAGGCGGGCACCCTCGACTGCACGCTGGACGATACCATCGCACCCCTGGCCTCCAAAGGCTGGTGGGTCCCTGCCCAATCCTGTCTTCCCATCGGCTGGGTGGGCGGCGCGGTGGTCACCTCTGATACGAACATTGTTGCCGTGGGCCGCCCGCATGTGGGCGCGCAGATCACATCCTATTCCGGCATCGCCTCGGGCGGTTCCACGCTCTATCTGCCGATGCTGTTCAGGAACGCGTTCGGCGGGTCGTACAACTCGGCCTTCTACATTCAGAACACCAACGCGGCGAACGCCGCCCATGTGACGCTCAAATTCTTCGACACGGACGGCAACCTGGCCTGCCAGCGTACGGATACGATCCCCGCGCTGGCGACGCTTGGCTTCTGGGTCCCGGACGTGACCTGCCAGCCCTAGACCTCTTCCCAGGGCTCCATCTATTCAAAGACCGCGCCAGGGACCCTGGCGCGGTCTTTGCCTTCCCGGAGGATTCCCGCTTCCCATAAAGACCCGGCCGTATCTAACAAAGTTGAAAACATAAAATTACAGTCTTGTGGGTCAGCGGCCGGGCTTCCTCGACCCGCCTGCATTTATACTTGCCTTACACTGACCCATCACGACACACGGGCAGCTCAAGCCCGGGGAAGATGCCATGCCCATCGGAAGAAGGCTCGCTCCAGCCCACCACCTCGTGACCGCCGCGCTGCTGGCGCTGGCCCTGTTCATCACCAGCGCAGGCGGGACGCCTTCTGCCCGCGCCCAGGCCTCCGCCTTGGGAGGCCGGGTCCTGGCGGACAGCCGATTCGTTCACGGCCCGGCTGCAGCGGACTTTGACCTGGCTGCCTGGCTGCCGGAGCATGCGCCCCAACTGGCGAGGCTTGCCGCGCAGATGGACGGCCGCGCCGAATATTACAGCATCGACCCCAGGGTCCTGCTGGCCCTGCTGGCCCTGCGCTCTGGTGGCCTCTCCGGTGTCTCCCCCTCCGACCCGTTCGGCCTTCCGGGCCGGGACTTCTCCGGGCAGATCGAGGTGGTGTCCGAGGCAATGGTGGAGGCCTTCTACCTGCATTTCTACACCTATACCCCCCTGCCGGTCTCCGCGCGCCGCCTGCCTCCCCTGGTGGACCGCAGCGGCGCCTCCATCGAGGTCACACCGGAGACCAACGCGGGGACCTATGCCCTCATGGCGGGTCTCGCCGCCCTCGGGGATCGCCTCTTCGTGGCCCATGCCCTGGACGATGGACGGGCAGAGGGCTTCACCCGCACCTACGCGCGGCTCTTCCAGGCGGACCCATCCGCTGCCGCTCCGGGCGGCCTGGAAGGCCCGGCTTTTGAGCGGGCCGCGGCACTCCCTCCGGCAACCCTGCTCCAGCTCCCTTACACGCGCGGGAGCTCCTGGAGGACCGGGCGGGTGCACAACAATCCCGGCGGGCCCACCTTCCC
>CAZSPX010000464.1:0-2119 GCA_964608885.1 uncultured Anaerolineaceae bacterium | reverse complement strand
TCCATACTAGAGTGCCACGGGCCACGGCTCGTCCCGCAGGGTCGAGCCTGACGGTCCTTACAATGACAAAGGCGGGGGCTTCGGGTATAAAATAAGAGGACGGGAGGAAAACCGCTTCTTCCGCAGGGAGCCGCGCGATGAGAAAACCAGCCATCCTTTTGCTTAGCTTTTTACTCTCACTTCCGGCAAGATCGGTCCATGCACAGGGACCGACGCCGCCACCCACGCCCACGCAGGTGCCAGTGCTGCCGCCCGGGGTGCAGGAGAACTGGGATTGGCTGCGGGCCGCGATCGCGAACTACGGCGTGTGGTTTGCGGCTGCCGTGCTGTTCGTGCTGGTCGTGTGGTATTTACTCCGGGCTCCGCTGAAAGGCTGGATGGGTGCATGGGAGGATAAGGAAAAAGAACGGGCCAGGAGGTTCCTGGACAAAAGTGACAGCGATTTCCTGGGCCTGTACCTCGAACGGGTGATCGAGGATTACCGGCACTTCAAATTCCGCGGATTGGACACCCGCGCCCGCGGGATTGACACACCCGAGCTGGACCAGGCGTACGTATCGATCCGCATGGTACCGGAGGCCGAGAAGAGTACGGCCCTCCCGAAAAAACAAGAGGGCGCACGGCGTGAGGAAGGACCGGGGCTGGAGATGAGGGAGCAGGCCGAGGTGACGGACCTGACCGGCGCCCTGGGGAAATCGGCGAGGCTGGCGATCGTAGGGGCGGCCGGCTCAGGCAAGAGCACGCTGCTGCAATGGGCAGGGCTGGCCACAGCGCGCGCACGCCTGGAACCGAAAAAGCTAACGGAGGAGATGCGTGTCTTCGCGACGGCAACCGGAACCCCACCGCCCGTGCCCGTGCTGGTGCCGCTGCGGGCCTTCAACCGCTACTGCCAGGCGGAGAAGCGCGGACATTCGGCGCAAACGCTGCTGGACTTCATGCGCGCCCACCTGATCGAGAAGCACCCGAGCCTGAAAGACCTGCCTTCCGACTTCTTCCGGGAGCTCTTTGAGAAGAAGGGCTGCCTGCTGATGCTGGACGGGGTGGATGAGGTGGACCCGGAGGCGCGCCCGCTGATACGGGGAGCGATCGAGCAACTGGCGCGGGACTTCAAGGCAAACGGGCGCAACCGTTACATGGTGACCTCGCGCACGACGGCTTATTTTGGGGAGGCGGCACTTCCGGGCTTCCGCAAGTGCGAGGTGCAAAACCTGACGCCGGAAGAGCGGGATACGCTGATTACCAGCTGGTGCCAGGCGGCCTACGAACGGGATGAGGCCGCGGCGCAAGCGCGCGACCTGATCCGGCGGCTAACCGCCAGCGACGAGCGTGTGAAGGCCCTGGCCGTGACGCCGCTGATGACGACCATCTTTGCGCTGGTGCATTACAACCAGCGAGAGCTGCCCAAGCAGCGGGCGGACCTGTATGAGCACGCGGTGCGCATCATCCTGACGGAACCCTATCACGAGGGCGAGGATGCAGCCGGGTTGAAACGCGATTGGGAAACGCGCTGCCGGCTGATCTCCCTGATCGCCTTCAAGATGCACAGCGCGGGGCTGGAGGACCCGGCGGAGCAGAAGCTGCTGGATGCCATCTGGGATGGGTTTGGTGAGCCACAGGAGGAAGAAGCGGCACGAGAGAGGGCGCGCCAGTTCGTCCGGCGCACAGCCGACCGGGGCGGGCTGCTGGAGGAGGAAAACGGGCGTTACGGCTTCTTTACCCACCGCACCTTCCGGGAGTTCCTGGCGGGGCGGTACCTGGCCAGCCGCTTTACCCCGGCAGGCCAAGACTCACTGAGGAGCCACCTGGCGGCCCGGCTGGGGGATGATATGTGGGTGGAGCCGGTGCGGCTGGCGGCGGGATATCTGGCGATCGCCGGAGACGACGACCGCCCGAGCGAGTTCATCCGCTTCGTGGCCGGCCTGGGCTCCACAGCTGAGGAGCAGGCACGGGCATTGACGCTGGCGGGCCTCTGTATTGCCGACCTACCGAGGCGGGAACTGTCCAGCCTGGAGCGGGCCGCCATGGAGCGAGAGCTCCCGGCTGCAATGCTGGCGGCGCTCATCCAAAACCCGCCGAAGTTGAGCGCCCCGCTGCGGAACGGGCTGGGACGCGCCCTTGG
>CAZSPX010000463.1:0-2134 GCA_964608885.1 uncultured Anaerolineaceae bacterium | reverse complement strand
CCGTGGTGGCAGGGGTATTTCTCTTCCTCGCCTACCGTATCTGGCGCTTCGGGCTGAAGCATTACTCTGGGACAGGGTCGTAGACCTTCCCCCCTCCGCGAAGCGCCCTGAGCAAAGCGAACGGGTCAGGGGGGATCGAGGGGGTCCCATCAACCTTACAAATTGTGCACTGTGTGGATGGAGAGCATGGAGTGGACAAATTCGAAAAACGGCTCATTTTGCCCTTGTTTAAATAGAACATATTTGCTATATAGGATTCGTCCGAGAGCGCCAATTCACAAAAGGAGAATCCTATGCGCATCTATAAGAAAACCCGCTCGGCGAGGGTCTTCCACGCGGGTCGAGGGTCTTCGCGGACAGCCTCCCCCTCGCGAAGCACCCTGAGCGGGCTGACTCTGACATTCGTTCCTCTACGCGAACCCCTATATATGGGCTTCCCCACCCATTTTTTCGCCCCCCGACCCCCACATCTACCGGTCGGGGGTATTCGTTTCATATTCGAATTTTTCGAATCGAATCCTCCCTGTTGGCCTGGTTCCTGGCATTCCTCATCGCCTCCCGGTCGTGTTCTGCCTTTCCCCCTCCGCAACTGCCCTCCTCTCGATTCCCCGCTTTGGAATACAATTGCCGCGTCCCGATCCTTCTTAAAGGCATGCGGAGGTTTTTAATGGCGGACCAGCCTTATTTCCAGTGGCAGAACGATGTATTGCTCAAGACCATCTATCCCCTGCGCGAGACCAAGCTGCGCGAGTTCCTGATCTACTACAAAGAGATCGACCTGTGGGCGCAGTACAAGAGCGCCGACCTCACCCCCCTCCAGAACGAGTACCTCGCGGCGCGCAAGAAGGCCGTGCAGGATTCCTACAAGACCTATGCTTCACGGCGTGCCTACTTCCTCAAGCCGGATGCGCGCCCCGAGTACGCCACCTTCAGGCCGGTGGACGAGGGCGAGCTGGCGCGCATCAACCAGCTCCACCAGACCTTCGTGACCAGCTTCAAGTACAGGGACGTGCGCAAGGAGAAGTACTTCGTCTCCGACCGCATCTACGAGTGGGAGCGCCACCGCGACGAGAACCAGCGGCTCGTCAACTCCAAGCAGCGGCGCATCGCCGCCATCCAGGAGAACAACCCGGCTCATCCCGGCCTGACCAAGGAAGGGCAGGAGCTTGTCCAGCTCCAGGCAGCGCTGGCAATGGCCCAGGCGGAGCTGGACCGCCTGCGGGCCTTCCTGGCCTCCTTCGACAAGATCGAGAAGCGCAAGCTAGAGCTGTTCAACGCACAGGACGCCGCCACGCGCGGCAAGACGCAGGTCGCGCCGCGCCTGACGGACCTGAATGACCAGATCGCCTCCGCGCGCCGCAAGGCAACAGACCCCGCCAAGATCGCCCCCATCCAGGCCGAGGCCGACAAGCTCGCCTCGCAGATCCGCGCCTTTGACCAGACCCTCAACACGCCGGAGGAGGCCTTCGTCACCGACTTCAAGCTGGACGCGCCGCTCACCCCGCAGCAGGTGGCCGCCTGGAAGCTGGAGGAATATACAGCCTCGCTGGCCTCCAAGAACCATCAGCAGTTGCTGGAAGAGATCGTCCAGCGTTTCACCTCCCAGCCCGCACGCTACCCCCTCTGGCTGCAGTATATGGTCATCCACTTCTCGGGGATGCGCTACGCCAGCGCCCACGGCTCATGGGCCAACCCCAAGGACCTGCTCGTCAACCTGCGCAGCGCGGACATCGCCGCCGACCTGAAGAAGCTGGACGATTCATCCATCTCCGCCCTCGCCGGGAAGACACGCGCGGTCTACACCAGCCCCGTGCACGCCCCTACCGACCCCAGGCTGGCCTCCTCGGCAGACCCGCAATGGAAGGAGAAGGTGGCCTGGCACCTGAAGGGCCTCGCCTCCCCCAGCCCCTCCACACAGCGCAGCGCCCTGCTCAACCTGAGGGTGGACGAGGAGAACTTCGAGGTCGACTCGCTCGCGCCCGACGCCGCGCTGGAGGCGCTCAAGGCGTATAAATCGGTTCTACCCGACTGGATGTGGAAGGAGATCGTGGGGCTCACGCAGCTGCGTGTGACCGAGGCGAAGGACCCCAACTGGGACAAGCTCACCGACGAGGAGCAGCAGGAGCGCTGGGAT
>CAZSPX010000462.1:0-2145 GCA_964608885.1 uncultured Anaerolineaceae bacterium | reverse complement strand
GTGGCCGCGGATCTCGGCCTCGTCGCGCACGCCTCCCAGCGAGACGCGCACGAACTTGCGCCCCAGCGATTCGGCAATGGAGCGCCCCAGCGAGGTCTTGCCGGTGCCGGGCGGGCCCACAAAGCACAGGATGGGCTGGCGCTCCTTGCGGGGCTTCAGCGAGCGCACCGCGATATATTCAAGGATGCGCTCCTTGGGCTTCTTCAGGCCGAAGTGGTCGCGCTCCAGCACGCGCGCCGCGTTCTTGACATCCAGGTTGTCGGGGGTGGCGGTGCTCCAGGGCAGGTCCACGATCCAGTCAATGTAGGTGCGGATGATCCCCACCTCGGGCGCCATGGGTGGCATCTGGTTGAGGCGCTCGATCTCCTTGAGGGCCACCAGCCGCGGCTCCTCGGGCAGGTTGGCGGCCTGCACCTTGTTCCTCAGCTCGGTCACGTCCCGGGAGAAGACATCCCCCTCCCCCAGCTCGTTCTGGATCTGGCGCATCTGCTCGCGCAGGTAATACTCCCGCTGGCTGCGGTCCACCTCATTTTGCACACGGGAATGGATCTCGTCCTCCAGCTCCAGCACATCCACCTCCTGCGCCAGGATGGTGTTGAGCTGCTGGAGGCGGGTGCGGGTGTCCACCATCAGGAGCAGCGCCTGCCGCGCCTCGAGGGTCAGCGAGAGCGAGGTGGCGATCATGTCCGACAGCCAGCCCGGCTCCGAGATGTTCATGGCGAAGACGTGCGCCTCCTCGGGGATGGAGCGGTCGAGCTGCACGCAGCGCTCGAAGAGGTCCAGCGCGTTGCGCATCAGCGCCTGGGTCTGGCGGTCCGGGGAGGAAGGCTCGAAGATGACGCGCGCCCGGACCTTGAGGTAAGGCTGGGTGCGCAGGAATTCCACGATCTCGACACGGCGGCGTCCCTGCACCAGCGCCGAATGCGAGCCGTCCGGCATTTGCAGCAGGCGGCCCACGGCCATCTCCACGCCCACCGGCAGGAAATCGTTGGCGCCGGGATTCTCGATCTCGGAGTCCTTCTGCGTCAGGCCGATGACGGTCAATTCCTTGTGCTGGGCCTCCTGCACGGCCAGCAGGGAAGACTCGCGGCCCACAAAGATGGGCGAGACCATGCGCGGGAAGATGACCATGTCGCGCAGCGGAAGGACCGCCGCTTCGATCAGGCCCTGCCCGTCCGTCTCCCGGTTGGGGATGCGGTACAGCTCCTCGGTCCGCTGCGAGAGCGCCAGGTTGAAATTATCCTCTTCTTCATTCCATTCGTGGTTCATCTATAATCCATTCGCAAACTAACGGGGATGTCTGTATTGTATCCTGTAATGGGCAGAGCCCAAAGGTCTGCCCCGCCCGCAATCCGACACCCCGCGCAGGTCTCAATCGCCGTTCTTGATGATCGATCCCGCCGGAGACCTTGCGGGTCTGGAGGCCAGCTTCTCCCAGGCCGCCATCACCTCGGCAGTGACGAACATGGAGCCCGCCGAGAGGACGATGCCGCCATCCATCCGCGCCCGCGCCAGGGCGTGCCAGAGGGCGGCTTCCACCGGCAGGATGGTCACATGCGGGAGCCCGGCCTCCCCGGCCAGTTCGGTCAGGCGCTCCGGAGGCAGGGCGCGCGGGTGGTCGGCGCGCGTCAGGACCAGGTCCACGGGCCGCCGCTTGATCTCGCGCAGCATCCCGGGGATGTTCTTGTCCTCCGAGGCGCCAAAGATCAGGTGCAGCGGCCGGCCGGGGAAGTAGGTGTCCAGCGTCTCGCGCAGCCGGGCAAAGGAGTCGTCGTTGTGCGCCGAGTCAAAGACCACGGGCGGCTCGCGCCGGGCCACCTCGAAGCGGCCCCGCCACCTCACGTTTGCAAACCCCTCCCGGATGGCCTTTTCGGTGAGGCGCAGCCCGCTCACCTTGAGGGCCGCATAGGCGGTGGCCGCGTTGGTCAGCTGGTGCGCGCCCAGGAGAGGCAGGCGGAAATGCCGCTTCTTATCATCCAGGAGTATGTGCAGTGACTGCCCATCCAGCGAGCCCCGGACTGGCTGCGCCTGGAGGTCGCGACCCACCAGCGTCATCTCCGACCCACGCTCACTTGCTATACGCAAGAGAACTTCCAGCGCTTTCGGCTTCTGCGGGGCCGAGACCACGGACACCCCTTCCTTGAG
>CAZSPX010000461.1:0-2150 GCA_964608885.1 uncultured Anaerolineaceae bacterium | reverse complement strand
GCCCCGCCAGCGTGACGCTCAAGTTCTACGACACGGCGGGCAATCTGAGTTGCCAGCGCAGCGATACCATCCCCGCCCTGGCAACCCTGGGCTACTGGGTCCCATCCGTGACCTGCGATCCGTAGCCCGTAACCGGCTCAAGACTCCCGAAGCCTTTAAGACTTCGGGAGCTTGAGCTTTTTGACGATCACGTCATCACGGGAGAACCCATGCCTCGCAAACCCATGCTTCTTGTCGCCATCCTGGTCCTTCTCAGCCTTGTGATTGCGCCCGCCGCACCCGTCCAGGCCGCACCGCCGCGCCAGGACAGCGAGCCGGGCTGCCCGCCCTTCGACCCACAGCGGATGCAGGACCCCTCACTCCTCGAGGCCCTGCCGCTGGAGTGCATCCGGGAATACGAATCCCTGCTCCAAACGGAGCCTGTGGAGCCTGAGGCGCAGGAGGCCGAACCCCTCAGCTCCGGCGGCCCGGACTCTTTCGGTTACAGGTGGGATGATTCCGCTGCCTATGTCTGGGTCCCCGGCACGGTGAACAGCGGCTTATACGGCAATGACGCGGCCTCCGGCCCTGTGGATATCGGTTTTGATTTTCCCTTTTACGGCGTTAAACATTCCCAACTCTTTTTCAGCACCAACGGACTGATCACCTTCGACGGCCCGGATACATCCCTTCCACCTGTTAATTTGCTGGATTCCCGCCCGCCCAACAACCTGATCGCGGTGTACTGGACAGACTTGTTCGTGGGACCAACCTGGGTGTTCCCGTCCTATCACGGGTCCATCCACTATGCCCGGGGCGGCGACGCGCCAAACCGATTCTTCGTTCTGGAGTGGCGGGATGTCGGTTTTGATGAGTATGAAAAGATCGTATCCTTTGAAGCCATACTTTACGAGAATGGGGATATCTCCCTGCGGTATGCCAGCGATATGAACCTGGCCAGTGGGATGAAAGGGCTGGAGTCCATCTTTGGAGAGTTCGGCCTTAAGTACATTACCTATGGTAGCACTCAGAAGAACCTTGTTATCACGTATCCCACCACGCCGACCGCCCGGGTTGCATTGGGTCCTCTGCAAAGCTCCGGGTTTTTGCATACCGGTTCAAACACGGATTTCCCACTCACACTGTACAACACCGGTACGAATGGAGCGGACACCTTCGACTTTACCATCACCGGGAGTTGGACCGATTTATTACAGGATGCGCCCGGAAACCCACCTCTGACGGACACGGACACGGACGGGAAGGTGGACACCGGCCCGCTTGCGCAGGGCGCAGAGTTCAAATTCATCGCCCGCTATCCAACAGCGGGAGGAAACACCATTACGACAACGCTCAGCGCGGCCTCGTCACTGCATCCCTCCACCAAACGGAGCGTCTCCTTGAAGGCCGCCTTACCGGCTGATTTTGCCAATGTCTTTGGGGATGCGCAGGACGAATCCATGGGCTTCCTGCTCGAAGGTCCCGGGGAAGGCAGCCTGTCCAAACCCGGCCCAGCCGGCACGGACGGCCATCACCCCGCCGTGACAACCCTGCCCAACGGAAATTATTTTTACGCCTGGGAGACCTACTCCCCCATCGAAGTCTGGGGGCCGGAATCCATCCAGTACACCATCGTCAGTTTTGATGATGGGAGTCCGGTTGTCCCTGTCAGGTTCTTATCGAATAACGGCGTGTCGGGCGGGACCTGGACGCGGGATGATACCCCGGCGGTGGCAGCCGCCCCAGACGGCACACTGGCCATGGCGTGGCGCCGCACTATGTGCCGCACCTCCTCCGGCCAATGTAATATAAACATCTACATGGCAACATTCGACAAGTTTGGTGTACGCCTGACAGGGCCGACCAACATAACGAATGATCCTGTGTGGAGCATTTACGGAACGAGGTATTCCCCGGGGATCGCCGGGACCGACGCCAACCGCTTCATATTGACCTGGCAGAACGTGGTAACCCTCGAGTATGCGGTCCGCAATTCGAACGGCACGCAGGTGGTCGGCCCGATCCCGCTGCTGCTTGAAAACACCTCGAGTAATTATCCGGTGGTCAACAGCCTGAGCGGAGGAAAAGCGATCCTCACCTGGAATACCGGAACGAAAGGCCCGCATTTCGTGGTGATCGACAAAAATGGCGCCCTCGTGAAGGGCGCGACC
>CAZSPX010000460.1:0-2151 GCA_964608885.1 uncultured Anaerolineaceae bacterium | reverse complement strand
CCTCGCAGGTTCGCCAATGGACCCGTGACAGGCGGCGACCCCAGTCCCCAGCCCAGCACTGGCTTCCCCCGCGCGTGCATCCACCTCATCGCTGCGGGGGTGGATAGGTGCCGCGGGTTGGCCTCCATGATCACGGCGTCGGGTCTGCTCCGTTCCAGCCATTCCAGCAGTCCGCGCTGGTACAGCAGGTAGGAATGTCCTCCCAGCGCGTGGAGGTTCTGCGCGCGTGTGTGTTCTGCCCTCTGCGGCACTCCCGGCTTTACATTCTCCTCCCGGCGGGCCTCTCCGGCAAATACGCTTAATCCTCCCTCACAGGCTTGCGCCAGCAGGTCGAAGAACGGCACCCGGTAGGAGGGCAGGATCCTCTGTTGCAGGGCCAGCCGCCCGCGATAGGTCTTCATGGCAGCGCCTCCACCCTTGAGAAGATCACCGCATCTGCATCCGCGTAGGCCTGCCGCCATTCCGCCTCGCGGGACATGGCCTCGATCAGCCGCGGCTCGGTGGCCCGCGCCAGCATGACCAGGTTGATGCCCTCCTCCTTCAAAATCATGGGCCATTCAGGGTCTGCCGCGGCCAGTGCCTGGAAGCGCCTCCACTGCTCCTCCGGGTAGTTCGAGAAGCGCGTGTCGATCCACACCGGCCGCTCCGGCAGCGCGTATTCAAGATAGCTGCTGAAGGCATAATCCGAGAGCATGGGCCCCGGCAGCTCCGGGTGACCCTTGAGCCAATCCGCTGCCTCCACCGGCGTTGTGGCCGCTTCATACGGGAGCGGCGCCGCCGGCCACCAGCGTTCGCGCAGCCCCGGCAAGACCGCCAGGCTCCCGAAAAGCAGCAGCCCCCCGATCGCAATGTTCAGCCCCGGCGAGCCTTCGGACTTCGCGCCCTCGAATGGCCTCCATGTCCAGCCTGAGAGCCAGGTAGCCGTGAAGAGTCCCATCAGCATCAGCGCCCAGATCACGTAGCGCGTTCCCGAGAACGCCAGCCAGCCGAAGACCAGCAGCCATACCCACTCCAGCAGCGACAGCCGTTTCGAGGAGGCCGCCGCCAGCGGGATGAGCAGGAGCACCCATCCGAAGAACAGGTTCATCTGCCAGCCCGCGTTGACCGGCGGGAGCCATTCCGTGCTGAAGCCCTGGTTGGACGGTGAGATCAGCATGTCGGCCGTATCCCGCAGGATGAGCGGGCCGCGCGGGTTGAGCAGCAGCATGGCCCCCGCCGCCAGCGCCCACGGGAGCAGCCGCCTGCGGTCCCCGCGGCCGAGCAGCAGCGCGCTGAATACCAGGAAGAAGAACAGCACAAAGGAGCCGTGCAGGTTGCACCACAGCAGGCTGGTGACCGGCAGCAGCCACAGCCGTTTCCCCTCCCCGCGCAGCCAGTCGTATAGGACCCACAGTGTCAGGGCGAACAGCGGGTACACCAGCATCTGCGGCCGCACCGACCAGTTGTTGCTCGTCCCCAGCGCCGTGAAGAACGTGACCAGCGCCGCGGGCTGCTGGAATTTCCCCTCGCCCCGCATCAGCCCCCACAGCAGTCCGAACGTCAGCGCCAGCGTGATCCCCCGCAGCAGGAAGGTCAGCGTCAGGCCTCCCAGCTGGTGGACCAGCCAGAAGACCACCGCCGAGAGCCAGGCCTGGTAATAGATCGGCTGCCCCGCCCGGGTGAATGTGAACGTATCCACGCCCGGGACTGAGCCGTTCTCGACGATGCTCCGTCCCAGCGGCAGGTACCACCAGTAGTCCTGCGGCGTGAGCGGCAGCAGGAAGGCGATCAGCAGCACCGGGAAGAGCAGCAGGCTCAGCCAGAGAAAATCATGGCTTCTGTTGCGGCTGAGACCTTCAGCCCTGGTTGCGCGCGTGAGCATGCCTTCCCCCATTCATTCCTCCAGCAGGACACTCAGATAGGCTTCGACCATCCGGTCCGCACCGAACTCAGCCTCGGCGCGGGCGCGCGCCGCCTTGCGGAAGCGAGGCTGGTCCTCCAGTATCTCCCTTGCGGCCTCGGCCAATGACGGGATGTCCGGTGTCTCCAACTTCCAGGGATTCGTGCCATAAGGGACCACCCTTCCCGCATCTCCCGCCACCAGTTCGGTCAGCGCGCCGCTGTCGAACCCCGCCACCGGCAGCCCGCAGGCCATCGCCTCGATGACCGAGT
>CAZSPX010000459.1:0-2174 GCA_964608885.1 uncultured Anaerolineaceae bacterium | reverse complement strand
AGCACGTCGCGGCCCTGGTCGCGGAAGTATTCGGCCATCGAGAGCGCCGAGAGGGCCACGCGCAGGCGCACGCCGGAAGGCTCATTCATCTGGCCGTACACCATGACGGTGTCCTTCATCACGCCCGATTCGATCATCTCGCGGTAGAGCTGGGTGCCCTCGCGGGTGCGCTCGCCCACGCCCGCGAACACGGAGTTGCCCTCGTGCTCGGTGGCCACGGAGCGGATCAGCTCCATGATGATGACGGTCTTGCCGGTGCCCGCGCCGCCGAAGATGCCGGTCTTGCCGCCCTTGGTGAAGGGGGCGATCAGGTCAATGACCTTGACGCCGGTCTCGAAGACCTCGACGCGGGTGGACTGCTCCGCGAAGGGGGGCGCGGGGCGGTGGATGGGATAGCGCAGGGTGGCCTCCACGGGACCGCGCTGGTCCACGGCCTTGCCGAGCACGTTGAAGACACGGCCCAGGGTGGCGGCCCCCACCGGGACGGTGATGGGCGCTCCGGTGGCGCGCGCCGCGAAACCGCGCTGCAGGCCGTCGGTGGAGTCCATCGAGACGGTGCGGACCCAGTTATCGCCCAGGTGTTTTTCCACTTCCAGGATCAGGGGTTCCTGGCCGGGGCGCTCCACTTCAATGGCCTCGAACAGCGCGGGGATGTCGCCCTCGGGGAACTCCACATCCACCACGCCGCCCAGGATCTGCACCACACGGCCCGTTGATTTTGCCATGATCTTTACCTCCAGAGGTTAATGGGAAAGCGCTTCCGCGCCGCCCACGATGTCCAGGATATCGTTCGTGATCGTCTGCTGGCGCATCTTGTTGTATTCCAGTTGGTAGGCGCCAGCCAGTTCTTTTGCGTTGTCGGTGGCGGCATGCATGGCCACCATGCGGGCGGCGTGCTCGCTCGCCAGCGATTCCAGCACGGCCTGGTAGACCTGCAGGGCCGTGAAGCGCGGGATGATCTGGTCGAGGATCTCGCGCTGGTCGGGCTCGTACTCGTAGGCCGCGGCGGGACCGCGGGACTGGTGTACGTCCATCACCAGCCCGTCCCCGCTGGAGACCTCCAGGGGGAGCAGCTTCTTCATGGTGGCGTTCTGCCGGGCCATGTTGACGAAGTCGGTATAGACGAGGAAGACCTCGTCCACCTCGCCCCGCAGGAACTCGTCCACGGCCATGCGCCCGATGGCGGAGACGTCCATGAAGGCGGGGGCAGCCGGCAGGTTGGTGTACTCGGCGATGAGGTCCTTGCGGCGGCGCAGGAGCAGGTCGCGCCCCCTCCGGCCCACCGCGATGTACTTGACCGGGATGGGATACCCGTCAAAGTGCTGGGCGGTGAAGCGGATGACGTTGGTGTTATAAGCGCCCGCCAGGCCGCGATCTCCCGTCAGAACAATGGCGAGGGCATGCTTCGGCCTGGAACGCTGCGTGAGCAGGGGGTGCAGGCTCTCGCGTCCCGGCTGGGCCGCGACGTGGGTGAGCACCTGCCAGGCCTTGGAGGCATAGGCGCGCGTGGCCGTCACGGCCTGCACGGCTTTGCGGACCTTGGCGGCGCTGACGGCCTCCAGGGCGCGCGTCACCTGCGAGATGTTCTTGACGCTTTTGATGCGAAGCCGCATCTCTCGTGCGGATGGCATGGGTCAGGCCGCCTGCCAGCCGGCGCGGAAGGCGTCGAGGGCCTTCATGAGCTGCTCGCGGATCTCGTCCGTGATCATCTTCTTCTCCTCGAGGGCTTTGCCGATCTCGGGGTAGGAGGTTTCCATGTAGCGGGTGAGGTCGCGCTGCCACTGGGCCATCTTGTCGGCGGGGACCTGGTCGGCGAAGCCGTTGGTCCCGGCGAAGATGACGGTCACCTGCTCGGCGAGCGAGGCGGGGGCGTACTGCGGCTGCTTGAGGATCTCCTGCATGCGCTGGCCGCGGTTGAGCTGCTGCTGGGTGGCCTTGTCGAGGTCGGAGGCCATCAGGGCGAAGGCGGCCAGCTCGCGGTAGGCGGCCATGTCGAGGCGCAGGCGCCCAGCCACCTGTTTCATGGCCTTGGTCTGGGCGTCGCCGCCCACGCGCGAGACCGAGATGCCCACGTTCACCGCCGGGCGGATGCCGGCGTTGAAGAGGTTGGACTCGAGGTAGATCTGCCCGTCGGTGATGGAGATGACGTTGGTGGGGATGTAGGCCGAGACGTC
>CAZSPX010000458.1:0-2182 GCA_964608885.1 uncultured Anaerolineaceae bacterium | reverse complement strand
CCACCAAGGTGGCGCAGATGGCACAGGATGCCATCGCGCGCTGCATCCGTCCCTCGCATACGATGTGGGATGGCGACACGGTCTTTGCACTGTCCACCGGGGGCCGCTCCCCTGTGGATGTGTCCATCCTGGGGACCTTCGCGGCTGAGGCGCTGAGCGAGGCCATCCTGCGCGCCGTGCGCATGGCAGGCTCCTCCGGCGGCCTGCCGGGGCTGCTGGACACCTAATAGCCCAATTTCCCCAAAAAAGCGACGTCCCGAAGATCTCTTCGGGACGTTTTCATTGGTAAGGCGTCGAGGTTACGAGTGCCGGCGCACGCGCTTCCCGTCGTGGAAGAACATGCTGAGCACGATGCTGACCACGCTGACGATCAGCCCGCCGAGGAAGGCTGGCCAGAAGCCGTCCACGCTCAGTCCCAGGCTGAAGGACTGCCCGATCACGCCGGTCAGCCAGAAGAGCAGGGTGTTGATCAACAGGGTGAACAGCCCCAGCGTCAGGATGATGAGCGGGCAGGTCAGGACGTTGATGAGCGGGCGCAGGAATGCATTGATCAGCCCGAATATGAGCGCCAGCCAGATGATCGAAACCCAGTCACCGGTGAAGGTCACGCCGCGGCCGGCCAGCAGGAAGATGGCCGCATACAAGGCGATGCCGTTGATCACCCAACGGATGATGAATTTGGTCATTTGATCTCCTTTCCTTTATGAATACGCAAAAACATCCCGAAGGTTGTGACCTTCGGGATGGAATTCTCATCAGGGGGCGCCCATATACTGCATCCAGATCAGGGTGCGGATGGGGCTGAAGCCCGCCAGGCGGATGGCCTCCTCGGATTCACCTGCCGGGTAATCCAGGCTGAGGTGCAGGTGCTGGGCAAGGGCTTGCCGGGCATGCAGCAGCAGCCCGGTGATGGCGTCCGGCCGGGGGTTGGGAGGCGCCGCCAGCCAGAGGCCGTTGGATTCTGCCCCGGCGGGGATCCAGGCGAGGATGCCCTCCGGCGCCCGCGTGCCCTTTGCCATCGCGCTCCACTGGCGAATGTTGAGGTCCATGAAGGTGGTGACCAGCCAGTTCCACAACCCGGGCTGGAGGGAGGAAAAGTTCCATGAGCGGTACCAGGCCAGTGATTCGGGATAGGCGCGCTTCAGCCAATCAAGCTGCTGCGGCCAGTGCTGCCCCGGGCGGTCTGTGATGGCCAGGCTGGAAGCCGGCCCGGCGGCGGCAAAGTCGCCCCTGCCCTGCCAGGCGGTGCGGCGGGCGCGCTCCCGGAACCCCAGGATGGAATACAGCCGGATGGCGCCCGGGTTGTCATCCCGGACGTGCAGCCATATGGAGCTGACCCTGCGCTCGCGGGCGTGATCCAGGCATCTCTCCGTGAGGGCTTTGGCGATGCCGCCCCGCCGGTGGCCGGGGTGGACAGCCACGTTCGCGATCAGGTACAGCCTGCGTCCCCGGTGGCGGAAAGGCACCAGGCTGGCGTTGCCCACCATTTTCCCGTTCTCCTCCCAGACGTAGCCGGTCAGCGGCAGGGAGGTGGTCTCGGCCATGCGAGTGGCCCAGCGCAGGAAGCGATCATCCCGCCCGGCGCGGCGCATATCCTGCACGTAGCGCTGGCCTTCGCGGTCCATCGTGTCGGAGAAGCACAGTTCGATCAGGTCCGCGACAGCCGGCAGGTCGCGCAGGATGTTGAGAGGGCGCAGGTGGGCATGGGTTCCGGCCCGGGCCGGGATGGGGATCGAGGCCATTCGGGCTATTATAAACCACAGAATTTAACTTGAATCTAACAGGACTCATACGCCCCGCCAACGGGCCGGGGCGGGGAGTTTGTTATAATGACCGCACGTCCTGTACGTGACCGTATATATTAAGGAGGACAAACCCCCTATGATGCGATTTGATCGATTTACCGAACGAGCCCAGGAGGCGGCCCAGCGCGCCGCGGAGATCATCCAGCGCTACGGGCACAACCAGATCGACACCGAGCACATGCTGCTGGCGCTGATCGAGCAGCCGGGTGGTGTGATCCCGCAGATCCTGGAGCGGCTGAATGTTTCCGCCGAAGCCCTTACTGAGCGCCTCGACGCCACCCTGCGCGCCAGCCCCAAGGCCAATATCTTCGGGGGAGGCGCTGGGCAGATCTTTATCACCCCGCGCGTCAAGCGCATTATCGACCTGGCCAACGAGG
>CAZSPX010000457.1:0-2187 GCA_964608885.1 uncultured Anaerolineaceae bacterium | reverse complement strand
AAACCAGATCGAGCCAGGCTGACGCCAACAAAGTCGAACTCGCCGGACTTCTGGTTATAGATGCGCGTGCCCACGAGGTCCGCAGGGACGAGGTCCGGGGTGAACTGGATCCGCTTGAACTCGCCGCCGATCGCCTCAGCCAGCGTCTTGATGGCCATGGTCTTGGCCAGGCCCGGGACGCCTTCCACCAGGATGTGCCCGCGTGCCAGTAGCGCCACCACCAGGCGTTCGAGCAAGTGGTCCTGCCCGACGATGATCTTCTTCACTTCATAAAGCACGCGTTCCATGGGTTTGCGGTTCTCACTGGGGTCCATCTGCCAACTCCTTGTCTGGTTCATAAGTTAAAAAGGCGGCGAGCCAGACCCGCCGACCGCGACTGTGATGGGCACGGCAAAGCCGATGCCCACGAAGAAATTCTCCTTGGTGGGATTGATGATCCCGGTGACGATGCCGATGACAAAGCCATCCCGGTTGAGCAGCGGCCCGCCCGAATTGCCCGGGTTCACAGCCGCATCCACCTGGATCAGCCCCTTAAGCTCGATATCGCTGCCCGAGGGTTGGAAGGAGCGGTTGAAACCAGAGATCACCCCGGAACTCATGGAACTGTAAAGGCCGAAGGGATTCCCAACCGCATAGGCTTCGTCCCCGATGCGCATTGAACCCGGGCTGCCCAGGACGGCCGGGACCACGAGCGGGGGAAGCTGCTCGGGCTGCAGAACGGCAATATCGTTTTCCGGCTGGCTGGAAACCACCTGCGCGGCGGATTTCGTACCATCTGCAAAGGTGACTTCAATGGCATCCGCGCCCGCCACCACGTGGAGACTGGTCAGGATGCTGGCATTCTGGTCAACGACCACACCGCTGCCCAACCCAAAGTCATCCTCCTGACCCTCATGGGGGCTGCGGGTCTGGATGAGCACCAGCGAGGGCTGGATGATCTTATATACCTGGGCTGAATAAGCGGGGGCGGGAGTGGCTGAGGCCATCGCCGAGGCAATGGTCTCGCTGACGTATTCCCCTGTCAGTTCGCGAGGCCGGATCGCAAGCCAGTAAAAGATCAGGAAGGCCGCGAAGGCGACGACCGCGGTCAAAGCGTACGGAAGTACGCGCCGGACACCTGCGCGCAAACGCTGCAGGCGATTCTTGAGCTTCGATAGGCTGGGATCGGGAGTTTTTTCCATTGACTCCAACACTAAAGCTGTACATCTGGCTGCCCGGGAATAAATAAGGAACGGGCAGGGTTTCCGGGACACCCAGGAACGGGCATGGGTGTCCCACTATATCAATTTTTGGTTAAGTCCAGATGAGTCCCCTGTGCGACAAAGGTACTCATATTGGTCTATTGATGCAGTGGGAGGCGGGAATATTTCCCCTGCAAAACAGCAGCCCGCCGAAATCGGCGGGCTGCCACAGGGGAATTGAAGGGGATCAGTTTCCACAGGGTGATACGTTGCGCCAGTTCCCCACCACATCGTTGACCGTCATGGTCCCCGTGGCACCGTAGCTCAGGGTGAGCTGCCGGTTGGCGACCTCACCGCAGGAGGCATCCTTCTCCACATGGTCCCAATCACCGAGCGTGTATTTGTATTCGATCTGAGTGCCTTCGAATCCGGTGAACGTGATGGTCCAATGGGTTGCGTCCACCCGCGTGAGCGGCGCGCCGCCCGGATCCCATTGAGGCCAGCCGCCGTTGAGACGGTCCAGGAATCCCGCGATGTTCACCGTCCGTCCCGTGCCATCCGTGGAAGCCGGTACGGTCAGGTTGAAGACCAAGGTCACAGTGCGCGGCTCGGCCGTCGCGGTGGCGGAGTTCGAGAAGCCGGAGAAGTTCAGGCTGTTGTCGAAGGCTTTCAGGGTGTAGGTGTAAGTGCCTCCCTCCGAAACATTCGAGTCGGTGTAAGCCGTCATTCCCGCACCCACCAGTGTCGCGATCTGGACGCCGTCCCGATACACCGCGAATCCCGCCAGGTCCCCCGCCGAGTTTGGATGCAGGTCCCAGGCGAGGCTGATCTCGCTTGGCGAAGCCCCGGTCACGATCAGCCCGGTGGGATCGGAAGGCGGGGTTGTATCGCCTGTCCCAATCACAGTCAGCCTGCCAGGGTTGGGCGGCAGCGCCCCGGCTGTGATGGGACCGTTCAGGTCAGCGTACAGCCAGGTCAGGCCATTCGTGGTGGAGTAGCGGTACAC
>CAZSPX010000456.1:0-2197 GCA_964608885.1 uncultured Anaerolineaceae bacterium | reverse complement strand
GAAAAGAAAAAGCCCCTCTCCATTTTCAGGAGAGGGGCTTTGACTTACGCCGTCTTCACCGATTCGATCGCGGCCAGCATTTCCTCGTTGGTCGCGAATTTGAACTCCTCCAGCCCCCGCCGGGCGGCCTCCGCGGCCTCCACCGATTCCAGCAGCTTGATGTCCTCCTTGGTGACCACCCTCTTCTGGACCGCTGCGACCCGGTCGAGCACTTCCTGGCGGCTCCCGCCCTTTGGCATCCGGCCCTGCAGGTACTGCAGCACGGCCTTCGCCGCGTTAATGCCGTCCTTGCGGGCATAGCCCACCAGCCCGTGGCTGGCCTGGCGCGACCACCCGCCCACGAAGATGCCCTCCAGGTTCGACTCGTAGGACACGCCCTCGATCGGGAACTTCGGCGTGGGCGTCTTGACGAACTCGTTCCATTCCACCGGCAGGCCGAACAGCTCATCCACCTTGTCGCCGATGGCAAAGACGACGGTCTCGACGTCAATGAGACGCTTGTTCCCGGTGCCTTTGGCCTTCGTGTCGCCGTCCTTCGGGACGAGGATATTGTCCTCGACCTCGATCTGGGTCAGGCGGCCCTGCTCGTCGCCCAGCATCTGCACGGGCGAGGCCAGGAATTCGAAGCGGAAGCGGGTGTCCGAGAGCTTCGGGTCCGCCTTGGGCAGCGCCTCCAGGATGGCTGCCCGGGCATGCGCGGGGTCCTGTCCGGCGGCCTGCATCACCGGCGTGACGCGCGCGATCTCCGCGTCCAGGGCGGCGATATCGAGGTTGGCGATGATGTGCTCCATCTCCTTCTTGTCGAATTTCACTTCGACCGGCCCGCGCCGCACGATGGCGATGACCTCCTCCACCTGCTGGTGGCGGATCAGGTAATGGGCGATGTCCACCATCACGTTGCCGGCCCCCACGATGGCGCAGCGCTTCCCGAAGCGGAACTCCTTCTGCGCGTAGGGCGGCAGCTTGTTATAGAAGTAGACCACATCCTTGGCGTGATAGACGCCCTGGAGATGCTCCCCCGGCAGCCCCAGCCACTTGGTGCCCTGCGCCCCCGCCGTGACCAGGATGGCGTCGAAGTCCAGCGCCTGCAGGTCCTCTAGCGTCAGGTCGCCCTGCGTCCCCACGCTGAGGTTCCCGAAATAATCGATATTGGGATTATCCATCACCTGGCGGAACTGCTTGCGCAGCCCCTCCTTCATGATGTGCTTGGTGGGGAAGATGCCGTATTCCGCCAGGCCCCCCGGTTTCACATCCCGGTTGAAGAGCGCAACATGCGCCCCCTGGTTCGCAAATTCCCGGGCTCCGAACAGACCTGCCGGGCCCGCGCCCACCACCGCGATCAGAAATTGTTCGCTCACTCTGCCTCCATCCTGCATGTACTCCACGAACGGGCTGATTATAGCCAAAATAAGATAGGCCTTCAAGCGGGACGATCGGGGGAGTTCCTGCCGTTTCCGGCCTCATTCGCCTGCGCGCTTGAATATCTATGTTAAGATTACGAATGGCGCGGCGGCCTGTCACTGGCCGCTGCGTCCACCGGCGTTCCCGCCCTGCAAAGACGCCCCCGGGCGCATTTTTCTGACCCGCCTTTCCAGGGATCTTGCAGGCCGCGCCGCTGCACGAACTGACCGGCCCCGAGGAGGCAGCATGACCCGCGACCCCCAGCAAGACCCGCGCAGCCGCCTGCGCAGCATCCTTTCCCAGGCTGAGAACCAGGATGAGCTCGAGAAAACGATCGAGCACAACCCCTCCCCGCTCTCGCGCCTGCCGCGGGCGCGCCCTGCCGGGGCTCCTGTCCCTCCGCCTGCCCCTCCGCCCGCCGCGCAGGCCCCGGCGGCCGCGCCGCCGCCCCGCTTCGCCTTCCGCTTCGGCCCTGCCTTCTGGACCATCACCGGCCTGCTCTCCCTGCTCGTGAACGGCGTGCTGATCGCCGTCCTCTTTTACCTGCTCACGGCCACCCAGATGCTCCAGCTCAATGCCAGCGCGGCCGGGACCAATATCCTCTCCGGGCTGTACACCAATTTCGAGAAGATGGACCGTGCCAGCATCACTGCCAACATCCCGGTGGAATCGCAGATCCCGATCGCGCTGAACATTCCCATCCAGCAGACCACCCGCATCACGCTGGCCTCGGATGCCACCATCCAGAACGCCCGGGTCCGCATCTCTTCCCCGGCGCTCAATATCGACGCCCCCG
>CAZSPX010000455.1:0-2202 GCA_964608885.1 uncultured Anaerolineaceae bacterium | reverse complement strand
GGGCGCGCACATAGCCATGCTGCACGATGGCGATCGAGGAATTGGAGGTGCCGAAATCCAGACCGTAAGTTTCGTCCATAAACTGATCCATGAATTGTACCGGGTAATACCCGGGTACGCTTGTATTTTCTGTTGATTTTTTATAGAATGGTTAAGCGTTCCCGGCTTCCAGGGGGCAAGAGGCGCGTCTCATCGTGTCGATCCACAGCTGCTTCATCACCGTATTTTCGACCTTTCGATTTATTTGAAAGGAGGTGTGCCCGTCAGCGTTCAAGCACCGGTTCATGTCGATGCAAGAAATCGGGTTCTTTTTAACTAGTGGAGAAACCAAATGAAGATAAAAGGCGTCCTTGCCCGACTGGTTACCTTTGTGATACTGATCAGCCTGCTTGCTGTATTTCCGGCGGATGCGGCCCCGCGCGCCAGGGGTGGACCCAATCCCACGTTCACGTCCGCGGTTGCATTTGATGTCTCACCTGCGCTGCGAGATATCGCCGCAGCCCACCCGGGCGCACGCTTGCAGTCCTCCGGTGAGGTCCGTGACATCCGCCCGGACCGCGGCACCATCCCGGCAGACAGGGGATTTTCCGGCGATGCCGCTGTCCAGAGCGCCCTGCAGGGTGGGAACTCGCTGCGAACGCTTGGACCCACTTCGCTGGCGATCCCAGCCCCCATGCAGAACTTTGAAGGGCTAAGCAACCAGGACAATTTCAATGTGTTTGGCTTCCGGGTGAACCCGCCTGACCCGGTGGGCGATGTCGGGCCGAATCACTACGTCGAGATGATCAATCTCGTCTTCGGCGTGTACGACAAGCAGGGCAACCTCCTGCTGGGACCGGTGGATACCGGAAGTTTATGGGCAAATTTCGCGGTCCCGGATTGCACCGACCCCTCGGGTGATCCAATCGTGCTGCATGATCAGTTCGCGGACCGCTGGCTCCTGAGCCAGTTCACCACCAGCGGGCTGGATGACCCGACCAAGCCCTTCTGGAACTGCGTGGCCGTCTCGACGACCAGCGACCCGACAGGCTCATACTACCGCTACGCCTTCGAGACCGAGAACTTCCAGTATTTCCCGGACTATCCCAAGTACGGGGTATGGACCGATTCCTACGTGCTGACCACCCGCGAATTCGGGCCCACGGTGGAGTACGGGATCGGAGTCTACGCGCTGGAAAAGAACAAGATGCTCAACGGGGAACCGGCCCGGGCAGTCAGCTTCTTCATTGATGGGAATGACCCGAACCTGCTCCCGCTGGTGGGTGACGGGCTGCTCCCGGCCGATATCGATGGCAAGCAAAAGCCGAAGGCTGACACTGCCATTCCGATCGTCGGGACCCAGGATGACGGCGCGGGCTATGGCGCGACCTTCGACGCGTTGAACATCTGGGACCTGCGCGTGAAGTGGCGCTCCACCCCCACTGCATCCCTGACACTGAACACGCAGCTGCCCGTGGCAGCCTTTGACTCCGTGTTCCCGTGTGCGCCGACCTCACGCGACTGCCTGCCGCAGCCCGGGATCACCAACCCCGCCCAGTATCTGGATATTCTGTCCTACCGGCAGCGACCGACCTGGCGGCTGGCCTATCGCAATTTCAAGGATTATGAGACGCTGGTCACCAACCAATCCGTTGAGGCGGCGCCCGGTGTCGCGGGTGTGCGCTGGTATGAGATCCGGCGCACCGGCAATACATACTCCCTGTACCAGCAGGGCACCTACGCCCCCGGCGACGGCGTGCACCGGTGGATGGGAAGCATTGCCCAGGACAAGAAGGGCAACATGGGCCTGGGCTACAGCGTGGTGAACGGGGTGGATGTCTTTCCCGGCATCCGGTATACAGGCCGCATGGCGGGAGACCCCCTGGGCCAGATGACGCTCGGCGAAGGTGTGATCATCAACGGTTCAGGCGTGCAGACGACCACTAACTCCCGCTGGGGCGATTACACTTCCATGAACATCGATCCCAAGGACGATTGCACGTTCTGGTATGTCAACGAGTACTATACGCTTGCCGGACAGGGCTCCAGCCCGGCCGGCTGGCAGACCCGCATTGGCAGCTTCAAGCTTCCGGGCTGCAAGTAAGCAACCGACGCTCCCTCCAGGAACCAGGCCTCCCCACCGGGAGGCCTGTGTTTTTCGTAAGTTCAGGTCCCCACGACGATGCCGCCGTCCACGCGCAGGGTCTCGCCGGTGATGAAGGA
>CAZSPX010000454.1:0-2202 GCA_964608885.1 uncultured Anaerolineaceae bacterium | reverse complement strand
GCCCCCTTGGAACGATCGATTCGGCCAACCTGACCGCCGGCGCAGGGGGAGTTGGGCAGGAATTTACCTCGGATGAAGATTACGTCCGCGCCATCCGTCACGGCATTGACCCGGAGGGGAAACCGATCTTTATGCCGGCAGTCGTCTCAACCTCACAACTAAGCGACGAGGACCTGGGTTCGATCATTGCTTATGTTAAATCTGTCCCACCTGTGGATCACAAGACGAACGGGCATCAATTCAAGCCGCTGGCGAAGATCCTACTGGCAGCCGGCAAGCTCGGCAAACTGCCGGTCGAGGCGGTCAGCCATGCGATCCATGTCACCGCGCCCGCACGGGCGGTCAGCGCGGAGTATGGCGCTTACCTGATGAACACCCATGACTGCCATATATGCCATGGACCGGATCTGAACGGCGGACCCTTCCCCGACCCCACCAGAAAAAAGATATCGCCGAATTTAACCCCGGGCGGCGAACTGGCCTTTTGGACGGAGGAGCAGTTCATCAACACCATTCGCACAGGCGTCACGCCGGGCGGGCATGAATTGGATCCGTCATTCATGCCGTGGAAGGATTTCCGCCTGCTCACTGACGATGAATTAAAGGCGATCTGGTTGCACCTGCAATCCGTTCCCAAACTCCCTCAATATACGGAATAAGGACCTTCCGGCTGGAGGGATCGCGCGGGGCTCGTCTCGCGTTGAGCGCAGGAAGACCCGGCGAGGTGCGCTTCACCTGCGCTGCCTAAGGCAGCTCCGTTCAGCGCCGAGCAAAATGTGACTGAAACACTCCAAATATGATAGACTGTGATTCTTACCGGTTCCAACCAAGGAGACTTACATGCCAAAGTATATGGTCGAATTCACCTACACGGTCGAAGGAGTGAAAGGGCTGCTCAAAGAGGGAGGCACCAGCCGCCGGGCCGTCACCGAGCAGCTGGTCAAATCGATGGGCGGCAGCGTCGAGGCGTATTATTTTGCCTTCGGCAAAGGCGATGGCTTCATCATTGCAGAGCTGCCGGATAATACGACCATGACAGCGATCAGCCTGACGGTCGCGGCCAGCGGAGCTGTCGTCACCAGGACGACGGTCCTGATCACCCCGGAGGAGGTGGATGCGGCGGTGAAGAAGACGGTCAATTTTCGCCCGCCCGGACAGTAAGGGCGTCCAACTCCCAGCGCGCAAGAACAAGGACCCCGCACAGAGCGGGGTCTTATTTTTTACTCCGCCCACTCCCAGCCCCGGGGGAAATTCACCAGGACGCACACAGGCACCACCGCCTTTATCCCTCCAATTTTCCATTCTCTTTCCCCCAACCCTTGTATTCTCCTTCATTTGTACTATACTCGCGCACGATTAATTAAACCAACATCGAGGTGATCATCATGCCTGACCCTCTTGCCCCGGGGAGCGACAAGCCTCCCAGTCGCCGCAAACGCTATTGGAAGATCGCGGTCCTCGCCAACATCAAGGACGACAACCAGGTCAAACCCGAGGGCGTCCCGCCGGATGCCTTCGCGGACTTCGACCACATCGAGACGATCGACCACATCCGCCGGGCGCTGGAGAGCGACGGTCACAGCACGCTCTTCCTGGCCGCCGACCGGGGGCTGCCCTGCACGATCCAGGATGAGAAGCCCGACATCTGCTTCAACATCGCCGAGGGGCTGGGAGGGGATGCGCGCGAGGCGCAGGTCCCGGCGCTGCTGGAGATGCTGGGCATCCCCTATACGGGCTCGCGCGTGCTCTCCAACGGCATCTCGCTCGACAAGACCCTGACCAAGCGCATCTGGCGGGACCGCCGCCTGCCGGTGGCCCCCTTCCAGGAGTTCAACCAGGGCGACGAGCCGCTGCGCCCGGAGCTGAAGTACCCGCTCTTCGTCAAGCCGGCGCGCGAGGGCACGGGCATGGGCGTGGACGCCAACGCCATCGTCAACGATGAGAAGGGGCTGCGCGAGCGCGTCCAGTACATCATCGGCACCTACCAGCAGCCCGCCCTGGTGGAGACCTTCCTCTCGGGCCGTGAGTTCACGGTGGGCATCCTGGGCCGCGCCGATTCGAAGCTCTGGTCCCGCCACCCGGACTGGTACGAGAAGGACGGCTTCCACCGCTTCCCCGTGCTGGAGCTGGACATCACCCGCTCGGTGACCCCCAACGTGTACAGCCAGGCGGCCAAGTCCAAGAGCGTGGGCGAGGAGGGCG
>CAZSPX010000453.1:0-2213 GCA_964608885.1 uncultured Anaerolineaceae bacterium | reverse complement strand
GCTTCTCGTCCAGCAGGATGCGGGTGAACTTCTTGCCGAAGGAGCCCGTCCCGCCCGTAACCAGTACGATCTGATCTTTCCAGTCCATGAAGCCTCCGATGGGAGTGACGACTTTAATCATTCTCCACAAATTCCACTTTCCGCGCCTCGAACAAGCCCTGCGCCTTGGTAATGAATATCGCGCCGTTCCTGCGGATTTCCTCCGCGAGTTCACGCTCGACAGAGCGGAATGCATTCTCCTTAAAATCTGCGGTGGTGATCATCGAGCGGAGATAGGCCATCATCACAGACACATCCGTCACCTGCAGGTTGGCGGGATAGTGCGTCAATTTCACACCCTTAAAATACTCATCCAATTGTTCCCCCCCATTTTCGAGCGTGAAGGCGGAAGAGAGGATTTTCCATGTAAGCCCGGCGTCCACACGATCGAGCCACTCCCACATCTCACGCAGGTGATCCTGTCCGTTCGTGGCGGCAAACAGGATACCGTCAGTCTTGAGGATACGCGCCATCTCCTTCAACGCTTGCTTCCGGTCGGGGACGTGATACAGCATGTGATTGGCAATGACTGCATCGAACATCCCGCCTTCAAAAGGAATTTCCTGCACATCGATCTCTTTAAACTTGAAACTGCGCCCTGTAGCGACCAGATTCCTCCAGGCTGAATCGATCATCCCGGCAGAAAGGTCCGAAAGGGTGATATCCCAACCCTGGGGAATGCGGGACGTATTTTCCATCCATAAATATCCCGGCCCGCATCCCAGTTCGAGGATCTTTGCATCCGCTGGTAAGGCGAGGATATGATCGAAGACCCAATTCATCCAGCCCTGGGGGTTGGTGCTGAATCGTTTGTGGATTTCCACCCGCGCGTCGAGATTGGATGAGTCCCTGTATTGATCGGTCTTGAGATATTCCGGGTCGGTGAAACGTGACATGCTTACTTCCCGATCACGATCAACGGATACTGCCCGTTCTCGCCGAAAAAGCGCGGGAAGCGCTCCTCCAGCCAGAAGACCAGCTTCAGCAAAGCTTTGCCGCCCAACTGCGGGCGGATGAACCAGCGCATGAAGCGCGGGCTGAGGCTACGCCAGGGAAGGATCTTGTATCTCAGCCGGCCGCCCAGCTCGCTTTGCAACCAGCGCGGCGTCATCTTCTCCACGAAGGTGCCGGTGGCATCCTGCGCGGACCAGTCCTTGCGGCGCTTGGCGGCGCGCCCGCCGAGAGCCCGTCCCAGCGCAATGAACGGCTCGGCCATGCGCATGAGCAGAGGGTTGTGCCAGCCGTTGATGACCACCGCGCGGCGGCCCGGCATCAGGACACGGTGCAATTCCAGGTAAGCGCCGCGGTGCTCTCCCAACGGCAGGTGGTGGATGGTGTGCATCGAGACCACGCCATCGAAGGCCTCGGGCGCGAAGGGCAGGGCCGCGATATCGGCCACCACCATCAGGCCTTTCGCGCCCAGGCGCTTGCGCGCCTCCAGCAGCGCGGTCATGGAGATATCCGCGCAGACGCGGTACTGATAGTTCTCCGAATAGGTGAGATACTCGGGCCACTGCACGGGCCCGGAGCCGGCGTCCAGCAGGAACTTCCCGGATGGCGCCAGGTGGCGGTTGACGCGCAGGTGGCACCTGTGGATGTACTCGCGCGAGACCGGGCGAAGATCCTCGTAGCGGGCGTTCTGGTACAGCCCCTCCCCGGCCTGCGACCAGCCGACCTGGTCGTAGAACTCGCGCACCTGCTGGCGGCTGTTCTCCATGTCAGGCAGTCTCCTTGAGGGAATGCAGAGGCACATCCCATGAGAACGGCCCCCCTGCCAGTGTCTTGAAGGTCGCGCCGAAGAGAGCCATGCCCTCAGGCCCGAGCACCCGCTCCAGAGGCCAGACTGCCAGGTCATCCCAGAAGTTCATCAGCCGCCAGGGGAAAGGCCGCGGGTACTCGAAGAAGAACCGGTAACCGTAGTTCCAGGCCAGGGCGGTCTGCGCCTCCGTGAGACGGTGACCCGCGAAATCGCCCATCACTGAATTGAGGGCAGTGAAATAATCCTCCCAGGTATCCGGGTCGATCGTGAAGCCGCGCTTGCGGTAATGCGTGTTCCCGCAGGCGATCACCGGGCGGCCGTTCATGGCCGCCTCCACCCCTACCGTGGTGGTATAGACCAGGGCCAGGTCCGCGATCTCGATCAGGTCGTAGGTGTTGACCTTGTCCGTGGGCCC
>CAZSPX010000452.1:0-2219 GCA_964608885.1 uncultured Anaerolineaceae bacterium | reverse complement strand
TGGAGCCTGTCATGGAAAGCCTTGAATACGCCATTTTTCTCCTGGGGGCCATCCTATGCGCCTATCGCTGCATTGTGGCCAAACGCATCCTGACCGCTACCATTTACCTCGCCTGCATCAGTGCCCTGACCTCGGCAGTTCTTTACATGCTCGGCGCGCCGCAGGTGGCGGTCATGGAGCTCTCGGTGGGGGCGGGTCTGGTCACGGTGCTGCTGGTCTACGCCCTCAGCGTGGTGGGCGATGATGCCATGGATCCCCCCTCGGTCATCCCCAAGCCGCTGGCCTTCGGGCTGGTGGCGGTCATCGCGGGCGGCCTTGGCTGGATGGTATTCCCGGCTGTCCAGGCCGCGGTCGGTTCCGGCAGCCTGAGCCTGGCCGTCGTTCTCTGGCAGAACCGGGTGTTGGATGTCTGGATCCAGATCGTGCTGATCTTTTCCGGCGTGTTGGGCGTGCTGGGCCTGCTTTCCGAGCAGGCGCCTGCCCGGCCCGCGGAGATGAAACCATGACCCCCCTTAACATTGTCCTGGCCGGGGTTGTGCTCCTGCTGGCCGTGGGCTTTTATGGATTGTTGATTGCCCGCAATCTCATCAAGGTGGTCATGGTCCTGCAGATCCTGATCAAGGCGGCTGTCCTGGCGCTGGTGCTGGCGGGCAGGCTGGGCGGCAATCTGGGGCTGGGACAATCCACCGCAGCCACCGTGATCGTAGCCGATACCATTGTGGCGGTCGTGGGGCTGGCGCTGGCGGTGCAGGTCCGCCGCCGCTTTGGCACGCTGGATGTGCCGAAGGTCTCCACTCTGAAAGGCTGAGATGGCTGCCATTCTTGTCCTCCTCGTCATCCTCCTTCCCTGGCTCGGGGCCCTGCTGGCCTGGGCAGTGAAGCCGCACGGATTAAAGCATGCCCTGGCGGTGGCTTTCAGCCTCCTGGCCGGGGCTGCCTCTCTCCTTCTGCTGGCAAATGCCTCCTCCGAGCCGGTGATCCGCATCCCGCTGGGCGAAGCCTTCGGTGAGCTGACCTTCGTCCCGGACGGGCTGGCGGTCACGCTGGCTGCCATCGCCGCTGTGATCGGTTCGCTGGCGGTGCTTTTCTCGGTGGATTACATGCGCGGCGACCCGCAGGTCGGGCGCTACTACTTCCTGGTGCTGTTCTTCATTGGCGCAATGAGCGGCCTGGTATTGAGCGGAAACCTGCTTTTCATCTTCTTCTTCTGGGAGATCACGGCGCTCTGCTCTTACGCCTTGATCTCGTTCTACAATGACGACCCCAAGGCAGTGGCGGGCGGCATCAAGGCCCTCATCATCACGCAGGTTGGCGGCGTGGGATTGCTGGCCGGGGCGCTGGTCGCCTTTGTGAACACAGGTTCGTTCCAGGTGCGTGACCTGCTTGGCCTGGCAGAGGTGCTGCCTCCCGGTGCGCTGGCCTTAATTGCCTTCAGCTTCCTCGTAGCCGCGGCCGCCAAGTCGGCGCAGTTCCCCTTCCAGACCTGGCTGCCCGATGCCATGGAAGCGCCCACGCCCGTCAGCGCGTTGATCCATGCCGCGACCATGGTCAATGCCGGCATTTACCTGCTGGCGCGTTTCTTCCCGGCCTTCGAGGCCGTCCCGAATTGGAAGATGTCCGTGCTTCTGGTGGGGCTGGTCTCCGCGCTGATCTCCGCCGTGGCGGCGCTCACTGCCGCGGATCTGAAACGCGCGCTGGCCTATTCCACCGTAAGCCAGTTGGGCTACATGGTCTATGCCATTGGCGCAGGCGGCGTGCTCGCCAGCCAGTTCCATCTGCTGAGCCACGCCGTCTTCAAGGCGCTGCTCTTCCTGGCGGCGGGCGCGGTCATCCACAGCGTGGGGACGCGTGACATGCGCCGCATGGGCGGGCTGGGCTCAAAACTCCCCTTCGTCCGCTATGTGTTCATCATCGGCGCTCTGGCCCTGGCCGGCGTTCCGATCCTGAACGGCTTTTGGAGCAAGGAACTGGTGCTGGAAGCAGGGCTGGAACATGCGCCCTTTTGGACCTACGCGCTGATGCTGGTCGGGGCGGGATTGACGGCCTTCTATACGTTCCGCATGGTCTGGCTGGTTTTCTTTGGCTCGCCGCGCGAGGAACTACATGCGCATGAGATAGGTCCGGCCACGAAGATCTCGCTCGGCGCGCTGGCGATCGGGGTCTTCACGACCTGGCTGTTCTTTGAGGGCTTTACCCGCCTCTTCACCCGTACCCTGCCT
>CAZSPX010000451.1:0-2221 GCA_964608885.1 uncultured Anaerolineaceae bacterium | reverse complement strand
AATAAGCAGAAGGAAGCGCTCTACTATCTCCAGCGAGCGGTCGATCTCGGCGTGAGAAATCCCAGCGTGCTCAAGATACTCGAGATAACAAAGCAAAAGACTCAAACGCAATGATTGTACCATCACGCTTGACCAGCATTCTCATTCATTTCTTCTCGTTCGTTCTCGTTATTGCACTGCTTTATCTCCCATCGCTTTCATTCAGTTTTGTTCTTGACGATCATTCCGGTGTCGAAAAAAATATGCAGATACGATCGATCGGTCGAATTCTGGAGCATCCTCAGTCAATTATGCGTCTTCTGACCTCATATCTGTCCTATCGATTGGGAGGAATCGATCCAGCTGCATTTCGAATTGTAAACATCGTGTTCCATCTTGGAAATGTGATGTTACTTTACCTCCTTCTGAGAAAATGGGTGTCATCGCCGGTAGCATTCGTTGGTGGTTTGCTCGTCGCGGTCCACCCGTTACTCATCGAATCTGTGGTATGGATCTCATCTGTTACCTATCCGCAGTATAGTTTCTTTCTTCTCCTCTCAATACTCCTCTATCTGAAGTATCGCGACCGTAGGAAGATATCTTCTCTGATTGCTAGTTATGGCGCCTTCTGTATGTCCTTCTTAATCTCAGAAAAGGCGTTCATTCTCCCGGTACTGATCGTGCTCTACGAACTACTACTCGGCACGATCAAGAAGGCATATCGCTCACTCCTCGGGTATGGTGGGTTGGTTGTCGCTCTCGCATGGTACGTGTTCGGTGGTCTTCAATCTCGAGTTGAGTCATTTGCCTCAAGTGCGGTTACCGGCACCGTAGAGTGGCTCAATCCAGTCCAGCAGGTGCCGTATGTACTTGGAACATACCTCCGGTTGATGTTGTGGCCGGACCGCCTCACGGTCTATCAGTTTGATGAGCGTGGCTATGATCCATCCGTTGTGCCGTTGTACTGTATCCTTCTGTTCGGATACATCTTACTCCTTGTGTTTTCCTACAGAAAGCACCGGCCGTCGTGCTTCCTCTTTGCATCATTTGCGGTTGCATCGCTCCCCGCGTTGATTCCCTACCACATTATTCAGATTGGTGCTGAGCGATATGCGTATCTTGGTGCGGGATTTTTCATTTTGGGACTCGTCTTATTTATCGATCGTATGATGCGATCACTTTCAAGGCGCAAAATCATGGCGCTCCTCCTCATACCACTAATTCTGTGCTTTCTTGTTATTCGCAGTTGGTTTCGTTTACAAGACTGGGAGTCTGAGATGTCACTTCGCCAATCGGTTCTTCGAACCGCTCCTTACAGTGCTCGCGCGTACAACAACGTTGGGATTCAGCACATGAACGAAGGGAGGTATGATGACGCGCTCGAGTACTATAAGGAGTCCATTCGAAGAAATCCGTCGTACAGCCATCCGTATCACAATATCGGACATATGCTCGCACTTGCAAAACGTTACCAAGAGGCGCTCCGCTTCTACCAAAAAGCTTATAAAATCAATCCACACGAATGGAAAACTCGGCAAGATATGGGACAGGTGTTGTTCATTCTTGGCCGTCACCGCGAAGCCGTTCCACACCTCGAGTATGCAATTCAGAAAGGATCTCCCGATGCTGAAACCCTCAGAAAAATTCTGGTTCGAATCGCAGCCTATGAGAAGTAACCGAATCATTCACATCCTCATCATCGTTTTCTTGGTCATAGTGACATATGGAGGAGCCCTGAATGCCGAGTTTGTCTCGGACGATCTTGATGGAATCAAGCGTAACACTCACATACAAGAGCTTTCGTCCAGCGTGCAAGAGCACGGCTATCTCAGGGGTGCCGAGTTGACCCTCGCCCATTCATTCGGAGGTCTGTATCCAGGAGCATACCGTTCATACAATCTTTTTTTTTCATGCTACATCATCGCTTGCCCTATACGGTCTATTGGCAACTATGATCGGTGGCGTAGTACCGCTTCTTGCTGCGATGCTTTTTGCTGTTCATCCACTACTCTCCGAACCGGTAATCTGGATCTCTGCATATTCATATCCGCAGTATAGTACGTTTTTCCTCCTGAGTTTTTGGTTCTACATTTTGTATGTGCAAAAAAAGCAGCTGCGATACAGTATCGCTGCAGGAGTCGCATGTATCTTTGCGCTGTTGAGTTCCGAAAAAGCCGTCGTACTCCCGTTGGTGTTTCTGCTCTATGAATATCAATTCGCATCGCCCGGAAACTGGAAGAGG
>CAZSPX010000450.1:0-2223 GCA_964608885.1 uncultured Anaerolineaceae bacterium | reverse complement strand
ACCCTCGCAGCGCTGTACGCGATGGCCGTCACGTTCTCGCGCGGCGTGTACTTCGGACTCGGAATATCGCTCGTCGCCGCATTCGGGCTGGGTGCCGTACGATACGCAGAACGACTTTCACTGAGGTTGCTCGTTCTCTCTGCCCTGGGCATTGCTTCAACCGTAGCGATGGCCGTGCTCGCCTTCCGCTCGGGCGGCGTACCCGCCATCGCGGCCAGCATCGCCGCGTTCGCCACAGGCACCGCATACGCTTTCGCGACGGAGCGCGGCCGCAGGTCTGCGCTGCTGTCCGGTATTGCTGTCGCCGGAGTCCTGGCTTGCGCTGCAATCGGCGCCTACGCTGCCGCCACGAGCAAATGGACGCAGATAGGCCGACCCACGGGTATGAGTGTCAGCGCTTTCAGCTGCATTCTTTTTGCGCTGATTGCTGCGGGCCTCAACCGGAGCTGGAACCGGGTCGTCCGTATCCGCACCCGCGCGCTCGTTTCTCTGCTGACGTGCGCCACTATCGCCGTGTTCGTGCCCAGTCTCTTCGGCTCTCGCATGGAGCAGCGGTTCTCGACCGCTACCGGAGACATGCAGCAGCGCATCGATCACTGGACGGACGCCGTCCAGACGATGGACAAGAACTTGTCCACGAGATTGCTGGGCCAGGGCGTAGGTCGCTTTCCCGAACGCTATTACTGGAACAAGCAAGAGGCAAAGGACGTCGGGAGTTTCGTGTTCCTCAAGGAGGATGCCAACACGTTTTTGCGTTTCGCAGGCGCCAAGGACGTGCGCCTGGGGCAGCGAATGACACTGCAGCCCAATCAGGACTACACCCTGTCGCTCCGGTTCAGGACAGGCGACCCGGAAGCGAAACTCCATCTACGCATTTGCCATCGCCACCTGATCCATCCGACCGAATGGAATCCGGCCTGCGTGGACCTCACCCGACGGGTCACGAACACGGACGGAGCATGGAAGAGTCTGGAGTTCACGTTCAACTCGGCCAATCTGGACACGCTGAAGATGAACTTGCTGGCGCCCCTGGTTCTCGAACTCGGAAATCGGCGTGAATACGATCTGGAACTGAAGCCGCAGACCTTTCTCGATTTCGACAACCTGTCCCTGCGGGTCGCCGGGCAGGACAAGGAGCTCATGCGTAACGGCGACTTTGAAAACGGGATCGACAACTGGTTCGGCTACTACGACTTCAACCACTTGCCGTGGCACATAAAGAACCTCTGGGTGAACGTCTACTTCGAGCTCGGTATCGCAGGGACCATATCCTTTGTGCTGCTGCTCATCACGGCTTTCCGCGGACTACTGGCGCAATCCTCGGAGGGCAACGCAAGCAAGAGCAGTTTCGCAGTAGCAGTGATGCTCGCACTCACGGGTTTTCTCGCCGTCGGGGCCTTCGGCACGATGCTCGACATCCCGCGTGTCACGTTCCTGTTCTTCCTGCTGTTACTCAGCGGATTGACAAGCAACAGCCAGCGCCGACCTGGCGCATCGCGCTCAATGACGGGCGCTGCGCTAGACCGGTAGCAGCAACAGATTTTCCTGCGCGTCGTGCTCACCCGCAAGGGCATCGGTGTCCGCCGGGCTGAGCTGTCCGCGACTATCGTAACAATGCACTTCGTATCCGAAATCGCGCGTGACCAGGCGTAAAAGGGCTTCGGAGTTATGTCCAAAACCTTGCAGCAGCCTGGGAGACAGTTCAAGCGCAATGATCGGTCGACATGCATGAATGATTTTCCGCATTCCTGCCAAGACGTTGTATTCGGCACCTTCGACGTCCAGCTTTACAAAGTGGACAGACTTCTGTCGGAAGGGAACCAAATCGTCCAGTGGTGCAGCAATAACGTTGAAGGAGGCAATCGTGCGGGGCATTGCAGCCAGACTTGAAAGACCGCTGTTATCTACCGGCCCCTGGTGAAAGATCAATTCGGCAACGGCATCCCACGCCGCCGCGCCTTCCACGACGATGCGCTCCTGAAGTCCATTTAGGGCAATATTGCGTGCCAAGGCCTGTCGGGTGATTGGCGAGGCTTCGAAGGCCGACACCCACCCTGTGCTGCCTGTAACGCCTGCAGCGAGCAAAGAAAAGTAACCGATATTGGCACCGACATCGACAAAATGATCGCCTCGATTGAGAAAGCGCTGCACGATTCGCGTGAGTCCTGGTTCGAATTCGCGCTTCAGCGCAACGTGGGAACCAATCCAGTCCGCGGGGTCAAC
>CAZSPX010000449.1:0-2224 GCA_964608885.1 uncultured Anaerolineaceae bacterium | reverse complement strand
GTTCGTGATCTCGGCGGGGGAACGGCCCAGCCCGGAGGCGGTCATCGCCTACTGCAAGCGCCGGCTGCCTCCGCATCTCGTGCCGCGTTTTGTGATCTTCATGGATGATTTCCCGCGCACATTCATCGGGAAGGTTTTGAGGCGAGAGCTTGCCAAACGTTATGAGAAATACATTGCCGCTGCCGAGTGAGCTGTTCACACCGCCTGCCGAAGCCCATTCGACAAGCCAGGGAAACGGCGCGCCGGTGGTCCTCATTCACGGAATGGCAGCCTCCCTGCATGATTGGGATGACCTGATCCCAGAACTGAACAAGGCGGGGTACTCCACCCATGCACTGGACCTGCTGGGACACGGGGAAAGCCCCAAGCCCGGGGATCGCCTGTACCAGATCGAGTGGCTCCAGGAGCACCTCAGTGCGTGGATCGATTCGCTAGGGCTGAAGCAGCCGGCAATACTGGTGGGGCATTCACTGGGGGGATATCTGGCGCTGGAGGAGGCACTGCAGAGGCCGGAGACTGTGCGCTCCCTGGTGCTCGTCAACCCCTTCTATCGGCGGGAGCAGCTGCCCCCGTTACTGCGCCTGTCCTATCGCAAACCTGCATTGAATATGGCAGTGATCGAGCGCCTGCCAGACTGGATGCTGCGGGTCTTCATCGACGCGGCGAGCCTTTCAATGGGGCACAGCCAGGGCGGCGCGCACGCGCTGCCGGAGCATGTCCGTTTCCAGACCACGCTGGATTACAAACGCACCGCCGCGGGCGTTTATCACCTGCCAAACACCATCGCAGACTTGACCCCGCAGGTGGGCGGCATCCACCAGCCGGTGCTGCTGATCTGGGGGAAGCGCGACTCTACACTGGCTCCGGCCTCGTTCGCGGAACTGGCGGTTTTACTGCCGGATGTTCGCGCCCATCCCCTGCCAGCCGGGCACGTGCCGCACCAATCCAATGTTCGAGAGTTCAACAGGCTGGTCCTGGATTTCCTGGACAAACAGCGGCAGCCCGAACCAGGATCTTTTAACATTCATGGAAAGAATCTTTAAGGTTCTGGATGAAAATCAACCTCTTGAAATGATGGAACAGGTATGCTAGAATAGTTCTTGCATGCGCCAGATGTACTAGGGGATGATTGGGTACCCCCCACATATGGCGGTGACATTTGTTCTAATTTTGGAGCGGCCCTGAGATGCGGTGTCCCTATTGCCATGATGATCACTCCAAGGTGCTGGATACCTCGCATGACGGGCATGGGGGCATCCGGCGCCGCCGCGAATGCCTGAAGTGCGGGCAGCGCTTCACCAGTTACGAGCGGGCCATCCTGTCCACCCCTCTCATCGTCAAGGCGGACGACGCCCGGGAGGATTTTGACCGGGAAAAGCTGGCGCGCGGGGTGCGCATCGCCTGTGCCAAACGCCCGGTCTCGGCAGCCGATATCGAGCGCCTGGTCGGGCAGATCGAGGCGCAGCTCCAGAAGATGGGAAAGGCCGAGGTTTCGTCGCGCGTGGTGGGGGACCTCGTGATCAATGGTTTAAAGGAATTGGACCAGATCGCTTACATCCGGTATGCAATCGTGTATTTGCAGCTTGACGATCTCCACGCTCTTCGCCGCGAGATAGACCGATTACTTGAAAGTTGATCCCGGGCAGTGACGCCTCCCAACCGGAGCGCATCACTGCCTGTTTTCGTCGCTGCCTGGCGTCTGTTTATCCCATCCCGGGAGAGGTCTGCGGAAGGCCAGGAAACCTTAGAATAACCAGCTCACAGGAGTGTCCCATGGTTGCGAAATCTTCCGCCCCATCCAAGAACAAACACGGGCTGCTGCCCACACCACCCATGCCCAAAGGACTGCCCAGGGCGCAGCTGACCGATAACGCCCGGCAGGTGCTCATCAAACGCTATGTGCGCCGCGGGGATGACGGCAAGCCCGCTGAGACGGTGGAGGAGATGTTCTGGCGGGTCGCCTGGCATATCGCGAAGGTGGAGCAGGCGTGGAACGAGGACGTGCAGGGACAGGCCGTGATTTTCTATCACCTGCTGAGCAGCAAGAAATTCTTCCCGAATTCACCCACTTTTACAGGCGCGGGGACACCGCTGGGCCAACTGGCGGCCTGTTTCGTGCTGCCGATCACGGATGACATGGGCCGTGACAGCGCGGGCATCTTCCAGACCCTGCGGGACGCGGCCCTGATCCAGCAGACGGGCGGCGGCAACGGTTTCTCCTTCT
>CAZSPX010000448.1:0-2227 GCA_964608885.1 uncultured Anaerolineaceae bacterium | reverse complement strand
GCTGGGGTCCAGCGGGACCAGGCTGTTCAGTTTTTCGTCCATCCGCAGCGGGTCGTCGCCGTTGGAGAGGAACTGCGGGTTTTCCACATTGTTGGAGGGGAGGTAGGAGAGGAACTGCCGCACGAGAGCCAGGGCGTCTTTTTCCGAGGGTGCCGCGAGGTGCGCCACCCCGCTGATGGACATGTGCACCTCGGACCCGCCCAGCGACTCCGCGTCGATCTTCTCGCCGGTGACGGCCTTGATCACCTCGGGCCCGGTGAGGAACATGAAGGACTGCTTCTCGACCATCACGACCAGGTCCTGCAGGGCAGGGGAGTAGGCCGCGCCGCCTGCGCAGGGACCCAGCATCACGCTGATCTGCGGGATGACTCCCGAATACTGCGCGTTGCGCCGGAAGATCTCGGCATACGCGCCCAGCGCCTTCACGCCTTCCTGGATGCGCGCTCCGCCCGAATCCAACAGGCCGATGCAGGGCACGCCGTTGCGCAGCGCCAGGTCCATGATGCGGCAGATCTTGTGCGACTGCATCTCGCTCAGCGCCCCGCCGTAGATGGTGAAATCCTGTGCATAGATATAGACGGTGCGCCCGTCGATCTGCCCGTAGCCTGTCACCACGCCATCCCCCAGGTACTTGGTGGGGGCCAGGCCCAGCTCGTCCTCCGGGCTGGTGATGAACGGCTCGATCTCATTGAAGGTCCCGGGGTCCAGCAGCTCCTGGATCCGTTCCCATGCGGTCATTTTTCCTTTGGCGTGCTGCTTGTCGATCCGATCCTGGCCGCCGCCCTCTTTGGCCTTGGCGCGCATCTTGCGCAGCTCCAAAATTCGTGGGTCTTCCTGCATTCCATGCCTCGCTTTTGTGATAAGGGTCACAAATCAGTTTAACACAGCTTGTCTGACAGGCCAATGACGGAATACATGAGGGAAGATGTGTATTAAAGCACCGAAAATAAGAGACTTCCGAAGTCTTCAAGACTTCGGAAGTCTGGAGATAACATGTCGTTGCGAGGGAGTGGCGTGCCAACGCCACGACCGTGGCAACCCCCTCAGAATTACAAAAATCCGTATGGACCTGCGATCCAACCGGTCCTCACGTAGGGGCGGGTCTTGGAAAAATGGCCTCCCCAAAAAAACCCACCCGGTCGAAACATGGCAGGCCTTCTTTTGCTTTCAGAGACCCGCCCGCATGGACTTGTGCTACACTGATAGCTGACCGCCCTTTTTAATTCGGTTCTTTGTGGGAAATAACCGTCAACAATTGCGTCCAGATCTGAAAAACACGATGAACATAAACCGCCTCATCCGCTGGTTCATGGACAACTTCTTCATCCTTGTGCTTGCGGTTTATGGCCTGCTTTTCGCCCGCTGGTTTGTGGTCCTGCCGGTCGATGATTATTTGGTGGATCTTGGGACCTTTCGCTTTGGATTAAGCCTCCTTGCTATCTCAGTAATAATTTGGATTCTGTGGCGAGTCCTTCTTAAGCGAAATCAGCTTCGAGTGATCCTCTCAGTCATTATCATCCTGTGTCTGACGGCAACCGGTTTATACCTGCGCAATTTCATGCCCACGCTGGTGGAGACGGCCTCATACAATGGAAACCTATATTTCCTGACTTACCATCGCGAGTTTTTAGGCTATGGAACAAGTTTTCCTGATCTTGCGAAATGGGATGGAAAACTTCATCATTCCGTGGATGGTGTGGGTGATTCCCGGGGTACTTTGCATTTGTCCTATGACCCCATTCTGGGTGTCGTAAATGTTGTACAAAAGGGCTTGGGAAACTCCGAGTCTCTTGTATACACCGACTCTGATCCCCCCAGGACCTATGAGGCGAATACACAAACACAAATCGGTGCATATCTATACTATCCATCCGGAAAGTGCACATCCGCTCTGGACTTAAGGTGCCTAACATTCACTTACACCGCATATCGCTGCACCCTGGAAAACACAGCTTGTGTGCAATTGCCGTTTCAGTATTCAGGCGAGCACGTCAACGAATTTGAAATATCCAGGGATGAGCAGACACAGGAAATCAATTTCTATTTTTGGATCGGAGATTACCCCTGGGTTCCAACCCTCATCTATACCTACGGTGAAAACCCCCGCTGTCATGTGGAGGCCTGTCAATTGCTTGCGAACTGATCAGGTCAATTCTTCTAAGGCAAAGACGCCAGGGCGCGAAGAAAACACATTGGGTTGGACATTGGCCTGACCCGAATCCCGTCC
>CAZSPX010000447.1:0-2228 GCA_964608885.1 uncultured Anaerolineaceae bacterium | reverse complement strand
CTCAAGGGCGAGTTCGACAAGTTCGAGGAGCTGCTGGCCCCCGGGGGCTCGCTGATCGTCAACCTTTCCATGGTGGACCTCGCGGACAGGCGGACCGACATCCTCGTGGTGTTCGTGCCCTGCAACGAGATCGCCGAGGAGCTGGGCGACAAGAAGCTCACCAACATGGTGGCCGTGGGCGCGCTGCTCACCGCCCTGGACGACATTTCACTGAAGGATGTGGAGAAGGCCCTGGCGGCGCACCTGCCCGCCCGGCACCAGCACCTGCTGCCGAAGAACTATGAGGCCCTCAAGCGCGGCTTCATGGCGGCCTCGGCAGTGCCAGCCTGACAAGCTCGCTCGCTCGAAGAGCGGGAATGCAAATCCCCCCGGGAAAAGTCCCGGGGGGATTTTATTGTGGAAGGCCGTGAGGCTCAGGCACAGATCTGGCGAGCCTGTGAAAGGGCGGTCTCCCGGTCCCAGCGGCGCCCGGCGGAATGGGCGGCCTGCCATTCGGAAGCGGACAACCTGCGGCGGAGCTTTCCCATGCGGCGCTCGTTCAGCGCACGGTAGAAGGCAGGCAGGATCACGCCCGAGCGCTCCGCCAGCGAATCGATGGCCCCATAGAACCTCGCCGCCAGGAGGAAGGATTCCTTCTTCCGGCTGGACAATACGAGCCATCCCGCGAGAGCGCACAGGAAGACCAGTGTCCGGCGGGCGTGCCGGGCGGCAGGGTCAAGGGCCAGCCTCAGCTGCGCCAGGGCGCGGAGAGGCTCTCCCTGCGCCAGGGCGACCTCCGCAAGATCGGTCCGCGCCAGGGAGACAAAGATCGCATCCCGATCCTCCAGGCGCTCCAATGCCTGCGTCAACAGGTCCCGCGATTCTTCCAGGCGGTCTTCAAAGAGGGCGATCTCGCCCAACTGCGCCAGGGCAAAGCCGGGGTTGAGGGCCGGAGAGGCCTGCAGGGTGAGCAGCTCGAGCGTCTTGTTCAAGGTCTCCCGCGCGGAGGCCAGGTCGCCCTGCTCGATGTAGATGCGCGCCAGGCGATTCAGGTACGCGGGGTATTGTCCCGCCTGTCCCTGCTGGAGGCCGAGGTCTGCGGCCTCGCGTGCATAGGCCAGCGCGGAGTCGAAATCGTGCTGCTGCCATGCCAGGTCAGAGGCCAGCTCCCGGCGCCGGGCGCGGACCGCGAGGGCCGATCCATCCGGCAGGGCCAGGAGCTCCCGCAGGCGGGCGGAGCCTTCCTTAAAGTACCCGTGGCTCGACCAGAACCCGGAGAGGCGCTCTGCCAGCTGGAAGCCGGGCGCGGTCTGTCCCTGGGCGATGAACCACTGCAGCGCGGCGTGCAGGTTGGGGGCGTTGCTCTCAACGAAGGCCTCGAACTGCTCCTCCTGCCCGGCAGACCCGAGCGACTCCAACCGGCCGAGGAAGTACTGCGCGTGCCTGCTCTTCAGGCCCGGGAGCAGTCCCGGTTCCAGGCGCAGGGCCGCGTACTCATGGATGACCTCGAGCATGCGCCAGCAGGGTTCGCCGCCCATTTCCCCGCGCACCAGAAGGGAATGATCCGCGAGAGCGCGGAGGCCTTCAGAGGCTTCCTCGAGGCTGCGATCCTCCTCGAAACAGACCGCCTGCACGGAAGCAGAATCGAACCAGCCCGTGAAGACGCTCAATTTGCAGAACAAAGCCTGCCGGGATTCCTCCAGCAGCGACCAGCTCCAGTCCAACAGCTGTTCCAGGGTACGCTGGCGGTCAGGCAGGTCGCGGGCCGGGGCGCCGAACTGCCGGATCCAGCCGCCTCCATGCAGGCCGCGCACGCGGGCAGACATTTCCTCCAGCGGCATGGAGCGCAGCGTGGCGGCGGCCAGCTCCAGCGCCAGCGGCATCCCCTCCATGACGGTGCAGATCTCTGCGACCCGGGCAGCATTGTGGAGGTCAAGGGCAAACCCGGGTTGGTGCTGGCGCGCCCGCGCCATGAAGAGCAGCACCGATTCGAACTCCGCGAGGGCGGCGAGGTCATTCCACAACCCGGCGGGCGGGACGGCCAGCCCGGGGACCGGGTACTCGTGCTCCCCGTAGATCTGCAGGGGGAGGCGGCTGGTGGCCAGCACCTTGACGCCCCCGCACTGTTTGAGCAGGGAGGCGATCTCCACAGCGGCATCGGGGACGTGCTCGAAATTGTCCAGAACGAGCAGCAGGCGGCGGTTCTTCAGGGCGGCCGCGATCTGCTCCAGATCCGCAGAAGGAGGCAG
>CAZSPX010000446.1:0-2232 GCA_964608885.1 uncultured Anaerolineaceae bacterium | reverse complement strand
CAAGCAGCAGCTGCCGCGGCCGCCGCCGCACCGCATAAAGCGACCACGGACAAACTCATTCAGCTCCTGCTCAAAAAGGGGTTGATCACGGCGGAAGAGGCACGGACCCTTCTCCAACCATGAGCGATCATGCTTGCAAGGCTTGTGTCGGGACCTGGCCGAGCCAGAATCATTTCATCGCCGATTGCGGCCTCACGAAGGCCTATCTCCACGACGACCAATTCTTTCCCGGCTGGACTGTGCTCGTCTTCAAGCGCCACGCGACCGAACTGTTCCATCTCTCACGAGAGGAACGCAGCAGCCTCATCGAAGAAGTCGCTCAGGTATCCGCCCTCCTTGCCGAAGAATGGCGGGCGGTGAAGATCAACTACGAGCTGCTCGGCAACCAGCTTCCGCACATCCATTGGCACCTGATTCCCCGCCTGTCGCAGGACCCGGCTCCGCTCGAGCCGGTGTGGCGCATCGCGCATGAACCAGTCCGGCCCGAACCGGATGCCCTCGCGTCCCTGGTGGCCCGCCTCCGCGTAATCTGGCCGTCTCACCGGCATCAGCCGCCATCCAGCGCCTAAACGACCTCCGGTCATGATGCAGACTCCGCCAGGGCCGAACGGAAGTAGTCCCCGCACCTTCTTCCAGACGTTGATCCGCACTCTGCCTCTGCACGTACTGGTCACAACCAGCATCGTGGGAGGGGCGGCACTCTTTTACAGTCTCTCCGTCTCGAACCGTGGAACCTGGACCATGCTGGGAAGTTGGTCGCTGACGGCCTTGTATATCCTCATCGGGCTCGTGGGCGGGACTGTGGCCGGCGTATTGGACGCATCCCGACAGATGGTGGAACGCCTGGAACAAGTCCTCCGTGACTGGCTCCATACATTGCCAGCCCTGAACCGGAGCGCAGACACCACCGGCCGAGACGTGTCCACGGTTCGGCAGGAATACGAAACCCTCGTCGACCACTCGGTCGCGCAAGCCGGGCGGCGGCTGCGGCTACCGCAGTGGCTTGAACGGTTGATTCGCGCGGGAGTGCGGGGTCTGGTGGTCGACCGCTTCATCGCGTCCTGTACCGCAAGGGGAATCCATATCGTCGCGCCTCAGGAATTTCGAAACTGGATGCTCGCCGAAGGCGTGAGCCTGGGATTCATGCCGGTCCTGGATCAATTGGCTTGGTGGCGCTACCTCCTCTTAGGAGTGCTCACGCTCCTGGCTGCCATTGCGCTGACGCTGGCCTTCCTGACGACGTGAGCGTGGTTCCGATTCATCCACTTCGTACATCGGACTGGTTTCACCCCGATCCGGTCCCGGCGGGTCATGGGCACGGTTCCCCGCGAGATCCCATGGAAATTTCCCGTCATCTATGTGTATATAGTCGGATACCTTTTGCGTGGAGCCCTGCCAGCGCCTATGTTCTTGCAACGCGTCTCCGTCGGACGGTGGTTTCTCATAGCGACAGTGGCATTGCCTCTTCCGTCTCTGCCGGCCGGTGCCCAAGAAGAGCCTTCTCCCGCCGCGGCAACAGGAACCGTCCAAGCAGAAACACCCGTCACCGAAACACCCGCTGCTCCGCAGGCTGACCAGACCCCTCAAGAAGCGATCCGCGTGGAACCGCTTCCCAGCGAACCTCCCGCGCCACCGCCACCGGTCGTGCCTCCGGTTCAGCCTCCTCTGACACCACTCGAAATTCTGGCGAGGGCCCGGCAAGCGCTGCATATCGAACCGGATGCTCAGGAGCCCCGGCTCACCCTCGGGAGAACGCTCTTCCAACTGGGTGATACGGATGGCGCGATCGATGAATACCGGACCGCGCTGCGCTTCCATCCCACGGTCGCGCAGGCGCATCTCGATCTCGGCACCGCGCTCATGGCCAAGCAGGACTGGCGAACCGCCATGACGGAATTGCAGGAGGCCGTCCGCCTCGATCCGACGCTCGTTCAGGCGCACTACAGCATGGGCACGATCCAATACACACGCGGCAACATCCAGTCAGCCATCAAGGCCTACCAGGAAGCGCTACGGTTGAAGCCTGATTTTGCCGAAGCCCATTATCGCCTGGGCCTCGTACTCAAAGTCGCGGGGAAAGACAAAGACGCGGCGCAGGAACTTGAAGCGGCTGCGCTGGCCGGGCTGTCCAAAGCCCAATATTTTCTCGGCAATGCCTATCGCTCGGGACAGGGTGTCGAGAAAAGCCAGATCATGGCCATCACCTGGTGGGCACAGGCTTTCGAACAGGGG
>CAZSPX010000445.1:0-2236 GCA_964608885.1 uncultured Anaerolineaceae bacterium | reverse complement strand
CAACCCTTACTCCGCATTGGCGACCAGGTGATACACAAGGATCGTGCTGACCAGGATGAGGCCTGCCAGGATGACCATGTTCGGCCAGGTCGAAACAAAGAGGTGTTCCCTGGGGATCCACCCGGCAGTCTCGGCGAGAAAGAGAGCCGTCGCGCCGATCAACGACAGGAGGGTGGCGATGAATAATCCCCTCCGCTGGTTGGTAAGCCCGGCCAGCATGATCGCGATCGGATAGATGAGGATGCTGTGGTCGTGGGTGCCCTGCCCGATGGCCGCCAGTATCGTCGCCGCAGCGATATAGACGCCTGCGGAAAGCATGGCGCTGACGTTCAGCCTGCCCCTGAACAAATACCAGAGCGAAAGGATCTGAAGCGTTCCGGCTCCCAGGAGGGTAAGCGCCAAAATGGGGTCCTGCCAGATGATATCCAGTAATAACAAGACCCCGGTCGCGATCCAGAAGACCAGATGGAAACCCAGTTGAATTTGGGCTAACCGCCTTTCCTCGTCCTTTTCATAGATCTCCAGGGAATACCATTGCTTGAGCCGGGAAAACATGGTTTCCATCCTTTGGTGGCCTGCAAAATGGGTGCGTGTGAGCAAGTATCCGAAAGTATAAATCGTTTTGGAAAAAATAAAAAGTCAGCCTGCCAAACCGGCAAGCTGACGGCAATGATTCTGCATCTGGGGCCCGTCCGGGAGGGAAAACCGCCTCGCGATTCAGGAGAACTGCACCCCCTGTTTGATTTCCAGAAGGGACCCCGTATTCAGGCGGTGAGTGGAGACGGGCGACTCCGCGGCAGCTTCCGCCTCCGCTTGTTTGGCCAGGATCTTCAAGGCGGTGTCCACCACCAACGGGTCGAACTGGGAACCGGAACACCTTTTCAACTCCTCCATGACCTTGCCCGGTTTGATGGCTCTCCGGTAGGGACGGTCTGAGATCATGGCCTCGATGGCGTCGGCCACCGAGATGATCCGCGCTTCGATGGCGATCTGCTTCTCGGCCAGCTGGTCCGGGTAGCCCATCCCGTTGTAGTATTCGTGGTGGTGCCGGATGATGGAGACCAGCGGGCGCAGCGACGGGCTGTTCTTGACAAGGTCGCCTCCCAGTTCGGCATGTTTCTTGATGACCTCGTATTCCTCCGGGGTCAACTTCCCGGGCTTGGTCAGAATGTCCATGGGAATGCCCAGCTTGCCGATATCGTGCAAGAGCCCCGCCTTGCGGACCAGTTCCACCTGCTTTTCGTTCAGCCCGATGTTCCGGGCGATCTCGGTGGCGTACTTGCTCACCTGTTTGGAGTGCCCCAGCACGTAGGGATCGCGCAGGTCAATGATCTCCGACAGGGTCACCAGCAGGCTCTCGTTCAGTTCGGAGATCTCCTCCGAATTCCTTTTCAGGATCTGGTTCTTCTCGCGCAGCTCCATGACCACCTCGCGCGTGCGGTCAATGTACTGCTTCTGGCTGACGCGCAGGAGCACCATCGGGATCACCATCAACAGCAATCCCATCACGTGGTCGTACCGGTAGCCGAAGACCAGGGCATAGGTGATGAGACCGATGCCCAGGTAATAAGGCGCCAGCCAGCTGAACTGCTCGTACCACAACTGGCGCACGGGCTGCTTCAAGTCCAGGCTCATCCCGATGGCCACCATGGAAGTGGTCACGATGAACAGGATCCCGGCTGAGACCACGCTCAGCCCGACCTGGTATGAGTTGGGAAGCGTCAGGAAGGAGTTGCCGGTCAACAGCACCATGCCGAGGATCAGTGTCCCTGCCAGGAAATGATTGCTCAAATTGAACACGAACCGGTTGAACGGACTGCGATACTTGACCACCAGCGACAGGGCCAGCACCACACTGGCCACCAGGATGCCTGTCGTCCCAAAGAGCAGGTAGGCCACCAGGATGGGGATCGCGGAGGTGGAGACGGAGGTCTGCTTGACGTACAGGTCAATGGAGAATCCCTCCGAGAAGGCGATCAGCGACGAAATGACGATCAGTCCCAGCCAGTCGAGGGTCTGTGGATCGGTCTTGAACGGGGCCCACCTCGTGATCGCGGCGAATGCCAGGAGGGAAAACAGGGCCAGCGCGCCGATGAAGAGAATCACGGGTCGTTTGGATGGCTGGGGAGGCTTCTCCCCGGCCGGTTCTCCCTGGACCTCGGGGCCGGGCGCGGGGACCGGCGCGTCTGTCTCAGCCGGGGCCGCGGAGGCCACCTGCTGCATGACCGGCGCCTCG
>CAZSPX010000444.1:0-2237 GCA_964608885.1 uncultured Anaerolineaceae bacterium | reverse complement strand
AATGATATGGATGGGTAAAGTCAATAACAGGCGCATAGTACCCGTGTAGGGGGAGGCTCCGCCTCTTGACAAATAGATGAATATCTATATAATATCAAATAGACGAGCATCTATGAAATTCGACCCCGTACTTTTCGCCAAGGCCATTGCCGACGAGACCCGCCAGAAGATCATGAGCACCTGCTGCTGCTGCTGGATCTCGGTCAGCGAGATTGTGGAGAAGCTGGACCCGCCGGTCAGCCAGCCCACCGTCTCCCACCACCTCGCCGTCCTGCGCGAGGCGGGACTTGTGGAGGCACGCGTGGAAGGCAAGCAGACCTTCTACACCCTCAACCAGGAGCGCGTGGCCATCTGCTGCGGGCAGCTGATGGTCAAGTTCGCCCCCGAGACGGTCGCGGCAGAGAACGTGCTGAAAACCCTCAAGGCCTGACCAGGACGCCTCTCGGCCGGGAGCCGTCCTGTTTTTTGGCAAATTGGATAGACATACATCTATTTGAAAGGAGGTGAAAGCCATGTACACCCTGATCCATTCCTGTGACGACGAGGGCGGATGCTGCGGCGGCGGAGGCTGCTGCTAGTGTAGGTAAGCCCTGCCCGAGGCGCCCGGGCAGCCCGGAATCATTGGATCGATTTTTTTGGCCTTTTCAACCAACACGACCGCAACAAGGAGAAAGAATGTCACAGTCCCCCACCCCCATCCATGACGCCGTGCGCGAGCACTACGCGGAGCGCATCAAGAGCCAGGCCTCGTGCTGCGGCCCGGATTCCTCCTGCTGCACACCCGAAAGCAATCTCTACCCCCTCGAGCTTCTCGGCACCCTCCCCGAAGGCGAGGCGGTCGTCAGCTACGGCTGCGGAGACCCGATCACCCTGGCCTCGCTCCAGCCCGGCCAGACCGTCCTCGACCTGGGCTCGGGCGCGGGGCTGGACTGCTTCTTTGCCGCCCGCAAGGTCGGCGGGAGCGGCCGCGTGATCGGTGTGGACATGACCCCCGAGATGATCGAGCGCGCCGCGGCCTCCGCCCTGCGGTTGGGCCTCGCCAACGTGGAGTTCCGCCAGGGGTTCATCGAAGAGCTGCCGGTGGAATCGGGCAGCGTGGATGTGACCATCTCGAACTGTGTCATCAACCTCTCGCCCGACAAGCGCCGCGTTTTTGACGAGGTCTTCCGCGTCCTCAAGCCGGGAGGCAGGCTGGCAGTCTCCGATATCGTGACCGACGGCCCGCTGCCGGAGCCGGTCAAGAAGAGCCTCAGCGCCTGGGCGGGCTGCGTGGCCGGGGCCGTGGAGGCGGGGGAGTATGTCGCCATGATGGAAGCCGCCGGTTTCAGGGATATCTCGGTGGACCCGGTGTTCTTCGACCGCGAGACCGTCGAAACTGCCCTGAAAGATCTGGAAGACCAGCCGGGACTCAACTCCTTTGAACCGGACGAGGTCCGCAAGGCGGTCTTCAGCGCCAAGATCACGGCCTGGAAACCGTCCTGAAGCCTTTCCCGCCTCCATTTTCCGCCGGCCGCCTTAAAGAATGGGCGGCCGGCGGCGCGTTTCCTTGACAGTGCAATCGAAGCGGGGTAAAAACAAACCGACCAGTCGGTTTTATTTATGTCCAGAGGAACCGTACAGCATCGCAGCGAAGAGACACGGGGGAAGATCATTGAAGCCGCCATCCGGCTGTTCTCCAACCGCGGCTTCAATGCGGCCAGCGTGGACGATATCTGCGCCGAGGCGGGGGTCAGCAAGGGTGCCTTTTACCATCACTTCGAGAGCAAGCAGGCGCTCTTCCTGGCGCTGCTGGACGGCTGGCTCAAGACCATTGACAACGCCATCGAAGCCGCCAAGGACCAGCCCGCCCCCGCCACCTTCCTCGCCATGACCGAGGCCTTCCCCTATATCTTCGAGAGCGCCGGCAACAACCTGCCCATGTTCCTTGAATTCTGGCTGCATGCCAGCCGGGACGAGGAGATCTGGAAGGCCAGCATTGCCCCCTATCGCCGCTATCACCAGGCCTTCACCGAGTTGATCCGGCGCGGCATGCAGGAAGGCTCCTTCGTCAACCTGGATGCCGACCTGGCGGCGCGCATGATCGTCTCGATGGCGATGGGGCTGCTGCTGCAAAGCCTGCTCGACCCCGAGGGGGCCCAATGGGAGGAGCTGGCGCGCCAGAGCACCAACATGATGCTGGACAACTGCCGCCAGAAGGGGCGGCAGGCATGAACTGCAGCTGAGGCACTCCATGTGGC
>CAZSPX010000443.1:0-2246 GCA_964608885.1 uncultured Anaerolineaceae bacterium | reverse complement strand
GAGTTGGTCAAAGGCTGCCCCGCGAGCGATCGCGGGGTATGCCGTTAAAAAGCCTGCCCCCTCAGGCTCGATATCCCAGGAACGCAGCCACCTGCGGGGTGGCAGGCGCATCGAACACCTCGCGCGGGGAACCGGACTGGCACAGCCTGCCCTCCAGGATGACCGCCAGCCGGGTGCCCAGCTTCAGGGCCTCCGGCAGGTCATGGGTGATGAAGATGGTCGTGATCCCCGTCTCGGCCAGCACAGACTTGAGGTCCTCCAACAGCCGCGCCCGCGTGGGCGAGTCGAGGGCGGTAAAGGGCTCATCCAACAGCAGCAGGTCCGGGTTCAGGACAAAGGCGCGAGCCAGGCTCACGCGCTGTGCCTCCCCACCCGAGAGCTGGCGGGCCTCCCGGTCGGCCAGGTGCGCGATGTCGAGCCGCTCCAGCCAGGGAGCCAGGCGTTTTTCGATCTCATGCGAGCTCATACCCCGGAATTTCAGCCCGAGCATCACATTCTCCCGCACGGAGAGGTCCATGAGGAGCGGCTCCTGTAGGACAAGGGCAATCCGGCGGCGGTATTCCAGGGGAGACAGCTCATGGACCGGCCGCCCGTCGAAGACCATCCCGCCTCGTTCCGCCTTCAACAGGAGCGCCAACGCCAGGAAGAGCGTGCTCTTGCCGGCCCCGTTTGGACCGACGATCGCCAGCACATCCCCGCGATCCACGGCCAGATGCTCAAGCTCCAGCACTGTCCGGCCCCCGCGCCGGACGAGCAGGTCGCGCACCTCCAGCATTCCGCTCATGCGCGCCTCCGCTGCTGGATGGAAGTAAGCGCCCAGTTCACCAGGAACGTGATGGTCAGCAGGAAAATGCTCAGGGCAATGGCACTCTCGAACTCCCCTTTGCCTGTTTCCAGCACAATGGCTGTGGTCAGCACGCGGGTCTGCCCTTTGATATTCCCGCCCACCATCATCGAGGCGCCCACTTCCGAGATCACCGAGCCGAAGCCCGCCATGAGTGCCGCCAGCAGGGGCAGGCGCGCCTGACGCCACAGGGAGAGGATCATCTGCAGTCGCGAGGCGCCCAGGCCATAGAGCTGCAGCCGCAGGCGAGGATCCAGCTGCTGCAGGGCAGCCGCCGTCAACCCGGTAACGACCGGCGCCGCGATGATCGTCTGGGCAATGATGATGGCGATGGGAGTGTAGATGAGCTTGAGGTCACCCAGCGGCCCCGAGCGCCAGAGCGTCATGGCCACGAACAGCCCCACCACCACTGGAGGCAGCGCCATGCCGGTGTTGATGAGGCTGAGGAAGAAGCCCCGCCCGGGGAACCGGGCGAGGGCAAGAAGGCTCCCCAGCGGCAGTCCGATCAGCAGGCTGATCAGGGTGGCGAGGGCCGAAACCTCCAGGGAGAGCAGGGTGATGGGAAAGACTTCGGTCATGCAGGTGGGTCACAGGCCCAGGTCGGCGTCCGTCTTGTCGGCATCCGGATAGAACAGGGGCTGGCCGAACTTGTCCACGCCGAAGCTGGCGATCACGGCCTGGGTGGCGGCCGAGGTCATGAACTTCGCAAAGGCCAGCGCGCCCTGGTAGTTGAGCTTGGGGTACTTGTCCGGGTTCACCGTGATGACGTGGTACACATTGAGCAGGGAGTTATCGCCCTCCACCAGGACCGCGAGCTGGAGGTTGGCCTGGTTGGCCAGGTAGGTGGCGCGGTCGGTGAGGATATAAGCGCCCTTCTCTGAGGCCACGGTCAGCGAGGCCCCCATGCCCTGCCCGGTCTCGATATACCAGGGGGCGCCTTTCGGGTCCATACCGGTCTTGGCCCACAGGCTGAGCTCTTTCTTGTGGGTGCCCGAATCATCACCGCGCGTGACGAAGCTCGCCCCGGCATCGGCCGCCGCTTTGAAAGCGTCCACCGGCTTCATACCCCGGATGCCCGCCGGGTCGGCGGCCGGGCCCACGATGATGAAGTCATTGTGCATGACCAGCATGCGGTCCCTGCCGTTGCCGCCATCCATGAAGGTCACCTCGGAGGCAGGCGCGTGGACGAGCAGCACGTCGGCATTGCCATCCTCGCCCATCTTGAGGGCCTCCCCCGTTCCAACCGCCACGGTCTGGACGGTATAACCGCTATCCTTCTCGAACATCGGCACGAGCACGTCCAGCAGGCCCGAGTCCTGCGTGCTGGTGGTGGTGGCGAGGATCAGTGTTCCCTTGTTCGCCGGGGCACAGCCACCCATCAGCATGGAAAGGATGACAACGA
>CAZSPX010000442.1:0-2249 GCA_964608885.1 uncultured Anaerolineaceae bacterium | reverse complement strand
TCATGTCACATATTATGCCTAATTGTGTCCCTTATATGTACTTTTGCTCTTTTTTCCGTTATAATGCCGGAGCTTTGGGTGGGCATCATCTTCGAGGAGAGAGTGATGGGAAGCGCTGCCACTTTATTCTGGCTGCGCCCCGTCCCTGCCACTTTAGGGATGGGCGTTGCATCTGTACATTCGTTACACCAACCGGACTGCGCCCTTCCAACAGGGGCGCAATTTATTGCCTGTATGGAGCCGTCTCACGGGGGAAAGCCAGCCGCACGGACCGTCTTTGATCAGCGCGCCTTGAACCTCCAGCGCGGGCCCTCCCCCGCGCTGCACCGCTTTAAGCATTCCTTTCAGGAGCATCCATGATCAATCGTTTGACCTCATTTATTAAGGATCCCCTTGGACGGGTCGGGATCCTGATCGGGTTCCTGGTCCTGTTCAGCGTTGCCGCGTACGGGCTGTACACCACCCAGATCCCGCCGGAGCAGCCCATCCAGTTCCCGCACAACCTGCATGTGGGCCTGGGCGTGCAGTGCCTGTACTGCCATCCCGGTTCGCTGCGCGGGCCCGTCTCGGGCCTCCCCACCGCCAACAAGTGCTGGGGCTGCCACCAGCAGCTGGCCAAGTATGCCGACCCTGCCGTCCAGTGGCCGCCGGAGCTGGCCAAGCTCAGGCAGGCCGTGGAAAGCGGCACGCCCATCCAGTGGGTGCCGGTCGCCCAGGTTCCGGATTTCGTCCACTTCAACCATCGTCCGCACATCGCGGCCGGGCTGAACTGCGAGAACTGTCACGGGGATATGTCCAAGGTGACGGTGGCGCAGAACCCGCAGGTCATGAACATGGGCTGGTGCCTGAACTGCCACCGGGCGCGCACCACCGAGGACCCGGTCAAGCGCGCCAAGCTGACCGATTGCGGGACCTGCCATTATTAAGCGGATGAAAGGAAGCGATATGAGTGATAAATTATCCCGGCGCGATTTTCTGAAGGTGGCCGCGACCGGCGGAGCCGCCTCCGCCATCCTCACCGGCTGCGGCCCGGCCTCGCGCTATGTCAAGCGCGAACCCTACATGAAGATGCCGGAATACAACTACAACGGGCAGAGCACCTTTTATGCCACCACCTGTCGCGAGTGCGCCGCGGGCTGCGGGCTGGTGATCCGCACCGTCCAGGGGCGCGCCATCAAGGCCGAGGGCAATCCCAACCACCCCGTCAACCTCGGCAAGACCTGCGTCCGCGGGCAGGCCACCCTGCACGGCCTCTACAACCCCGACCGCGTCACCGACCCGGTGAAGAATGCCTCGCGCGGCTCGCAGGACTTTTCCAAAATGGAATGGGACGCCGCCATCGGCATCGTTGCCGAGGCCCTCAAGAACAACACCGGCTCCGAGATCGCCTTCCTGCTCGGCACCGCCTCCGACCACCTCTTCGACCTGGTCTCCGCCCTGGCCGCGGCCATCGGCGCCCCGGCCCCCCTGCGCTTCGGCGGGCAGAGCCTCTTCGAGGGCTGGGCCACCCTCACCCAGGCCTCCCAGGACCTCTTCGGCAAGGAGGCCATGCCCTTCTTCGACCTCGGCGCCGCGGACCTGGTGCTGTCCTTCGGCGCGCCCTTCCTGGGGCCGTGGTTCTCGCAGGTGGCCTTCACGCGCGCCTTCGCGCAGATGCGCAAGGGTGTGACGACCGGCCGCCGCGGCACCTTCATCCACTTTGAGCCGCGCCTCTCACAGACCGCTTCCCGCGCCGACCAGTGGATCCCCATCAAGCCGGGGACCGAGGGCCTGGTGGCCCTCGCCCTGGGCCGCCTCGCCGCCGAGACGCGCGGCGGGACGCTCCCGCAGGTCTTCAGCAGTGTGGATGTGGAGGCCGCCGCCGCCGCCTCCGGGGTCAGCGCCGAAAAGCTCACAGAGCTGGGCGGGCTGCTGGCCGCCTCCCCGGCCCCCCTCATCATCCCCGGCGGGGCGGCGCTCGCCCAGAGCAACGGCGTGGAGACGGCCCGGTCCGTGCTGGCGCTGAACGCCTTCCTCGGCAACCTGGGCAAGCCCGGCGGCGTCTTCCTCACCCCGCTCGCGCCCGGGCAGGATGCCTATCACCGCCCGGCCAGCCTCAAGGAGATGGGTGAGTTCGTGGCGAAGCTGCAGAGCGGGGCCTTCAAGGTGCTGTTCGTTCACGGCGCCAACCCGGCCTTCGAGCTTCCCGCGGGCTTGGGTTTCGAGGCCGCGCTGAACGAGGTCGCGATGCTGGCCCTGCCGGTGATCCG
>CAZSPX010000441.1:0-2251 GCA_964608885.1 uncultured Anaerolineaceae bacterium | reverse complement strand
GCGCCATCGGCCAGTTCGAGGTCAGCTGGACCTTCCGCGGCGGGATGGACCTGCGGGACGAGATCGCCGGCACCGAGGGCACCGTCTGGCTGAACCACTGGCTGCGGACGGGTTTCGAGATGTTCACCGGCGTGGGGCAGGGCGGTTATGTAGCTGAAAAGGCCGAAGGGGACACGGGCTGGCTGTTCCCGGTAGGGGATGAGATCGGCTCGCTGGGCTACGTGGCCATGTTCATGGATATGTTCAATTCGATGGACAGCGGCACCCGGCCGATGGAGACCTTTTATGATGGTTATGTGGTCAATACGATCATTGACGCCTCCTATAAAGCCGCGGCCAGTAAGCGCTGGGAACCGGTGGAATTAAAGGAATGGCGCGGCGGGGCGGTCAATGCGGAAGGAATCGCTCTAAAGGATTACGATGAGGATCACTTCCTGGTGAAAGAGGAGCTGATGCCCGAAGGCAAGCTCAAGGTCATCCTCAAGGATAAAAAGACCGGCAAGATCTCGCAGATCATTAAATAGCACCCGGCCAAGGGCCAATAAGAACTTTGTATCAATTTTGAACAAAGTTCTTATTTTTTCTCCTGAGTTTGTCTATTGAATTACTAAAGCCGCTTCGCTATAATGAATGTACCTTGCATCACAAGCAGCACCCCTCTGCGAGATGTGATCTCCATGTGCCCCGCGGATAACCCTGCCCATCACAACCGGCCTGCCCGCCTCTCTGCGCCCCTGGTAGTGGATTCAGCGGCCGTGGAGGTCCTCCGGGCGCTGCGGCGACAGGGGCGAATCTCGCGGACCGAGGTCTCGACCATCACGGGCTGGTCGAAAGCCAAGGCCTCCCAGGAGATCCGCCGCCTGGTGGAGAAGGGGTATCTTCTGGATGACGGGGAGGGGGTTTCCAACGGGGGCCGCAGACCGCAGCTTTTACGCATCAATCAGCACCTAGGCTTCATCGCCGGGATCGACATCGGGGCCACCAGCCTGGACATCGCCCTGGCCGATGTGACCGGCGTCATCCTACAGCGCCGGTCCGAGCCCACGGATGTGCACCTTAACCCCGAGATGGTCCTGGGCCGGTGCAGCGAGCTGGTCGCGGAGATGGCCGCGGCCCGGGGCGGCAGCGTTGACCAGGTGCTGGGCATCGGCGTGGGGGTTCCCGGGCCGGTCAATTTTTCCCGGGGGGTGCTGGTGGCGCCGCCTCTCATGCCGGGGTGGGAGAATTTCCCCATCCGGGATTTCTTTAAGCGCACCTTCGGATCCGCCTTTTTGGTGGTCGATAATGATGTGAACATCATGGCGCTGGGGGAACAGCGGGCAGGGGATGGCGCGGGCTTGGATCACTTTTTCTTTATCAAGATCGGGACCGGCATCGGGTGCGGGATCATCTCCAATGGCCGAATCCATCGCGGCAGTGACGGGTCCGCAGGGGATATTGGGCATATCTGCGTGGACCAAAATGGGCCGCTGTGCGCCTGCGGAAACAAAGGCTGCCTGGAAGCGATGGCCGCCGGGCCGGCGATCCTGGCGCGGGCGAGGGAGGCGGCAAGGAACGGTTCCAGCCCCACCTTGAGCCGGATGCGCGAGGCCAACGGCGGCCTCCTACGCCCGGAGGACGTCAATGCGGCCTGCCGGGAGGGCGACCAGGCCTCCCTGGATATCATCCGCGCCAGCGGACAGAAGATCGGGGAGGTGGTGGCCGGGCTGGTCAATTTCTTCAATCCGAGCCATATTTTCATCGGGGGCGGGATCGCCAATTTCGGCAATCATCTGCTGGTGGCCATCCGCACGGTCGTATTGCAGCGCTCACTGCCACTGGCGACCACGAATCTATCCATCAAGTTCTCAGAGATGGGCTCCAATGCGGGCGTGATCGGCGCGATCGCGCTGGCGCTTGACTATCTCTTCGTTGTTGAGGACAGCCCACACCCGGGTATTATGGAGACAAGGAGGTGATGCTCGAAAAAACCACACGCCTTACACATCCAGTATGAAGTTGGCATTCACTAAAGAGATCAAGGAGAAGATGAACATGAAAAGCAAGAAATCCCTGTGGATCGTGGCCGTGGTCTTGACGGTCATGTCCCTGCTGGCTGCCTGCGGCGCTCCGGCCACCCAGCCCCCCGCGACCCAGGCCCCCGCCACCCAGGCTCCCGCCACCCAGGCTCCCGCCGGGGAGAAGAAGTTCACGATCGGCATCTCGAACCCGTTCATCAGCAGCGAATACCGCACGCAGATGATCGCTGAGC
>CAZSPX010000440.1:0-2253 GCA_964608885.1 uncultured Anaerolineaceae bacterium | reverse complement strand
GCGGTGAGGGTCTTTTCTCCACCCGACAACATCGTAATACTCTTCAACCGTTTCCCCGGCGGTTGGGCCACGATTTCCACGCCCGGCTCGCGGGCACCATTGTCCTCCACGCCTTCTTCCAACGGCTCTTCAACCAGCTGCAATTCCGCGCGGCCACCGGGAAAGAATTGTGCGAACACATCCCGGAATTTCTGCTGCAATTCGTTGAAGGTCTCCACGAACATGTCTTTGGTGGTCCGGTTGATCTTCTGAATAATTTCCTTGAGCGAGGCAATAGAGGTAGACAGATCCTGCTCTTGTGTCGTCAAAAACTGATACCGTTCTTCCAATTCACGATGTTCGTCGATCGCCGCGAGATTGATCGCGCCCATGCGGTCCAACCGTTCCCGGATTTTCTGAATCTGTTCTCGCAACTGTGGCGTCTCGAGCAGAGAGACCGGTGCAGGTGGCTCTTCTCCTTCAGTTACGGGCTGTTCCTCAGTTGATACCACCAGCAGAGTAGCCGGATCGATTTGATAGGTGCCGGCCAGCGTGCTCTCGATGGTCGAGAGATGCGCCTTCACTTCGGCCTTGCGCACTTCAGCCGTCATGCGGCGATCATGCAAGGCCGACAAACTCTGCCGCACGGTGGAGAGGGTTTCTTCGACGGTATGCAATCCGCTCATTTCTTCAGCCTGACGTTCCTGCGCCGCGATGAGTTCCGATTTGATGCCATCCACCTCGGCACCGAGTTCACGGCAGAGCGCCTCCTGCCTGGTCTGCTCCTCGCGGCTGCTCTCCGTAGCCTGTACCAGTCCGGTCACTTGCTCCTCGAGCTCCGCCGCACGTCGCTGCGCAGCATCCAGCCGTTGCGTGAACCGCGCAATATCGCTGTGAGCATGCTCGCGACGTCCACGCATGCTTTCGAGCGACAACCGCACTTCGGTCAGCCGTTGCTGGATCGCCAGCCCTTGGCTCTCGATGACCACCAGTCGTTCACGGATCTGAAGCAACCCGTTTTCCTGGCCGAGCTTCTCCGCCACCCATTGCTCGAGTTGAGCCTGGCTGGCTTGTAACTGCTCCTGCAACCGCGCCTGTTCAGCCAATCCCCGCTGCAACTCTTCGGCCAACATGTCCATGCGCCGGTGCAACTCTCCACGCTGGCGCTCCACGTTTGCATCGTCTTTCTGAAGGGATAACTCCAGCATCTCGGCCTCGCGGATGGCCCTGCCCAGCTGCTGTTCCTCCTCACGCCCCAGACCCAATGCGGAGGCTGCTTCCTCACGTGCGACACGAGCGAGTTCCAGCGCTTGCACCGCTTCCATGCGGCGAGCCTCCAACTCCAGCACTTCCCGCCGGCGCTGCAGGAGTCCCGCACCGGCACTGGTCCCACCCCCGGTCATGACGCCGGCTGCATCCAACGTCTCGCCGGACAAGGTCACATAGGTTGGGCCTGCAGGTGCCGGCCACTGATGCTGTTCCCACAATTGCAGTGCCACAGCGAGGGATTCGACAATCACGATGCCATCAAACAAATAACTCAAGGTGGAAGCGGATGCGCCTTCTGCGCGGATGACATCGATGGCACGCCCCACGACTCCCGGCTGCCCATTGAGTGCAGGCCACCAGGAAGCTGAAGAATCCGCTGCTGCCTGGTCGGTCGCCCAACGGATCTGCTGAGGGATAAATGCGCCACGCCCAAGTTCCTTACCTTTCAAAAACTCCACCGCTCGGCTGGCGGCTGAGGGCTGATCGACCAACCAGCCCCGTACCCGCTCACCCAGAATCGTCTCCACGGCACGATCCAGGCCGGACGGAATGACGAGCCACTCAGCCAGCGCCTCTCGCACGCCGTCGCACGTTTTCAGCGCGGTGCCTTCTTCCTCTCCCTCACGGCCGTAGCCCATTTCCTCCCGCACCACACCCTGCAACGCGCCCAGGCGCGATTCCACTGCAGCCACATCTTCGGAAAATCGGACGATATCGCGATCCAAGCCCGTGATCTGCCCGCCGAGCCCTTCAATGCGCTCGATCGCAGCCTGCCGTTCCGCCATGAGTCCCTGGATCCGCTGACTGGCCTCTTCCCGCTGCGCCGCCAGAAGTTCCCGCTGCTCATCCAATCCAGCCACTTGCGCGACCATCTGCTCCTGCTCACGCGAGACCCGTTCCGCCCGGGCTGACGTTTCCTGCTGGCGCGCGGTCACCTGCGCGAGACTTTGCTCCGTGTTCGCTACGAGCACGGCGAGGTTCAGCACGTCCTTCCGGGCGCGCTCC
>CAZSPX010000439.1:0-2256 GCA_964608885.1 uncultured Anaerolineaceae bacterium | reverse complement strand
CTCGGCGATGCGTACGTGCAGCTCAACGACCTCTTCCAGGCGCGGGCCACCCTGCAGAGCGTGATCGACAACTGCCGTGAGCCGGAGCTGGTGGCCGAAGCCCGTCAGCGCCTCGATGCGATCAATGCCAGCCAGGTCCCGCGCGAGCAGCAGGCGCCCGGCTCAGATGACCTCACCATCCCCATGCCCGGCAGCGACGGCCAATAGACCATGAAGCGCATCACCTTCCTCCTCGCGGCCCTGCTCCCCCTTGCCGTGCTCGCCCAGACCGAGGGCCAGTACGTGATCCAGGGCATCTACAACCCCACGCTCATCGATGCGCAGAAGATCGACCTGCGCCCCGAGGGCATCGATACCATCCTGCCCAACCTGCCGGTCAACTACGCCCTGCTGCCGGCCAAGGCCGATATCGCGCCGCGGGTGGACAGCCTGGCGGCCGCACGGCTCTCCGTGGAGAAGGCCCAGGCCCGTCTCTACAAGGGCTATCTCAGGGGCGGCTTCGGCCTGTACTCCACACCGCTGGGCGAGCTCTACTACGATCAGGGACGCTCGCGCAAGAACGGTTACGGCATCCACCTCAAGCACATGAGCAGCAACGGCGGGCTCGATGACGTGGGGCCGAGCCGCTACAGCCACAACAGCATCGACGGCTTCTACCGGCACATCTTCGCGGACAACGAGGCCTCGGGCCGCCTCACCTATGACCGTCGCCGCATCAGCTACTACGGCTACCCGAGCAGCGACAGCATCGAGAACGTCATCCAGAACGCCCCCGAGCCCCCGAAGGACCGGCTTCGGCAGTACTACAACGACATCGGATTCGCCGGCCGCGTGCGCAGCCTCTACGAGGACAGCAGCCGCATCTCGCACGATGTGGGGCTTGACGTGCATACCTACAGCAACCTGTCCGGCAGCCGCGAGACCAACGTGCGCGTGCTGGCCGAGGCGGGCAAGCAGGAGCACAGCGAATACTACCATGCCGGGCTGCTCATCGACAACAACACCTACCGCGCCGACCTGGGGCAGCTCGGCGAGTTCAGGCAGAACGGCACCCTGCTGGGCCTCACGCCCAGCGTGCGCACGGTGGGCCGCAGGTATTTCGTGAAGGCCGGCGTGGGCATGTACCTCGACGCCATGGGCAGCACCACCTTCCACTTCTTCCCGCAGGCCTACGCGCACTATGCCCTGTTCGACAACATCCTGGTGCCTTACGTGGGCGTAGAGGGCGAACGCCGGCGCAACAGCTTCCGCAGCCTCACCCGCGAGAACCCCTGGCTGGGGCCCGCACCGGGCCTGGCCAACACGAGCAAGCTCTTCGACGCTTACGGCGGCCTGCGCGGCAGCTTCATGAACAACCTGGGCTTCGATGTGCGCGCCAGCTTCAGCGGCCACGACAACTACGTCCTCTTCATCAATGTGCCCAACCCGCCCTATGGCGACCGGATGGCCGTGGTCTACGACGAGGTGGAGATACTGGACCTGAGCGGCGAGCTCACCTACAGCAGCATCAGCGACCTGCGGCTCAGCGCCCGGATCGACGTGTACACCTACACGGTGAGGGTGCAGGAGGAGCCCTGGAACCTGCCGCCCTACCGGCTCACCTTCGCGGCGCGCTACAGCCTGCGCGACAAGCTCATCCTCAAGGGCGAGGCGCTCTTCCTGGGGCGCCGCCCGGCTTTCCGCGCCGCCGAGCCCGGTACTGACCCCAGCGTGCTGCTCACCAGCACCCGCACCGAGCTCGATGGCTTCCTGGACCTGTACATCGGGGCCGAGTACCGCTACACCAAGCGCCTCAGCCTCTTCCTCGATGCCAGCAACCTCACCGCCAGCAAGTACGAGCGCTGGTACCGGCATCCCGTTCAGCGGGGGCTGCTGATGGTGGGGGCGACGTACGCCTTCTGAGGGCTTCGCCGTACTGGTCATCAACGCATAGCGATCGACCCGGAAAGGCAAGCCCCGGCGGGCTGTTAATTATCAACAAAGGCCGCGTCCCTGTTGGGAAAACGCCCCCGCCAGGCGCTGGCGAAAGGGTACCTTTGGGAGCCTTTGGAAAAGGGGCATCCTGATATCCGAACCATGTCTGAGACCACATTGGAAATGAGCGAGAAGAAGAAGGCGGCGGCGAGCTATTCGGCCGACAGCATACAGGTACTGGAGGGGCTGGAAGCCGTGCGGAAGCGCCCGGCCATGTATATCGGGGACATCGGCGTGAAGGGCCTGCACCACCTTGTGTATGAGGTGGTGGACAACTCGATC
>CAZSPX010000438.1:0-2267 GCA_964608885.1 uncultured Anaerolineaceae bacterium | reverse complement strand
CTGGATTTTTTCGATGCGCGGATCGGTGTCAGAAGAAAAGATTGTCATAATGACCCTTAAATAGATTATACAATAACCCCTCGCTCATCCCCCCGAGACTTTGCAAAAACCTCGCGAAGCGGGCCAGAAGTGGTCTGGTGTATTTCGTAGGGGCGGGTCTGAATCCCATCTTACAACCCACCTGCCTCCATGTGACCCGCCCGCTCTCCAAATTTCGGCATTGAAACACCTCAAATTCGCTGCACACCTCCAATGTCATATTTATGGGATAGCGAAGCATCCCCGCGAAGCGGGGCAGAGGTTGTCGTCCCTCCTCCCTCCGACGGTGCTAAAATCAACTTGATTTTTTACTTTAGGCGTATTGTGGGGACAATCCATCGCTCCTTATGGGTAAAACGCGTTCTTCCTCTCTCACCAAGGAGCCCTCCATGCCTCACGAACGCCTCACCGACCGCGGTTTCCAGCCCACCGGCGAGGACATGATCGCCTACATCGGCCTCCCCCTCGCCGACTCGTGGACGGAATTGCGCCGCTTCCTCGTCGAAACCTTCGAGATCGTCCCCATCCTGCAGTTCGCCGGGAAGCGCTTCGGCTGGAACATCCAGCACCGCAAGGGCGGGCGTCCCCTGTGCGAGATCTATCCCGAATGCGGCTCCTTCGTCGCAATGGTCGTGCTGGGCCGCAAGGAATGGGAGCAGGCCATGGAGCAGATCGACAGCTTCGGCCCCAATGTTCGGCAGCGGCTGCTCGACACCCCTCTCAACCGTGACGGTGTCTGGCTCTACACCCGCATCTCCGACCCCCTCACCTGCCAGCAGGATGTGCAGGATATCGAACAGCTGGTCCTGCTCAAGAAGATCCCCAAAGTGAAGGACTAAGCCATCCCCGTACATCCGTGTCGTTGCGAGCGGTTTCAGGTTTCCCCTGGAGCCTGAAACCGCGAAGCAACCCCCTCCTTCTCAGTTTCTCTCCCTTTTTACCCTTGACAGTATAGAACAATTGTTCTATAATCCAACGGTCCAGCTGGGACTGATCCCTTTCATATTGGCTCCATGCACCCATATCTGGCGATGGGGGCGGATTCGAGGCAGATTTGAATTATTCGATCTTTTCACTTCTATCCTCCCGCTGCCTTCTTCACCCTCCCACACCCCACCTTACACCTTCCCTGCAAACGCCCCCTTTCCCGCTTGCGCCCCCCCTGCTTGCATGCTATAATGCCTCCAACCTCCCCGCTGTTCTTCAAGTACGTGAATGCCCGGCCTGTGTAATGCGAGGGTACCTGCGCAGTCCGGCAGAATGCCAATTTGAACCAAAACCCAGCCTTGCCAAACTCATAAGGACAGTTCCAGTTTCCCGCCGGGAAGCTGGCCGATTTTTGCTTTCAACATCCAATCCCCCCAATCGAGACCAACATGAAAATACTTGAACTGGAGAACGAACCTCTCACCAAATTAAGGGCCATGGCGCGGGACCTGAATATTACCAATGCCGCCCGCCTGAAGAAAGAGGCCCTGGCCATGCTCATCCGCGAGGCCGAAGCCCAGCGACAGGGCATCGAGCTGCGCGGCGGCGTCCTGGAGATCATGAGCGAGGGCATCGGCTTTTTACGAGCCAGCACCTACAAGATCGGCGACCAGGACGTGTACGTCTCGCAGGCCCAGCTACGCCGCTACGACCTGCGCGCCGGCGACCTCGTCATCGGCCAGGTGCGCCCCCCGCGCGAAAGCGAGCGCCACTACGGCCTGCTCAAGGTGGAGTCGGTCAACGGCCTGGAGCCTGAGGAGGCCGCCCGCCGCCCCACCTTCGAGAGCCTGACCCCCATCTTCCCCGACAAGCGCTTCGACCTGGAGACCGACCACGACACCCTGGCCCCGCGCCTCATCAACCTGGTCACCCCCATCGGGCGCGGCCAGCGCGGCCTGATCGTCTCGCCCCCCAAGGCCGGCAAGACCACCATCCTCAAGCAGATCGCCAACTCCATCTCCACCAAATATCCCGATGTGCACCTGATGGTGGCGCTGATCGGCGAGCGTCCGGAAGAGGTCACCGACATGGACCGCTCCGTGGATGCCGAGGTCATCGCCTCCACCTTCGACGAGCCTGTCACCTCGCACGTGCGCACCGCCGAGATCGCCCTGGATCGCGCCAAGCGCCTGGTCGAGATCGGCCGCCATGTCGTCATCCTGATGGATTCCATCACCCGCCTGGCGCGTGCCTACAACCTGGTCGTCAACCCCTCCGGCCGCACCCTTTCGGGCGGCATG
>CAZSPX010000437.1:0-2272 GCA_964608885.1 uncultured Anaerolineaceae bacterium | reverse complement strand
AAATCCGGGTCGAAGCCGCGCATCACGCTCATGTGATAGGAGAGCATCTGCAGCGGCAGCACCCCCAGCAGCGCGCTGATCTGCGGGTCGGAGGGGGGCAGGGCCACCACGTCCGCGGCGTTGGCGCGCAGGCGTGGGTCATCCTCCGCAATGACGATCGTGCGCGCCCCGCGCACCTTGACCTCGTTCACGCCGCTGATGATGAGCGGAACGTCCTCGGGACCCGAGACGAACAGGATGGGGAAGCCCTTGCTCACCGCGGAGAGCGGGCCGTGCTTGAACTCGGTGGAGAGCATCCCTTCGCAATGCGCATAGGTGATCTCCTTGAGTTTCAGCGCCCCTTCCAGCGCGATGGCATAGGTGGCGCCGTAGCCGAGGCAGTACAGGTCCTCCCAGCCGTTGATTTCCTTCGCCAGCGCCTCCACCTGCGCCCCGGTGGCCTGCATTGTTTGCTCCATCAGCTCCGGGATGCGCTCCAGCGGGCGCGTGTCCTTCCCGGCCATCCGGTAGGCCAGGTACAGGAAGGTGATGACCTGGTTGGTGAAGGTCTTCGTGGCGGGGACGCTGATCTCGTAGCCGCAGCACAGCGGCAGGCAGAAGGAGGTGGCCTTCGTGAGCGTCGAGCCGATCACGTTGGCGAGGCCGTAGCACTCCATGCCGCGCTTCTCGGCGATCTCCAGCGCGTTGAGCACATCCTTGGTCTCGCCGGACTGGCTGACGAAGAGGCCCACGTCCTCGTGGCCCACCGCGGGCGCGTACTGGGCGATGAACTGCGGGGCCAGCACCGGGATGGCCGGTACGCCTGCCAGCTGCGCGAAATAGACCGACCCGGCCAGGGCCGCGTGATAGCTCGTTCCGCAGGCGATGAAGTACAGCCGCCGGGCCTTCTTTATCCGCTCCACCAGCCTCTCCACCTCCGGGCTGCCGTCCAGCAGGTGCAGCAGCTCGCGCGCCACCTGGGGCTGCTCGTGGATCTCCTTGAGCATGAAGTGCGGGTAGCCGCCCTTCTGCACTGCGTCCATCGACTCGGTCACCTGCTCGGCGGGGCGCTCGATCCTGCGCCCGTCCTTCACCGAGCGGACCTCCACATGGTCGGCCCACAGCGTCACGATCTCGCCGTCCTGCGGGCGGATCACATTGCGCGTCAGCGGCAGAATGGAAGGCAGGTCGGATGAGACGCAGGTGAAGTCCTCGCCGAGGCCCACCACCATGCCGGAGCCCTTCTTGAAAGCGTACAGCCTATCGTCGTCCGCCCGCCCGATCACGAAGGCGTAATCGCCCTGCAGGTCGCCGTAGGCCAGCCGGATGGCGTCGATGAACTCGTAGCCGCGGTTGATATAGCGCTCCACGGCATGGACGCAGGTCTCGCCGTCGTTCTCCGAGCGCACGGTCATGCCCTCTTCCATGAACTGGCGGCGCAGCTCCACGTTGTTGACCACGTTACCGTTGTGCGCGCCCACCATGTCGCCGTCCGAGTCGAGGTGCGGCTGGGCATTGACCTGCGAGGGCTCGCCGAAGGTGGCCCAGCGCAGCTGGGTGATGCCGCGCGAGCCGCGCATCTCGGCCAGGTTGTACTTGGCCGCCACCGCGTCCACCTTGCCGGTGTCCTTGCGAAGGTCGATCCTGCCATCGCTGAGGGTGGCCGCGCCCACCGAGTCATAGCCGCGATAGGTAAGCCGCTGGGCGGCCTCGATCAGCGTGGGGCCGAGGACCTGTTCCTTGCCGGTAACGATGCCGAAAATTCCGCACATGCAGAGGGGACTCCTGATTTATGGATGTAAGCAGGATTATATTCGATGGGAAGCGGGGAGGCGGAGGATATTGCTCCTCTGCCGGGGGTACCTTCGTCCGGAATCGCATGTCAGTGCGAGGAGGGCAAGGAAATATCCGGAGCCTTTCCGGACTTTCCGCCCGACGTGGAAATCCCATCATTCCCAGGCCGGTGCTTGCTTTCCAGGTAAGAAATCCCCTCCCCGGGTGTTTCCATATTACACCTTTCAAGCATCCGTTCCAGGGAGTTTTTCCATGCCTCTTCCCGGCGCGCAAAAACAGATCCTTGAGGCTCTCTCTGCATGGGAGGGGGTGAGCATCGAGCCGCACCGCTTCGGCGGCAAGGAGTTCCGGCTGGGTCGGCGCGAGCTCGGCCATATCCACGGTGACGCGCTGGTGGATATCCCTTTCCCGAAGAAGGTCCGTGATGAGTTGGTTGCCGCCGGCGAGGCCGAGCCGCACCACGTCCTGCCCGAGACCGGCTGGGTGAGCTTTTACCTCC
>CAZSPX010000436.1:0-2280 GCA_964608885.1 uncultured Anaerolineaceae bacterium | reverse complement strand
CGATTGAAACATTCATCCAGCGATGGGTTTTCCTCGGCGTTTGGTTGACAGCGTTTTGCTTGTCGTTCTTTGTGGTGGGGTGTGGATCGGCGACGACCGAACCGGAGAGCACAGAGAGCGCGGACTTGAAGCTTGTCAAGGAGAAGCTCCGACCGCTTTGTTTTAAGCCATCGGAGGTGACGGTCGCCGAGGCGAATGGTGACGACGACATTTTTTTTGCATTTGTCGATACGACCGGTGAAGCTGTGACCTCGCGGGATCGCTGGGTGCTCGACCAGGCGCTTTTGAAGGACGGTTTTGTTTTCAAGTATGATTTTGATGCACCGCTCGAGAATTTGAAGCTGGTGCCCTTGAGCCGTGCGGTCGAAACTTGGTGCAGCCGCATTCCCAAGCCCACCGAAAAAGCCGTCCAAAAGTTGCTCGACCCCTGTGCTGAGGGAGCAGCTACATCGGCGCTTGCGCCGGCCACGAAAAACCTGCTTGGGCAAACGCAAGCGTCGCCCTACAGTCCGTTCTTCTGTGAAAAACGTCCGCAACTGGCGCCGACGACGCAGCAGTCCATCTCGCTCCTTCAGCGCAACATCGCGTATCAAAGCGCCTACGAGCAAGCCAAACAAATCGCGAAGGCGTTGACAAAAGCCGAAGCGGAAATGCAGGCGGTCATCAATAAAGAGAATGACTGGCTCAAGCGCGCGCTGACCGAAGAGCCCGGGTCCATTGAACAAATCCAGCAACGTGTCGCGGACCAACTCAATTTGATTGAAGCGTTTCCCGAATATGACGACCCGATCTTGGAGATGCTGGCCCTTGCGGGATTCAACGCCGGATTCGACGATGGCAAATTCGAGGTGCAAGCAAAACTCTTTGCGATAGACGCAGGTATTTTTGTTCTGGAGATGGTCGCGCTTGAAGTGGCGATGGGTCCATTAGGCGGCGCCAAAGCCATTACGTCGGTGGTCTCGAAAGGCGCGAAAGCTGTCACGACGGTTGCGGCAAAAGGTTCGGAGCTGCTCGCGTTGACGTCGACGAAAGGCGGCCAAGCGCTCGTGGCGGCAATGAAACGATTGGAGAACATTCCCATTTTCATTCCCGGCGCAGCGGGTGGACTTGGCGCAACGGTCACGGTTGGAACGGTAACCAGAGCATTTACCTCGCGGGTGCATCGACGGTTGTTGGAAAATGCGCTGAAGTATGCGGAGGACCCACTCGTAAGACGCGCTCGACAGGCGGGCGAATCGTTGCACCATATTGTGGCGCACACCGAACCGAGGGCTGAAGAAGCTCGACAAATACTTGCAAAGTTTAAGATCGATGTCGACCAGGCTTGGAACGGCGTCTTTCTGCCCGCCACGCTGAAATCGCCAAACCCCACAGGGGCTGTGGTGCATTCGGTAGTGCACACGAACGAGTATTATCAAAAGGTTACGTTTCTTCTCAACGAAGCGAAGAGCCGCAAGGCTGCCATCCGAGTTCTTCAAGATATTCGGAAGGCTTTGGAAAACGGAACATTCTAATGCGAATCTATAGCTATACACAAACCACAGGTTACGAGATAATCTTACCCGTCGACGGTGATGGATTTGATAGATTTCACCGCATCAAACGCAGACGTCCAGGAACGAAGTGGAAACCGATCCGCGTGCAACGCATACGCGCAACCAACCGCCAATCCGGTCGGCCTTCGGATGCACCCTACATGTTCAGCGCTGCAGGTGTCTTGATTTTCCGACGTTCGGCGGTCGATGCGCTTCGCGATATGCTTGACGCTCATGGTGAATTGCTTCCCCTCGAGGATACGGAAGGGGTGGAATTGTATGCACACAATCCGCGGTCACTGGACGCCTTGGATCATCAGCTTTCGGTGGGAGCTCGGAACGACGAAGGCCAAGTTTACGTGCCCGACAATCATGTCTTCATTCCCTCCGTGGTGGAAGGCGTTGACATCTTTCGCCAAAAGCAGGAACGAAGTAGCAGCATCTACCTCAGTGAACGCTTCCTCCAACGTTGGAAAAAGGCCAAATTAAAAGGTCTCGATTTCATACTTGTGTGGGACTCCGACCTTCCCCCAGACCAACAGCCCAACAGGTGGAAATCAAAGCCCGTGAAGATGTCCACGATCAAGTAAAACCTGATACTGGCGGAAACAATGCTTCTGATAGGCGGTGCATTCAGTCCACCGGCGCGCTTGCTCCGCCGAGGCCAATGGTATCGCCTGCGAGCAACGTCGCGCCTTCACCAGCCGCGAGTCGTTTTCCTGCGACAAACGTCCCATTTTTGCTG
>CAZSPX010000435.1:0-2284 GCA_964608885.1 uncultured Anaerolineaceae bacterium | reverse complement strand
GTTCCGGTAGTTCTTCCAGGCCTGCGGGTCGGCGCGGATGGCCTGGAGGATATCGGGGGCGATCTTGAACTCTTCTGCCAGGATGTCCCTGACCGATTCGCGCACGGCTTTGGTGAGCTTCCCCCGCGCGGCCAGGTAGCGCAGGCGCTCCTTGTTGGCCTGGGAATAGGGACTGCCGGGCTTGCGAGGGGTGAAGCGCTGGGCGGTGCGGTCGGCGTCCAGGCTCTTGGCGGTGCTGTCGATCCAGCCGAAGCAGAGGGCCTGCTCCACGGCATCATTGTAAGAGATGCGCGGACGGCCGGTGTGAGCCTTGTAATAGACCAGCCAGATCTCCTTTTCCTTCTTGTGATTCGCGCGCAGCCATCTGCGCCATTCCGAAGGATCGGTCACATGCAGGGTGTTGGTGATCTTCATGGGGGCGGGCCTCACTCCTGGCGGAAGGGCGCGAGCTGCTCGATATCGCCCACATAGTCGGGCAGCTCGGGGTGGTTGAGGACCTGGCGGATGGCCTGGATCTCTCCGGTGTGATACCAGTAGTGATAGATCATGCGCTGCAGCGCCGAGCCGAGGCTCTGGCCCACATCCCGCCCCTCGAAAAGGAGAGGCTGGAGCAGTCTTTCCCCGGTCAGTGAGTCCAGGAAGGGGTCGGCCTCCCGGGTGACCGCGCTCCAGATCTCCAGCATCTCTTTGAAGGAAGGGGTGCTCATCGGGGCGCCGTAGGCGAACTGCTCGTTGAGCAGGGGATAGAATAGAAGAATATCCTGCGCTCGATGAAGGCAGTAGCGCTGCTCCTGCCAGGCCAGGTGTCCCACCGTCCAGGCGATGCAGTTCATGCGGCCCAGGTGATGCGCGCCGTCCTCCTCGGAGATACCTTGCAGGCCGCCAAGCCATTCGCGGCGGGTGAAGCGAAGCTGTTCGATCAGGGGGTGAGGCATGGGAGACTCCTGGAAAAAAAGAGGCAGATCAGGATTTGCGGCGGACTTCCAGCACAGCGATCTTGGTGGGGTGATTGAAAGGAGATGGGTCGGTGATGGGCGGGCTGACGAGGGTGGAGGGGTAGCCGGTCATATCTTCCGGGACCGGGATGCGCTCGAGGAGGCGCAGGTAGCCATCCGAGCACAGGGATTCGAGAGTCTGCGTGTAGGCAGCGCCAGAGACAAAGAGGGCGTTGTTGATGGCGACCAGCAACCCCCCATCCTCCACGAGCGGGCGCACCTTGTTGATCAGCCGGGCGGACTCGCCGACCTGGTCCACGCGGCCTTTGGAGGTGGCGGAGAAGAAGGGAGGGTCGAGCAGGACAAGGTCGAAGCGCTCGCCGAGGCGCTTGAGCCGGGCGGCGCCGGAGAAGAAATCCGCGGCCATGAAGTCGTGTTTCTGGATGGGGAAACCGTTGAGGGTATAAGAGGTTTTGGCAAGGTTGAGGAAGCGGGAGTTGAGGTCAAGCTGGAGGATCCGGGAGGCGCCCCCGGCCAGCGCCGCGACGCCCAGGCTGCCCGTGTAGGCGAAGGCGTTCAGAACCCGTTTCCCGCGGGAGTGCTCCACGAGCCAGCGGCGCAGGAGGCGGGTGTCGAGGTAGAAGCTGGCGTCCCGGTTCATGGTGAGGTCGAGGGCGTACCAGACGCCATGCTCAAGGACCCGGTCATCGAGGTGGTCTCCTGAGAGGAGGATGCCGCGTTTCTCCTCCTGCGCGTAGCCATTCCTGTGCTTGACCAGGACAGCCCGAACATTTCCGGCGAGCAGGGGGTGGCCCTGGAGGGTTTCGGCGGCCTGCCGGAGGAGAGGCCCGGAATCGCCGGGCAATTCGGAATAATCGTGCAGCAGCAGGGTCGAACCATATAGATCCACCGCAAGCGCGGGGAAACCTTCGGTGAAGCCGTTGAAGAGGCGGAAGGCCGCCCGGTGGCGGGGGTCGAACAGGTCCCCGCGGGCCGCGAGGGCGCTGTACAGTAGAGGGAGGAGAGAGGAATAATCCACGCGAGTATTATAAGGGCGCATTAACGACAGCCATAGATATCTCCAAACATAGTTACAATCTGACTTTTGAAAACGATGTGAGGAAGAAATAATCCTTAAATGAAAGATTTTCAATAAATGAGGGTAAAATTCTCTATAGACATTGAACACTATTGCCAACCGCTAGTTTTTCCGATTGAATTTCCGCGAGTGTAATAAGAGCCAAGAAGCCGGGAGATTGCCGCAATGACATCTATCGAAGGGAATGATACACTCGAAACAAGGCTAAAGCAGGGACCCGCAGTTTTATTTCTTGGACAAGATCTGTTAG
>CAZSPX010000434.1:0-2297 GCA_964608885.1 uncultured Anaerolineaceae bacterium | reverse complement strand
TGTGCAGTTCCATTGTTACAGTCTCCCTTTCAGGTCCTCGGGCTTGAATGGCCCCGGCTCGGCGATCAGCGCGGTTGCGGCCGGGACCGTATCCCAAACGTTCCAGAGCAGCACGCCGCGCACGCGCCCGTCCTTCAGGTAATAGACCACCCCCTTCTTGAACGGGTCCTTCCAGTCGGTGAAGGTCTCCAGCCGGGAATCCAGCTCCCCGACCGCCTCGTACCCGATCTCGAACAGGTCCGAATAGAAGAAGGGCAGGTGGGTGTAAGGCTCGCCGGCCCCGGCCATGTTGCGCCCGGCCTGTCTGCCCATGCTGTTGGCGTTGTCCTCGTGCTCCACGCGCAGGCGCTTTCCCAGCGCCGGGTTGCGGAATTCGGCCACATCCCCGGCCGCGAACACCCCGCGGTGGCTGGTCTCCAGGTTCTCGTCCACCAGGATGCCGTCCTCCACATGGATGCCCGCGGCCTGGGCCAGCTCCACGTTGGGATGGATGCCGATGCCCGCCACCACGCCTCCCACCGGGATCTCCTTGCCGCGGTCCAGCACCATGACCGCTCCCTTGCCGTGCTTCCTGACATCCCTGACCTTGCGGCCTGCCAGCACCTCCACGCCTTTGGCGCGGAAGTGGTCGTTCAGGTACTGCGAGATCTCGCGCGGGTACACGCGCGCGCCGATGCCCTCCTCCGGGAAGGCCATCGTCACCCTGACGCCGTTCATGGCCAGGGCGGCGGCGATCTCTGATCCGATGAAGCCGCCGCCGATCACGCCGAGGTGCTTCTGCTCCTTGCTCAGGTCACGCAGCCGGCGGTAATCCTCCACGGTGCGAAAGTAGATGATCCGGTCCCCTCCGAAGGGCAGCGACCGCGGGGTCCCGCCTGTGGCGAGCAGCAGCTTTTCATACCCGTATTCCTTGCCCGCTTCGTCCGTGACAAGCTGGTTGGCAGGGTCGATCTTCTGGATGGCGCATCCGCGGAAGACCTTCGCGCCCTTGTCCTTCGTGTGACGCCAGATCTTCTCCATGGGCTTTCCCTTCCAGAGAGCCTTGGTGAGAGGGGGGCGGTCATAGGGCGGGTCCGGCTCCCTGCCGAACAGGGCGATGCTGCCCTCCTCATCCAGCTCGCGGATGCCCTTGACAGCCGAATCCGCGCTCATCCCCGCGCCCACGATCAGGTACTTGTATGAGGTCATTGGCTTTCCTCCAGAGAAGCTCGAAGAATATTTAATATTTTTATGAATATATTCTTATATATTAGTCGCTCTATGAGAAGAATTCTTACCTTGAGGGCCCTGCTCCCTTTATGAGCTGTCCCTCGCGCAGGTACCATTGGGGTTTTGGCTTTGGGTTTACAATATTTCTAACGAATCCACAGGGAGATGATTATGAGCGAAGCCAGTGAAGCGAACGCGGTGATGGAGGTGATCCTGAAGCGCCGGTCGGTGCGGGCCTATGAGCAGCGGGAGATCCCCGCGCAGGTGCGCGCCGCGATCCTCCAGGCGACCCTGCGCGCCCCCACGGCCGGGAACCTGATGCTCTATTCCATCCTGGAGATCACGGACCAGTCGCTCAAGGACCGCCTCGCCGTGACCTGCGACAGCCAGCCCTTCATCGCGGCCGCGCCGCTGGTGTGGATCTTCCTGGCCGACTACCAGCGCTGGTACGATGTCTTCCGCGCCTCGGGCGTGGAGGCGGACTGCGCGCAGAAGGGGGTGCAGATGCAGAAGCCCGAGGAGGGCGACCTGTTCCTGGCCTGCTGCGATGCCCTCATCGCCGCGCAGACCGCGGTGATCGCGGCCGAGTCCTTCGGCCTCGGGTCCTGCTATATCGGAGATATCCTGGAGCAGTACGAGACCCACCGCGAGCTGCTCCGGCTCCCGCAGTACGTCTTCCCGGTCACCATGCTGCTCTTCGGGTATCCCACCGCGAAGCAGCTGGAGCGCGCCTACACCACCCGCTTCAAGGAGCAGTACATCCTCTCGTATGACCGGTACCGCCAGTTGGAGCCCGGGGAGATCGAGGATCTATTGGCGGTGCGCCGGAGTCACGTGCAGGGGGCCAGGAACCCGGGGCTGTCGACCTATCAGCACAAGTTCAGCGCGGACTTCTCAACGGAGATGCGCCGCTCGGTGCGCGAAATGTTAAAGAATTGGAAGGGATGAACAGGATCGCAGGGGCGGGTCTCGGAAGTTCCTGTAAAGTGGCCGGCTTCTTCACGAAAGCTCAATGGCCTGCTGTCATCCTCCCGCAGAGACCCGCCCGCGCAGCCTCCTCCCAATGATCTTTGCGTCTTTGCGCCTTC
>CAZSPX010000433.1:0-2323 GCA_964608885.1 uncultured Anaerolineaceae bacterium | reverse complement strand
CGCCAGCTTTTCGGCGGGGACGTAATCGCGCAGGGGGATGCCGGCGATGTTCGAATGGCGCGTGAGCGGCACCATTTCGTCGCCGTGCCCACCCAGCACGTAGCAGGCGATGTTCTCAACGCTGACGCCCGTCTCCATGGCCACGAAAGCCCGCATGCGGGCCGAATCCAGGATGCCGGCCTGCCCCACCACCCGCTGCTTCGGCAGTCCCGTCATTTTCATGGTCAGGTAGGCCATGGTATCCAGCGGGTTGGTCAGGACGATGTAGATGGCGTCGGGGGAATACTTGAGGGTCTCGGTGGCCGCCTTGCCCACGATCTCGGCATTGGCGGTCAGCAGGTCATCGCGGCTCATGCCCGGTTTGCGCGGGAGCCCGGCGGTGATCACGATGATGTCCGAGCCCTCCGTGGCGGCATACTCGTTGGAGCCGAGGATCGAGACATCCTTCCCGATGACGGGCATGGCTTCGGTCATGTCCAGGGATTTTCCCTGCGGCATGCCCTCCACCACATCCACGAGGACGATATCGGCAAGCTCGCGTTCAGCCAGCCAGTGGGCGGTGGTCGACCCGGTCATGCCCGCCCCGATTACCGAAATCTTATTCATGTTTCCTCCAGTGATCAGCGATGTATATTATTTTATCCGAAACCGGTAGGTTGCCAAAGTTGAAAATGTCATATTCCTTCCCTGTAAAACCGCCGCTTTTTGAAACAAAAACAGGGTTTTGGTGTCGAAATCGGCATCCAAAACCCTGTCTATACGCAATTTGGCTCTCTCAGGCCGGTTGGTGTTCCTCTTCCGCCTCCAGGAAGCGCGTGGCCTGGATGGCCGCCGCAGCTCCCATCCCGGCCGAGGTCACCACCTGCCGGAAATGCGGATCGGCCGCCTCCCCGGCTGCAAAGACGCCCGGCACGCTGGTCTCCATGCGCTCGTTGACCTTCAGGTATCCCAGTTCATCCATCTCGAGCTGGCCCCTGAACATGGCCGTGTTGGGCGTATGCCCGATGAAGATGAACAGACCGTCGGTCTCGAGCGTCGACTCCTCTCCGCTCTGGACGTTCTTCAGCCGGACGGCTTCCAGCTTCCCCTCGCCGGCCGCCTCGGTCACGACCGTGTTCCAGATGAACTTGATCTTCTCGTGCTGTTTGGCGCGGTTCTGGAGCAGCACCCCGGCCCGCAGCTCATCCCGGCGGTGGACGATGGTCACCTGCGTGGCGTAGCGCGTGAGGAACAGGGCTTCCTCCAGCGCCGAGTCGCCGCCGCCCACCACCGTCACCTTCTTGTCCTTGAAGAACCACCCGTCGCAGGTGGCACAGTACGACACCCCGCGGCCCGTCAGCTCGCGCTCGCCCGGGATGTTCAGCATGTTGGAGCTTGCACCGGTGGTGATGATCAGGCTCTCGGCCTGGTATTCGCCGCTGTCGGTCGTGACCCGGAAGGGCCGCTGCGAGAGGTCCACGGAATTGGCCAGGTCGAACTCCGTGGTCGCGCCGAAGTGCTCGGCCTGCTTCTGGAACAATTCGCCCAGCTGCGCCCCGCCCACGCCCTCGGGAAAGCCGGGATAGTTCTCGACCGTGAAGGTGAGCGCCACCTGCCCGCCCAGCTGCATCCCGGTCAGGACGACCGGTTTCAGCTCGGCGCGCGCCGCGTACAGGGCCGCAGCATACCCTGCCGGGCCCGAGCCCAGCACCAGCATTTTGACGTGTTTCGCGTTTCCGTTCGATGAAGAAGAGGTCATTGAAGATGGATTTCCCGTTTCCAGATATTTTGAGGCAGCCTTCGCTGCCCTTTCAAGACGATGCCGGCCCCGGAATTATTACGGAAGGCCGCCCTTCCGCTCACCCGCTGACGGCCTTGTCGGAGATCTCCAGTGCCCGGTTCAGCACTTCGAATCCCTCCTGGAGCTGGGCCTCGTTGATCAGCAGCGGCGGAATGACCAGCAGCGTGTGCCAGTGGGGGTAGATGAACAGCCCGTTCTCCGTGCAGTACTTTTTAATGGCGGCCATCTCGGGGGAGGAGCGGTTCCAGGGCGTCAGGGGCTCGCGTGTTGCGCGGTCCTTCACCAGCTCGATGATGCCGAACAGGCCGATATTGCGCACCTCGCCCACCGAGGGATGCGTCTCGCCGAGGTCGTTCAGCATGCGCTTCAACACCTTCCCCATGCGGGCGGAATTCTCCACCAGCCCATCCTCGCGCAGCACGCTGATATTGGCTGCCGCCGCCGCCAGCGAGACCGGGTGCGAGGTGTAGGTCAGCCCGCTCTCGAAGACGCGCTCATCGAACGCCGCCGCGATCCCGGGCTTCATCGCCACCGCCCCCAGCG
>CAZSPX010000432.1:0-2324 GCA_964608885.1 uncultured Anaerolineaceae bacterium | reverse complement strand
CCGCGCTCGGTATTCAAATGAAATCTGTCGGTGAAGTGATGGCGATCGGGCGCACGTTCAAGGAGTCGCTCTTCAAAGCGCTCCGCTCACTGGAGGCGGTGAAGCCGTTCCGACCCGGCAATATGACCAAGGAGCAACTCTCTACAGCTCTGGCCACGCCAAATGAGAACCGCTTGCACTACATTGTGCACGCTTTCGATATCGGCTGGACCTCCAGTGAGATTAATTGCCTGACGTCTATTGATCAGTGGTTCCTTGATCACATTGCGCAATTTGCTGAGCTCCAACATCAACTTCGAGGACGCACACTAGCAGACGTGTCCAATAGCGAACTGCAATTGGCCAAGGAGTGGGGTTTTTCTGATCGTCGCATCGCCTTCCTGACCAATACAAGTGAGGAGGAGATACGGCAACGTCGCGTAACGAGCGGACTACGACCGGTTTACAAGCGTGTAGACACTTGTGCCGCTGAGTTCACATCATTCACGCCTTATCTGTACTCTACCTACGACCAGGAAGATGAAAGCAATCCCCAGGCGGTGCGTAAGATCATGATACTGGGCAGTGGCCCCAACCGCATCGGACAGGGAATCGAGTTTGATTACTGCTGCTGCCATGCCTCGTTCGCCCTGCGGGAAGCGGGAGTGCAGAGCATTATGGTCAACTGCAACCCGGAAACGGTATCTACCGACTACGACACGAGTGATCGGCTCTATTTCGAGCCGCTGACGCTCGAAGATGTGCTGGCCATCTACGAGCACGAACGGCCTGACGGCGTTATCGTGCAGTTTGGAGGACAGACGCCCCTCAGGCTCACCATGCCGCTGGCCGGAGCTGGCGTGACCATTCTCGGCACGCCACCCGACTCAATCGATCTCGCAGAAGATAGAGAACGATTTGCTGAGTTGCTCGATCGTCTGAATATTCGCCACCCCGCCCACGCAATAGCGCGCAGCATGACCGAGTGCGACGCCGCTGCCAAGGCGTTGGGTTTTCCTCTCTTGCTTCGGCCTTCATACGTGCTCGGAGGACGCGGCATGGCGATTGTATATGGGATACAAGAGCTGCACGGCTATATGAGCACTGCGTTTGATGCTGCTCCCGGGCAGCCGGTGTTGATTGATACCTTTCTAGAAGATGCATACGAGGTCGATGTCGACGCATTATCCGACGGCGAGTCCTGCATCCTCGCGGGAGTAATGCAACACATTGAAGAGGCAGGTGTGCACAGCGGCGATTCCAGTTCGGTTCTGCCGACCTTTCGCATTGAAGACAAGCACTTGGAGGAAATCCGGTCGACGACACGCATACTGGCAAATGAACTTAAGGTAATTGGCATGATGAACATCCAGTATGCTATCGCCGGCGGAAAGCTCTACGTACTGGAGGTCAATCCACGGGCGTCTCGAACCGTTCCATTTGTCGCCAAGGCGACAGGCGTGCCGTTGGCGAAAGTTGCCACCCGGCTGATGCTCGGGTACAAGCTGAAAGACCTTGGACTCTATGAAGACCTAGAGGTTAAGCGGTTCTTTGTCAAGTCGCCGGTCTTTCCATTCATCAAATTTCCCGGTGTTGATCCCAAGTTATCCCCTGAGATGCGGTCGACCGGAGAAGTTCTCGGCATTGGCGAGAGTTTTGGCATTGCCTTCTACAAGGCAATGCTTGCTGCCGGCACCCACTTGCCTCCTGAGGGAGCGGTGCTCATTAGTGTCAACGATCGCGACAAGAAGGACGCGCTTGCGATTGCCAGGCGATTCAGCGCGCTCGGCTTCAAACTGTATGCAACCACCGGTACTGCTTCATTCCTGGAGGATATGGGTGTGGCGGTCGAGAGTGTGCTCAAGGTCAGCGAAGGGCGGCCAAGCTGCGTCGACCTGATCAAGAATGGCGATGTTGAGCTGGTGATCAACACGCCTCTCGGCGCGACATCGGCGCGTGACGGCTGGTCTATCCGCACGGCTGCGATTCAGTATGGAGTCCCATGCATCACCACTCTTTCAGGGGCGATGGCTGCCGTCGAAGCAATCACCGCGTTGAGTACCGAACCAATCGGCATAGCATCGCTGCAGGAAATCCACGCCAGCCATTGATCGAAAGAGGTCCGCAGCCATCCCCCGGATCTTCTGTGAGCGTTGCTGACCCATCAGTTGGGACGGCGATCCAGTATTGGAGTGAACATTGACGGAATTCGGAATCGAACCGATCTGAGTCGTGTGTCAAGAATGACGTCTGCTATTTGGAGCATCAACTGGTAGGGGGAGAGGTGATCTTCCGCTTGCGACGTTCCGCCATGCGCTGCCGCACCTCGTCCTTGGGTCCGAAGT
>CAZSPX010000431.1:0-2326 GCA_964608885.1 uncultured Anaerolineaceae bacterium | reverse complement strand
CTGCGCTCTACGCCGAATATCAGGCGCACGCCATTCCGCCCTTCGAGCAGATCGGCGGAGCCGGGATGACGACGCTGAAGTCGATGCCCTGGGGGACGCGGGAATTCGCCGTCCGCGACCTGGCCGGGGTGTGCCTCACCTTCTACGAGAATCAGCCTTAGGGAATGATACTGTTGGCGAATTAATCTTTCAGCCTAACGAACTGGCGTTTCTCCCCCTCTCCATTGCATGGAGAGGGGGTTGGGGGTGAGAATCCTGAAAAACCTACCCCTGAAAAGGGTTGGGAGGTGAGGATCAGGGGAAAAGCCTATGCCAGAGTGCCTAACACCCTTCTAGGAGGGGAGACGTCTTTTCAAATCGCTTCTGGGTGTATTTCAAGTTTTCGGGTAGCTGGGTTTGGCACGCCAAATCCCTACCGCGTCTCCGTAGGGGCTTGACGTGTCAAGCCCCTGGAGTTTGGCTCTTTGTGGCGAAGGGGGATGATCTGGGGTAAAGCTTGAGTTGACAAACGAAAGCCACCCGAGGTCATCCCATGACAACTATCGCACAATCGAGCACGGTACTCAAGGAACTGGTCAAGCTGCTGGCGGCGCACGGGAGCGCGTTCGGGCAGGATCGGGTGTATGGGCGGATCGTGGCGCTGGTGCTGGCGGAAGTGCTGGCGGTGGCGCGACACCGGGTGACGGACTTGCTGCGGGCATTGGGTTTGGAGGGAGAGGAGTGGAGTGCCTGGTATCGGGTGTGGCAGCGACCGCAGCGGTTTGCGGAAGCAGCCGCGGCGCAGGTGTTGTTCAGCGAGACACTGAAGGAGGTGGGGATCGAGGCGGTGTACGCGATGGGCGTGGATGCGGTGGGGGTGCCGCGCGAGAGCCGCAAGCTGGAAGGCAGCGGCTGGATGAAGTGTCCGCGCAACCCGCCCTGGCGGGTGAGCATTCACCGGGCACAACGCTTCGTGAATGCCAGTTGGCTGGCGCCGCTGGTGAATGGGTTCAGCCGGGCGATCCCACTGCGTTTCTTGCCAGCCTTTCCCGACAAAGCGGTGCGCCAGTGCCATGATGCGGTCAAGGAACAGCAGGCTGGGCTGCAAGCCGTCGAGTGGACACGCCAACAGTTGGACACCGCCGGGCGGGAAGCGCAAGTGCTGTTGTGTTTGGGGGATGCCGTCTACGATAAGCCCGAATTCTGGCAGGGGCTGCCACACCACACGGTGGCGTTGGTGCGAACGGCCAAGAACCGCGCCTTGTGTGGCCTGCCTGGCCCCTACCCAGGCCGAGGTCGCCGCCGGATCTATGGCGATCCAGCTCCGGCTCCGCAGAGCTACCTCCAGCAGCGCAGCGGTTGGAGCAACACGACCCTTGTCGTGCGTGGACGCCCCCGCCGGGTCGTCTACCGGGTGGAAGGCCCCTTCCTGCGTCGGGGAATGCCCCAGGTTCCCCTCTTCCTGCTGATCGTTCGCGGCCAGAGCTGGGCGCGAGCCGGCCACACCAAGCGCCGTCTTCCCTGCTATTATTTGGTCAATGCCAAGATGATGGATGGCGTTTGGCAGCTGCCCCTCCCCGTCGAAAGCCTGCTGACTTGGGCCTGGCAGCGGTGGGAGATGGAAGTCACTCACCGCGAACTCAAGTCCGACTTCGGCCTGGGCGACAAGCAGGCCTTCCATCCCCTGGCGGCTGTCGCTTCCGTCCAATGGTCCGCCTGGGTCTATGCTTTGCTGGTTCTGGTCGGCTTGCGCCTGTATGGCTATGGCTCTCCCCATCCCCGCCGCTCCGCCTGGCAGCGCTCCCGCCCCCGCCGGGCCACCCTCATTACCCTCCTGAATGCCTGCCGCCTCGAACTCACTCTCGCCCCCGACTTTTCGGCCCTTTTTGCCCCGTCCCCTCACAACTGGCTCGAAATTGAACCCGTTTTCCTCGCTCCCCGCTTCCTTTCCCCTCCCCGCGCTTCTCCTTCTCTTCCCTAAAGAGCCAAACTCCAGGGGGTTTGGCGTGCCAAACCCAGCTACCCGAAAACTTGAAATGCGGCCTGAATTAAACCATCACGTGACTGCGGGCGAAGTCCTCGCCCTGCCGGATGGCCTCCAGGTTGGCCGGCAGCAGCGACCGCCGCCGTTCGGGGATGTGCGCCTCCAGCGTGCGCCGAAGCACCTCCAGCGGGATGATCGGGCAGGCCGTCAGCGCCGCCCCGATCAGCACGGAGAGGATGCCGATAAACCATGCCAGGAGAATCAGGATGGCGCTCAGGCCGTCGACCATCACGTTGAACGAGACGCCAAAGGCGGGAATCCATCGCAGGTCGGCGTGGAGCGGCCCGCCCGCCACCTGCGCCA
>CAZSPX010000430.1:0-2326 GCA_964608885.1 uncultured Anaerolineaceae bacterium | reverse complement strand
ACGGTGGCCCCACTGGATGCCGCCGGGCGCTGCCCGATCGGCTTCGATCCGGATACCGACCCTCTCGTGACCGTACCCATCACCCAGACGCTGGAAGGGGATCCCATACCGATCGGCGCGGTGGTGGAGGGCAAGGTGATCATCCCCAATGTGGGCCCCAACCGCTATGCCCTCTCCGTGGTGCCGCCGAACGGCTCGGGCTGGGTGCAGACCACCACGCTGGAAGGCAACCATGACTGGGATGCCTGGGTGATGGAAGGCGCGACCGGCCTCGATACAGAATTTGTGGTCGCGGGCGAGCCCTTCCCGGCCATTTTCTTCGGTTACACAAAACCCGTGGACAGCATGGGGGCCGGCTCCGGGGAGATCAAAGGTGTGGCCGTGGCGGTCAGCGCCTATGTGCCGCCCGTGGGCGGGATCACCGGGGAGCTGGGTCTGAACGGCGCCAAGCCCAAGGACCCCAACCCGATCCACAGCCTGTATGTTTCCCTGTCCGACCTGAATAACAGCGATCAGACCGTTTATGTGGGGCATTTCACCTGTGACGAGAACGCCGGCTGCCCCGCCATCTCCTATGACATCCAGAATGTGCCGGATGGCGATTATGTCATTGGCTTATGGGATGAACCCCAGGATTACATCTTCCAGGTGCAGAACGTTTCTGTCCGGAACGGGGAACTGGTGGATATGGGCTCCGTCTCGATGCTCGGCTGGTGGACGACCATCGAGGGCCATGTCTTCAACGACCTGAACGAGAACGGGCACATGGATCCCGGCGAGCCCGGCATCCCCAACTTCTTCATCTCGATGCGCAAGCGGGAAAACTCGCTGATGGATCGCGGCACCGCCAGCATAACGACCGATGCCAACGGCTACTACTGGATGGAGAGCGCCTACCCGATGACCCAGTGGCTCGTTGAGGAGGCGTACGCCGACGGGTTCCAGACCACCGGCATCACCTACCAGGCGGATAACCAGCCGGAGGAGACCACGGTCCTGGGCCAGGGTGTGGATGTCAATGTGCACCCGGTCATCGGCCTCGGCGGCCGGCTGGACTGGGGCGTGAAGCCTTACGATCCCGGCACCAACGGCGGCATCGTGGGCACCGTCAGCTATGACACCACCCGGAACGAGCTGGACCCCTCCTATGCCGCCATTGAAGACTGGCAGCCGAGCATTTCAAACCTGGTCGTTGACCTCTATGCTCCCGTGGATTGCCCGAACGATGGGGTCACTCCCTGTGATGCAAACGACTTCTATCAACTGGACCCCGACGGCTCCTACACGAAGGGCCAGCTGCTGAACCAATACCTGACCGAGACGTGGGAACGCCCTTCGGGCTGTGTGGCGCGTAATGTGAATGGCGACCCGCTGGTGCACGGCGTGGATGAGAATGCCCTGCCCCTGGGCGCGGACGACCCGTGCCTGGAAGCCCCCATGATGGGCATGCAGTTCGGTCCCATGAGCGATGGCACCAACTTCGGCGCCAGCGTGGACGGCAACTATGGTTTTGGCGATGGCTGCTTCGGCCCCGGCGGGTTTGTTCCTGACCCGCAAAATCCCGGCACCGGAGCCTGTGCCGATGGATCCGATCCCACCTCGCTGCCCTCCAATATGGACTTCCTGGTGCGCGTCGAGATCCCCACGGAATTTGATGTGTACGGCGCGGATGCGGTCCACCCCTCGGCCCCGATGTACCAGGTGACCCGCGAGGAGGATATCAATATCGCCAATGGCGATTCCTTCGTCCCGCAGGTGCCGCCTCCGGCCTGCGCGGGCGCCCTCCACACCGTGGATGTGGCCGCCGATACCAACGTGGGCACGGACAACTACCCGGCCCTTGTCGGCGCAGGCTATGATGTCAACGGCGTGGCCGTCGGCGTGACCGTGCCCGCTTCCACTCCGGTGGAAAACCCCACCTTTGTGGACATCGGCGGGACCGTGTACGAAGGCCAGCCTCATGCCCTCTGCGATGTGAAGCTCGTTCATCTGAGCGACCGCAAGTCGATCGCCCCGGGCTTCAACCTGTTCACCCCCGTCCCCCTGCCGGGCCGCTTCTGGGGCCTGCTGGTGGATGATCTGAACTTCTCCAGCAACCCGCAGTCGCTGCTCTACGGCGAGAAGATGGGCATCCCCTTCGCACCGGTGGGCATCTACGATTACACCAACCGGCTCATCACCACGGTCGAGTCGGACTATAACGGCCTGTTCGATGTGCTGCTGCCCTCCACCAACCGCATCAGCTGCCCCACGCCTTCAGGTGTGTGCGCCAACCTGTACCGGTTCGTGGGCAACGACCCCGGCGTCCCGGGCAGTTGGAATGCCA
>CAZSPX010000429.1:0-2349 GCA_964608885.1 uncultured Anaerolineaceae bacterium | reverse complement strand
GCCGTGAGCCGGTACAAGGGGGGCAATCTGCAGGCCGGAGAGCCCAGCCGTTTCATCGACGAGATCGATCCGAAATACATCCAGCTGCCCGCGTGGCACGAAAAGCCCTGGATGGAGAGCGACCGCCGCGAGGCGCCGTGGAAGTCGCGCAGCGGAAGCTTCTCCCCCCGCACCGGCAGCACGGAACGCGGACGCTCCGAAACAGCGCCTTCGCGCGGAGGGGGTATCTCCAAGCCCGTTCCGCCGCCCGCTCCCGTCCCCACCTTCGCGAAGAAGAACCTCAAGCGGATCACCGAGAGCGGCGCACCGGCCGAGGCCACCAGCACCCTAGGCTCCGCCTCCCCGGAGGACCTGCAGGAAGGCACCACCGTGGAGCACGAACGCTTCGGCAAGGGCAAGGTGATCAAGATCGAAGGCCGCGCGCCGGACCTGAAGGCCACCGTCTTCTTCCCCAGCGCGGGGCAGAAGCAACTGCTGCTGCGATTCGCGAAGCTGAAGGTGGTGGAGGGGTGACGGTCTCAGAACCAGGACCCATGGTCGGCCGTTCAAGCCTCCGGCTTGACCGCGCGAAGCATGTGGACCACCCTCCGGAACAGATCGCTGATCGCCGCCTGCGTGCTGATGGGCTGCTCGTTCGCGCTGCCCGATGAGCGTGCTGATATGGCCCGGCGCGAGTTCGGCTTCGCGTTGAACCCGAACCCGCAGGGCGGGCTGGTCACCCTCTTCATTTTCACGGTGGCAGATGGCGAAGTGGTGGACAGCCGGCCCATGCGACCGGGACCCTTCATCCTGCAGATGGCGGGCATTGAGCAGAGCCCGGCGAACATCGAGGGCGTGGACCTGCTGGAGGAGTACGGCATAACGGGTTGCGGGCCGAGTGCGAGCGCGAGCAGCCACTACGACCTGGAATGCCCCGCCATCAGTGATCTGTGGAAGTTGCGGTACCGCTCCGCGCCCGAGCCCTATGAAGGGAGCGGTTGGGCGGCGGAGGAATTCCGACCATCGGACCGGCAGCAGGTGCTGCTGCAGGCCTACCGGCAACCGCAGCATGCGAACTGGCACGGGCCCTATTTCGGCGCGAACGCGCTCCGCCTGCTGCGCGACCTGCAGGATCCGGCCTGGGTGAGGCTGTATCGCGACGGAGGGTAGCAGACAGCAGATCGGCCCCTCGCCGCGTCTGACGGGTACCTTCACCCATCAACCTCCGCGCATGATCCGACCGCTACCCCTGCTCCTTGCCGTCGTTCCGATCCTCTCCCACGCCCAGTTCTACGAGCAGAACTTCGACGGCACCAGCGCCTGGCCACTGCCCTACGCCATCGATACCACGGCCGGCACGCTATGGCAGGTGGGTCCGCCCCAGAAAGGCCTCTTCAACGCGGCGCATTCCACGCCGAACGTGATCGTTACCGACACGGTGGCCTATTACCCGCCCAACAATACCAGCTCCTTCACGGTGAAGGCGCCGCTGTGGGGCTTCGGGGGCTGGAACGTGTTCTTCCTGCGCTTCTATCACGCCTTCGACACGGATACGCTGATGGAGGGCGGCTATGCGGAGGTGTCGTGGGACTATGGCGCCACCTGGGACAATCTCTACGAAGACTGGATGATGCCCCTGAACATCGAGAACTATTACGAGGACGATTGGTCGCCCGTGGAGCCGGATACCCTGCCCAACGGCCAGATCGGGTACAGCGGCCGCACGGCTGACGGATCCAACGGGCTGCGGTGGGTCTACAGCTCCTTCTGCTGGGAGAACATCGGCTTCCCGGTGAGCGACTCGGTCTTCGTGCGCTTCACCTTCTACAGCGACAGCATACCGGAGGAACGCGACGGCTGGATGATCGACGACATCACCCTGGAGTCGTACATCGCGCATCCCGTGAGCGCCTATACCCGCATGGACGACTACTTCGTGGCGGTGCCCAACCCGGTGACCGACCGCCTGCAGGTGGTGTACGACATCGATGCGGACGGCACGGCGGTGGACCTGGCGCTGTACGACGCCGGCGGCCGGCGGGTGATGACGCTGCGCGACGGGGTGATGCCCCGGACGGTGGACCACCTGCTGCTGCTCCGATCGGACCTGCCGCGCGATGCGGGGGCCTACCTGATCGCAGGGCACATCGGCAGCCGGGCGGTGAGCCAGCCCATCCTGCTGACCGGTCGCTGACGGCAGCTTCGACGGCCCGGCCTACATTTGGTCCGCAACCGGCCCACCGCCAGCCCCGACCGTGTCCTGAGACATCGAAGGACCGTCGTTCGATCATCCTTCACCCGCATGAGCAGCCAGCCCGACCTCGCGTTCGACTACAACACCCAGCGCCCGCGCCTGATCATCCCCGAATA
>CAZSPX010000428.1:0-2357 GCA_964608885.1 uncultured Anaerolineaceae bacterium | reverse complement strand
TCGCCGCGCACGCCCAGGTAGCGATAGGGATCCGCGGGGTCCTGGATCACCATCGCCACGGAGGGCCGGGCCTTCATGTTCTTGTCCTTGATGCGCCCTTCATTGGTGTTGATCCGGATGAGGTCGCCTTCCATATCGAACCAGACTGGAGTGACCTGCGGAGATCCGTCTGGCATGCTGGTGGCGAGGTAAAGATAGACCCTGGCATCTGTGCTCAGAAGGTCACGGAATTCCTCGGGAAAGTCCATTGTGCCTCAGTGAAAGCGAATTTGTGATGATCGAACAGGTCGTGGCGGCAGAGCCAGGCCCTGCGCAGCCCACACGTCATTTCCAACCCAAATCTGTATGATCACCATCATTATAAGTCTAACAGGGTCATATAAGATTTCAGTTAAATTACATTATTGCTTTTAACCTACGATTGGGCTTCGTTCAGAGGCCTCCCGTCAACGGAAAAGGTCCTGATCGCGCGGGCGAAGGATTTCGGCGAGAGAGGTCGGGCGAAGCGCATAAGGAAATCCACGCACATGCACAACCGGTTTGCCTTCGGCGGCCTGCCCCATCACCAGGGAAGCCGCGGCCGCCAGCTCGTCAGCCGCGCCGACCAGCGTATGTTTGAGGGTATAGCCGAAGAGGTCTGGCCTTCCGCGCAGGTCCACCAGGCCAGGGACGCCGCTCAGCCCGATCGCCACCCCAACGGTCCCGTTTCGCCACGCGCGTCCGTGCGAATCGATGATCATTACACCCACCTGCCGGCCCGTGAGGGCGGCGATCTGTGCCTGCACCTGTCCAGCAGAACGATCCGGGTCTTCCGGAAGGAGAAGGACAAATTCCTGCTGCAGGTCTCCCTCCCCGGCTACATTGGAATGGTCGATCCCGGCATTGGCGCAGACGAATCCCAGCCGGTGCTGTACGATCAGGGTCCCCGGGCGGGCACGCATGACCTCACTGCTTTCCCGGAGGATCAGCTCAACCACGCGGGGGTCTTTGGCGGTCTCGGCCGCCAGCTCCAGGGCGCGATGGCCGGGGGTCACCGCGGTCAGGTCGATCATACGGCCCTCGGCTTTGGAAACGATCTTCTGGGCGAGCACAAGGATATCGCCGTCTGCCAGTTCCAGGCCGGAACGTTCCAGGCTGGAAAGAAGAATATCCGCCAGGTTGGCTCCCTGACGGATAATCGGGAAATCGGGCAGCGGAGTAAGCGTCAGCGTCATGGGCGGGATTGGATCAGGGATGAGGAGCCCCTGTGATGCGGATACCCGCATGCCGTGAGCCGTATTTACGATTGATGCCGATCAAAACGCTGGTGAGCCCTTCTGCCACCACGGAATTCTCGATCGGCCCGGCATCCCATCCTACCAGTCCGGCGGCGTCCACCAGCCTCAGTGTCTCGGCCCGGGCCTCGGGGGAAGTGCCGGTCACCAGCACGTCGCAATCAACCGGATGCTCGCTCAAAAGATGTTCATAGGAGATGTTCTGAAAGGCTGCGGCCAGTTGCACCTCATCCCCCAGGATCTCATGGGCCTCTTGCGCGGCCGATCCGGCAGGAGGCATCTGGACCCGGGCCACCCGTGGAGGCACGAGCGGTACGGTGACATCCACGAGGAGTTTGCCTCGCAGAGCTTCCTTGACGGTTAACAGGGTATCCCTGTGCGCGGCGTAGGGGACGGTGAGGACCAGGATATCAGACCTGTCGGCGGCATCCACGTTCCCGCAGCCTTCGATCAGGGCCTGCCCCTGGAGCATCTCCAGCAGTTCCTGCGCGGTATCGTGGGCCTTCTCGGCAGATCGGGATCCAATGAAGATGCGATAACCGGCCTTCGCCCAGCGATATGCCAGGCCCTTGCCTTCCTTTCCGGTGCCTCCCAGGATGCCGATTGAATGAACAAGGAATGGGTCAATCATGAAGCGTCTCGGATGTATGCATGAAATGAAAGGATCTGCCGGTTTTCCCGGTTCAGGCGATCCCGAATTGGCTGGGGTGCGGCAGTTTGATGCCCGATGCGGCAATTTCCATCAGGGCAATGTAAATGGCTTCCCGCAGCTGGGGCTCTTCCGAGTACATGAAATGGTAAAGCTGGGTCACCACACCTTCGCTCGGTGTTCGCTTAAGGTAGGGGATCGCGGCCATGCGCAGTTCCGGTTTCTGGCTTTTCAGGGCGGAGATCAGGAGTTCGGTGGCCGGAGAGCCGGGAGGGATGCCAACGCCCTGGGATGCGGCGAATTCCAGCAGCCAGGGTGTCTCGGAGGGCGCCGGGAGGGAGCGGGGGATGTGGGACCGCATGCGCGCCTCATCGTCCAGGACTTCGCTGGCGGCATTGCGAACCACCCACTGGTCGTCATCGATCTGCAGCCGC
>CAZSPX010000427.1:0-2364 GCA_964608885.1 uncultured Anaerolineaceae bacterium | reverse complement strand
ATCGGGCGGTCCGGCGAAGCAACCCCCTCATTCTGAGGAGATTGCTTCGCATCGACATAGTGAATACTGGGGCCTGCTTCCCGAAGGTCGCAAGGACATGTTCTATTTTGAGATGCAGGCGAGGATGGCGAACGAAGCGAGGCCCGACGTGGCAACCACCCATTCAGGAAAAGATTGCCACGGGTGCCAGCCGTGCTTCACAGCCCGGCTTCAGCACCCTCGCAATGACATGTTCTATTTCTGCAAGCAGGCGATGAGAGCAGCCAGGGCCCCGGCCGGCTCGGAGGGCGTGATGGCGAGCACGGGGACCATCCCGGCGGAGAAGACCTCGCGCGGGGAACCCGCCTTCCAGTGGCGCGGCAGGATGCCCACAGCGTTCTTCTCGGCGTTGAGCACATCCGACATCTGCTGGGGCGTGACGGCCAGGCGCGCCTGAGAGGTGACAACCCCGCCCTGCATGACGAGCGAATCAAAGAGGCGCTGGATATCATCCCCCGGGGAATAAGCCCAGACCTGGACCGCGGGGTCGCCGCGCCCGGCAAAAAGCTCGCGAGCTTCCTCCAGGGTGAGGTTCTGCACCGGGCTCTCGCGGTGCGTCACGATGAGCAGCTCCTCGGTGTCGATCTGGTATGCAGGGACGTTCAGCCCCGCGGGTTCACCCAGGCGCAGCTGAAGGTCGGCGGCCGCGGGGTCATCCACCACGCTCAGGACGGTGTTCCGTCCCTGCGCACACGTGAAGGCCTCGTTCAGCCAGGGATCCGCCGAGGGTGGAGCGTACACGCTGACCACCGCCTGCGCCGGGGCCACGTTGGCAGGCATGCAGCCGGACAGGAGAACCAGCAGGCAGAGGCAGGCGAGGAGAGTCCGGTTTTTCACCTTTCGATCAAACCACGAAATGCAGTGCGAGGCAGATGAGGCCGGCGATGGCCGTATAAATGGCGAATGAATAAAGGGAGTGGTCTTTCAGATAATTGATGAGCCAGCGGATCGCCAGCCAGCCCACGATGGCCGCGGTCACGAAGCCGGTGATGATCAGCGGAACGAAGGTACTCAGGCCGGGAAGCGCCATGACCTGCAGAGTCTGGTAGCCACCTGCCACGAGCATCACCGGGATGGACATGAGGAAGGCAAAGCGCGCCGCCGAGGGCCGGTCGAAGTGGCGCAGCATGCCGCCCGCGATGGTGGAGCCGGAGCGCGAGGAGCCGGGGAAGACCGAAAGGATCTGGAAGAGGCCGATGATGAGCGCATCCAGCCACTTCATGGCGGCGAGAGGGCGGTTCTCGCGGCTGAAGTATTCTGCCGCCGAAAGCAGCAGGGTGGTGAGCAGCAGGCGGATGCCCGCCTCGAGCAGGGGCTCGCGGAAGAGCGTCTCGACCAGGTCGCGCAGCAGGTACCCGATGGCCAGCGCCGGGATGCTCGCCAGCAGGACGTACCATCCCAGGCGCGAGGCAGGCTCTCCGGAAGCGGCGCGGTTGAAGATCCCTTTCAACACCCCATTGAGGATGTCCAGCAGGTCTTTCCAGTAAAAGACCGCTAGAGACACGAGGGTTCCGAGCTGGATGATGACCGCGAAGGCAAAGGCGGCGTCATCGGCGGGAATCCCCATGAAATTCTGGGCGATCAACAGATGAGCGGTGCTCGAGACCGGGATGAACTCGGTGAGCCCCTGGATGATCCCCAATATCACTGCCTGGATGAAATTCATATCGCTTTCCCTTCCTGAAGATAAATTTCGCCCGATTATAACGGGGCGGGATGAACCCGGAATGAAGAGATTCAGCCGCCTGCGGCGGGGGCCTTGCGCCGGGCGTTATTGGACCAGCGGCCGAGCAAGGCCGGCAGGTCCGACTGGAACGTGCCCTGCGCGATGTACAGGCGGATCTCCTCCATCAGGCGGATCAACGCGCGCAGGTTATGGATGGAGAGGAGCGTGCCGGCAAGTAATTCCTTCGCGGCGATCAGGTGGCGGATATAAGCGCGGGTGAAGGTGCGGCAGGCGTAGCAATCGCAGGTCTCATCAATGGGACGCGGGTCGCTGGCAAAGGCGCTGTTCATCAGGTTCAGGCGGCCTTCGGGGGTGAAGGCGGAGTGATGCCGCGCCAGGCGGGTGGGCAGCACGCAGTCGAAGATATCGATGCCGCGGGCCACACCGTTGATCAGGTCTTCGGGGGTGCCCACGCCCATCAGGTAGCGCGGCCTGTCTTCGGGCAGGAGGGGCACGACGATATCCAGCATGCCGTGCATCTCCTCCTTAGTCTCGCCCACCGAAAGCCCGCCGATGGCGATCCCGGGGGTATTGAGCGCGGCAATGAAGCGCGCCGATTCCGCGCGCATTTCGGGGTTGACGCCGCCCTGCACAATGCC
>CAZSPX010000426.1:0-2374 GCA_964608885.1 uncultured Anaerolineaceae bacterium | reverse complement strand
AATTGTTGATGGCCACATACATGCTCGGCACGCCAGGGAAGATCGTCGGTTTGTGCTTCTTAATGGCGTGGAGGATATCGTGGATCTCAAAACGCGCTTTGAGGATCAGCGCCGCGCCCAGGGCGATCGGGACGTTGAGGGCGGTCGTGAGTCCGTAACTATGCGAGAAGGGCAGCGCGCACAGGAATCGTTCGCGGCCCTCCTCGGCTGTAGGCATCCAATGACGTGTCTGCAAGGCGTTGGCGACGAGATTCTTGTGCGAGAGCATCACGCCTTTGGCTGCGGCGGTCGTCCCGCCAGTGTATTGGATGACGGCCAGTTCGTCGGGGTCCACCTGCAGGGTCGGCGAGCGCCAATCCTGTCCGCGCATGAGATGCCGCCAGTGGATTCCGCCTGGGACGGAGAGTCCGCGATGGAGCCAGCGCGAGATCAATTTTTTCGGCAGCGATAAATAATCCGCAGGGTCGGTGAGAATGATGTGCGGAATGCCTGTGCTGGTTTGGATTTGTTTCGCCAGCCCCGCGGAAAGATTCAGCGTCACCAGCACGCTGGCGTCGGCATCGCGGATCTGACTCACCAGTTCCTCGGGGTTGGTCATCGGCGGCATGAAGACGGCTGTTGCTCCCGCCTTCATCACGCCGAAAAATCCCACCACCATTTGCGGGATGTTTGGCAACAGCAAGGCAACGCGCGCACCGCGTCCGATACCGAGACCCAACAATGCGTTGGCGAATTTGTTGGCTTCGTGATTCAGACGTCGGTAGGAGAGACGCGTCCCCTCGAAATAGATCGCGGCACGGCGCGGGAATCTCCGCACGGAGGAGCGCAGGAGATGGTGAAGCGGAATACGCGGCACACTGATGGTATAAGGCACGCCTTTTTCGTAGTGTGCCAGCCACGGACGTTCCACCTTCAGGTCCTCGCGCGTGCTGGCTTTCTTTCGCGTTGCTTTGGATGTGGCGCGCCAGGAGGAGGTCTGTCCCTCCCCCGCGAGGAAGCGCTCGATGGCGCGGTCCACGGCTTCGCGTCGCTCCAGCATGACCATGTGTCCCGACACGCCAATATCGGCGTCTTCCGCGCCTGGGATGTTTTTCGCCACCTGCTCGAAATGGACTTTCTCGAACACCGCGTCGCGATGCCCGCGGATGACCAGCGTGGGCAGGTTGAGGCGCGCGAACTTGTCCCAGCCTTTCCATTTGTTGAGGTTGGAGTGATAGTAGGCCTTCAGGGCGTGCGGCGGCGCGGACAGCCACGAGCGCGTCAACGGACCGATGAGGCGGAGAAGCCAGTTGGGGAGGTTGAGGCCGAGTCGGAAGAGGGGGTTGAGGCGGAATTCGCCAGCGGTGGCGATCAGCACGAGATGGGCCACCCGCTCTGGGTGCGCGAGAGCAAACTCCGTTGCGAGCGCGCCGCCGAAGGAATGTCCCGCCAAAACGACTGGCTCGTTCACGCGCAAGACGTCGAGAGCGGTTTCGATATCCGCCAGCATGCGCGGCATATCGTAGCCCGAGGAGGGTTTGTCGGAGAGGCCGTGCCCGCGCAGGTCGAGCGCGATGACGCGGTTTTGCAGGCTGAACCTCTGCATTTGGTAGATCCATTGCAGAGCCTGGCCTCCAAATCCGTGCAGGAAAACAAATATCCGCTGGGGACGGTCGGGGGAGACATCCAGCGCCGAAAGCCGAACCAGCGGATCGTTGGAGACACGTATCTCGTGGCGGTAAAGGTCGAGGTCTATGTCCATTGAACGATTTTATAAGAGGATGGAACTTTTGGGGAGGGTTACAAGTACTCCTCCAATTCCCTGGCTTTGCGCGGATGGCGCAGTTGGCGCAGGGCTTTCCCTTCGATCTGGCGGATGCGTTCGCGCGTGAGGCCGAATTTTTGGCCGACTTCCTCGAGGGTGTATTCGTGGCCGTCGTAGAGACCGAACCGCCAGCGGAGCACCTGCGATTCGCGCGGCGAGAGCGCATCCAGCACTTGGGACATCTTATCCTTGAGCATGGACAGGTAGGCGCTTTGCATCGGCGTCGGGCTGGTATCGTCTTCGATGAAATAACCGAGCTCCGCTTCATCGTCATCGCCGACGGGGGACTCGAGCGAAAGCGGCTGCCACGAGACTTTCAGGATCCACTGCACCTTGTGGACGGGCAGGCTGAGCGCGGAAGCGATCTCCTCGATGGTGGGCTGGCGTCCCAGTCTTTGCTCCAGTCCGCGCTGGGCTTTGTACAGCTGACGGATGCGGTCCACCATGTGAACGGGGACGCGGATGGTGCGTCCCTGATCGGCAATGGCGCGGCTGATGGATTGCTTGATCCACCAGGTGGCGTACGTGGAGAAGCGGAAACCGCGGCGGTGATCGAATTTTTCCACGGCT
>CAZSPX010000425.1:0-2378 GCA_964608885.1 uncultured Anaerolineaceae bacterium | reverse complement strand
TTTGCGTTCTATCCGTCTCCCCTCCCCCTGTCAGATCAGCCTCCCCCACCTTACAGATTGTGCACTGTGTGTATGGAGAGCATGGAGTGGACAAAAGGGGAAACTGGCTCATTTTAGCCTTGTATAAATAGAACAAGTGTACTACTATGTTTCCATGCTCCTCCCCTTTCCGCGCAGTATCGCGCAGTACCGGGCTGCGCCCGGTACAAGCACCCTCGCGAAGCACCCCCGAAGCGGAGTGGAGGGGGCGAAGGGATCGGAGTGCCAGGCGCAGACTGGCACGGATTCCTGGAGTGGGCGGCGCAGCCCGGTACAAGCACCCTCGCGAAGCACATGTGCCCGGCAGGGTACCCCCGAAGCGCCGCGCAGCGTCCCCGGAACGGAGTGGAGGGGAAAGCGGAGGGGGCAGAGGGACCAAAGTGCCGGCTTTCAGCCGGCACGAGTGTCCCGGAGTGGGTTCGAGGCAGATTCGTTTTTTTCGAATCGAATCCTCCCCGGGGCCATGGTCATGGCCTCCCATCCCCCCGGCCTCGCAGGCGCCCGCTCCCTGCATGATAAAATAACCTCTATGCAATCCTCCCTGGAACTCCTTCACAAATACTTCGGCCTTGAGCGCGAAAAGGAATTTGGCAACACCAGCATCATCGGCGGCCTCTCCAAAATGCTGGAATTCTGGGAGGGCCAGGCCCGCCAGGACGGCCTCCAGGAGGAGGTCATCCAGGCCGTCAAGCAGGGCCTCCGCTCCTACGACAACCTGACCCCCCAGTCACGCAAGGATGTGCTGCTCGGCATTTGGAAACGCATCACCGATACCTACCCCGAAGCCGCCCAGCTTCAGCCGCGCTCGCACCATCCGCCCCGCCCCCCCCGCACGGACGCTGCCGCACCCCCCTCCCAAAGCGCCCCGGCGGTTTCCCCGGCCAGCCCGGATGAAACCCCGCCGGTTCCCGCGCAGGGAATGGCAGCCGTCCCGTCCCGTGCAGAGGAGCTCCCCTCCCAGGCTCCTCATCCGGAGCCGTACCGCGCAGCGCCTCGTAGTGCACCCGGGGCCGCCCGGCCTGCACCCGAAGCCTCGCCTGCCGGCCTCAATGCCCCTCTCACCGTGCTGCAGGGCATCGGCCCCAGGAACGCGGCCACCCTGGCAAAGCTCGGCCTGCACACCCTGGGCGACCTGCTCTACTACTTCCCCGCCCGTTACGAGGATTACACCCAGCTCAAGCCCATCAACGCCGTCATGTACGGCAACCAGCTGACCATCATCGGCCGCGTGGAAAGCGTCCACACCCGTCCCATCCACGGCGGCAAGAAACAGGTCGTCGAGGCCCTGCTCTCCGATGGCACCGGCGCCCTGCGCCTCACCTGGTTCAACCAGCCCTGGATGGTCAACCGCCTGCGGGTCGGCGACCAGATCTCCACCTCCGGCAAGATCGATCAATACCTGGGCCGGCTCGTCATGAACAACCCCGAGTTCGAGCCGGTGGATGCCGAGTACCTCAACACCAACCGCATCGTCCCCATCTACCCGCTCACGCAGGGCATCAACCAGAAGCAGCTTCGCAACCAGGTCCGGCCGGTCGTCTCCTATTGGTCCGGCAGGGTGGCCGATGCCCTCCCTGAGAGCGTGCGCCAGGCAGCCGGGCTGCTCCCGCTGGGCCCCGCCATCCAGAACGCCCACTTCCCCGATTCCCAGGACCTTCTGGCAAAAGCCCGCCTCCGCCTCGCCTTCGACGAGATCTTTTACCTGCAAATGGGCGTCCTGCGCCAGAAGCGGGATTGGAAAGCCGCCGAGGCGCGCCGCTTCGAGGTCGCGGAGGAGTGGCTGGAGGCCCGCATCGCCGCCCTGCCCTTCCAGCTCACCGGCGCGCAGCAGCGCGTGGTCCAGGAGCTGCGCCTCGATCTCGCCTCGGGCCGCCCCATGAACCGCCTCATCCAGGGCGACGTCGGCTCCGGCAAGACGGTCGTCGCGGCCCTGGCAGCCGGCATCGTCTCCCTCGGCGGAGGCCAGTCCGCCATCATGGCGCCCACGGCCATCCTGGCCGTTCAGCACTACAACAGCTTCCTCAGCCTGCTGGCGGGGGAAGGCGGCCCTCTCCGGCCGGAACAGGTCCGCCTCCTGGTCAGCGATACCCCCGACTCTGAAAAGGAGGAGATCCGGGCAGGCCTGGCGGATGGCTCCATTCGCGTGGTGATCGGCACCCATGCCCTGATCGAGGACCCGGTCGTCTTCCAGGACCTGGAGTTTGCCGTCATCGATGAGCAGCACCGCTTCGGCGTGGAGCAGCGCGCCGCCCTGCGCCTCAAGGCCGCCAGCCCGCACCTGCTGGTGATGACCGCCACCCCCATCCCCCGCTCCTTGGCCCTCACCGTCCACGGCGACC
>CAZSPX010000424.1:0-2385 GCA_964608885.1 uncultured Anaerolineaceae bacterium | reverse complement strand
GTCTGCTGCTGATCGTGGCAGTGCTGACGCGGCGCATGGGACTCAAGCTGGCCGAGCAGGATATCTTCGTCAACGTGGTGGGCGGCATCCAGATCGAGGAGCCGGCCGCCGACCTGGCCATCGCAGCCGCCATCGCCTCCTCCTGGCGGGACGTGCCGATCCGCGCCGAGGCCGTGCTGATCGGCGAGATCGGCCTGGCGGGCGAGCTGCGCATGCCCGGGCAGATGGTGGCGCGCCTGCGCGAGGCGCAGAAGCTGGGCTTCAAGACCGCCATCGTGCCCAGGGCCATCCGCAAGGGCGAGCCTTATCCCGCGGGCATCGAGGTGGTGGAGGCGCGCTCGCTTGACCAGGCGCTGAACGCGGCCATGAAGGAGGCCGAAAATCCGCGCGGGCGGAAAGTCGTTTAAGCGGTACACTGGGGGAGGCTCATCAAAAAACGCTGGAAAATGGGGGCTGAAAGCCTGCAACCATCGCAGTTACGTTTCGTACATTTTAGAGGAAGGAGATCAATCATGAAAAATCCCATTCTCATTGCATTTCTTGCGCTGGCGCTCCTCAGCCTGGCCTGCGGCTTCAACATCAGCCTGCCGCAGCCCGCGAGAACCGGCCCCGATCAGACCATGAGCCTGGACGTGGAAACGCCCGCCTCCGGCGCGGTCAAGCTCGCGCTCAATTTCGGCGCGGGGGAGCTGAAGATCGCCCCCGGCGCGCAGGGCATGCTCGTGCAGGGCACTGCCACCTACAACCTGGACGACCTGAAACCGGAGATCGTCAAGAACGGGTCCGATATCCTGATCAAGCAGGGCCCCTACGAGTTCAAGAACTTCGTCAACGCCGGCGATGTGAAGAACATCTGGGACGTAAAGCTGGGCGACACCCCGATGGACCTGAGCATCGAGGCCGGGGCCTACCAGGGCACGATGGCCCTGGGCGGGCTGGCGCTCACCTCGCTCACCGTTACGGACGGCGCGGCCCAGACCGAAGTGACCTTCGACGCCCCCAACCCGGGGGAGATGTCCACACTGCGCTACGAGACCGGCGCCTCGAACGTCACCCTGAAGGGGCTGGCCAATGCCAACTTTGCCAACCTGTTCTTCAAGTCTGGAGCCGGCGATTACACGCTGGACTTCACCGGCGAGCTGAAGCGGGACGCGACCGTCTCGGTTGATACCGGGCTGAGCAACACTACCCTGCGCATCCCCAAGGGTGTGCATGCGATCGTGACCGTGGACGGCGGGTTGAGCAACGTCAACACCAGCTCCAACTGGTCCAAGAGCGATAACACCTACACCCAGGAAGGCAGCGGCCCCACCCTCACCATCGAGGTCAATATGGGCGCCGGAAGCCTGACACTCACAGATTGACACGACCCCCTTACGGGTAATTCTGAAGAGGCTGCCTGCAGATGAGCGCAGGCAGCCTCTCTTTGTTTCACGCTTGAAAAACGGGCAGACCCATTGGGGTAATCACCCCAATCGAGGGGGGAATAAATTGGAGTAAAAGGTCACATTTGGTCTATGACCTCCATCACTTGTATTGTAACGGGCGGCACAATAAAATCGGGATACTAGGTCTAGATTAGGCAATTTTCAAAGAGGTCCCATGCAGATCACCCGACAAGCCGATTACGCAGTCCGCGCCGTCCTGTACCTGGCCCGCCTGGGACAGACCGAACGCGCCGCCACCAGCCAGGTGGCGCAGGAACAGCACATCCCGCCCTCATTCCTGGCGAAGATTATCTCGCAGCTCTCGATCGCCGGGCTGCTGCACACCTCGCGCGGAGCGCGCGGCGGTGTGACCCTGGCGCGCGAGCCCCAGGACATCACCCTGCTGGAAGTCATCGAGGCCATTGACGGCCCCATCATGCTGAACGAGTGCGTGGGCGAATCCGAGACCTGCACCTTCGACGAGAAATGCCCGCTCCGCTCCGTCTGGTGCGAGGCCCAGAACGACCTCGTCACCCGCCTGAAAGGCACCAACTTCGCCCAACTGCTCGAGAAGCGCGAGCCCATCCTGAGCCTGAACTGAAATCCCTCTGATCATCACCGACTCCTCCCTCTCAGGGGAGGAGTTTTTTTATGCCGGGGGATGAGCTTATAATCAAGAGGCAGGCCGCTTCCACATCAGCGGCCCGATCGCAGACCACAAGGAGAACCGGCATGGCGGAACCTCGCATCGTCCGTGCGCCGCACGGCGCGCAGCTTCACTGCAAGTCCTGGCTCACCGAAGCCCCCTACCGCATGATCCAGAACAACCTCGACCCCGAGGTCGCCGAGCGCCCGCAGGACCTGGTGGTCTATGTGGGGCGCGGACAGGCCGCGCGCTCCTGGGAGGCCTTCGACGCGATCCTCAAGTCGCTGAGGGAGCTGGAAGACGACGAGACGC
>CAZSPX010000423.1:0-2387 GCA_964608885.1 uncultured Anaerolineaceae bacterium | reverse complement strand
CGTCGGAGGGAGGATAGGCGAGATCCCCTGCGTCCCGCTTCGCGGGGATGTTTCGCTATCCCCCAAAGACGACAACGCAAGTGTGCGGTGAACTTGAGGTGTTTCCATGTCGTAATTGGGTAAGCGGGCGGGTCACAGGGAGGCTGGAGGGTTGTGAGGCATGATTCGGACCCGCCCCTACGAATTTCTGACGGGCGACGAATTACCCTGCTCCAGCACGCGATTTTGGAGGTCCCAGAGGCGGCGATAAAGACCCTCCCGGGCGAGTAGGGAGGCATGAGAGCCGCGCTCGAGGATGCGCCCGCGGTCGAGGACCAGGATCTCGTCCACGTTCTCCAGGCCGATAAGGCGGTGGGTGATGAGGAGGGAGGTGCGCTCCTTCATGACCTCGAAAAGTGTCTCCAGTACCTGGCGCTCAGTGAGGGGGTCGAGGTTGGCGGTGGGCTCATCCAGGATGAGGAGGGGGGCATCCTTGATGAGTGCCCGGGCGATGGCCAGACGCTGGCGCTCGCCGCCCGAGAGGCGCTGGCCGCGCTCACCGATGAGGGTGTCATAGCCTTTCGGGAGGCGGAGGATGGTCTCGTGGATGCTTGCCTTCTTCGCCGCGGCCTCGATCTCTGCCTGCGTCACACGGCGGCGCGCCAGGCGCAGGTTCTCGCGCACCGTGGTATTGAAGAAGTGCGAGGAAGAGGGGATCAGACCCATGCGGGCGCGGACCTCCTCCTGGAGCAGGTCCTGCAGCGGGATGCCGTCCATGCGGAGGTCCCCGCCGGAATATTCCCAGAAGCGCAGGAGCAGGCTCGCGAGCGTGGACTTGCCCGCGCCGCTGGCACCCACCACGGCGAGGATCCTGCCCGGCTCGAGGCGGAAGCTGATCCCCTCCAGCGCGGGGGCGGGGGCACCGGGATAGGTGAAGGAAAGGTTATCGAACTCGACGAGGGAGCCCTGGCCCGCGGCGGGAAGCGGCTGCGGAGAGGGCGGGTCCTGCACGGCGGGCTGCGCGTCCACCACCTCGAAGAGGCGCAGGGCAGCGGCACGAACCTGGTTCCACATTTGCGCGGCGAGCGGGAGAGGGGTCACGGCCTCGAAGGAGGCCAGGGTGAGCAGTCCCAGGGAGGCGAGCATGACGCCTTCCAGGCGCCCCTGCTGCACCAGCGGTATGCAGACCCACAGCACGAGCCACAGGCCGAGGTTGGTCAGGAAGAGGTTGAGGCCCGAGAATAAGCCGCTCCAGCGCGCCAGCCGGGATTGCGTCCCGCCATATTCACGGCTCTGCAGGGCGAGGCGGGAGAAGACCCTGTCCCCCTGACCAAAGGCCAGCAGGTCGGCCAGCCCCTGGACGGCATCCACGACGAGGGTATGCAGGGCGGCGCGCTGGCGGATAAGGGCTTCGCCGCCCGCGCGGGTGAGCGCCCGGGACAAAACCGGGAGGAACAAGCCGAGCAGGAGGAACAATCCCAGGAGGAGAGCTGCGAGGAGAGGCACGCGCGAGGCCAGGAAGAAGGCCGTGCCCGCGGCGATCAGCACGGCGGCAAGGGGAGGCGAGACCACCCGGATATAGAAGTTCTCCAGGGTCTCCACATCCCCGACAATGCGCGCCAGCAGGTCGCCGGAGCGGTAGTCCATCAGGCGGGCCGGGGCAAGAGGCTCCAGCTTCTCGTAGAACCAGACGCGCAGGCGAGAGAGCAGGCTGAAGGTGACGTTATGCGAGACGAGCCTCTCGAGGTAGCGAAAGACGCCGCGGGCGATGCCGAAGAAGCGCACACCCACCACCGAGACGCCCAGCGCGGCGATGGAGGGGTGCAGGGCAGCCATTGAGATCAGCCAGGCGGACGTGCCCATCAATGCGACGCTGGAGGCGACCGTCAGGGCCGAGAGCAGGACGGAGAGCGCCACCCAGCCCCACGAGCCCTTGAGGAAACCGAGCAGGCGGAAGAAGACCCGCCCGGGTGGTGGGGCCTCCGGTTCAGCGGGCAGAGAGGTGATCGCAGAGGGAGGCAGGGAGGAGGCGCGCTCAACAGGCGCAGAATCCCGCTGTTCAGGGAGGAGGCCTTCAGAGTAGCTGGCGACCATCCGGGAATAGAGGCCGCCCTTTTCCAACAGCTCACGGTGGGAGCCGGTCTCCACGATGTGCCCCTCCTCCAGGAGCAGGATGCGGTCCGCGCGGAAGACGGTGTTGAGGCGATGGGCGATGGTAATGACCGTGCGGCCCTGCATCAAGCGGCGGGTGGACTCCTCCAGCAGGGATTCGGCAGCGGGGTCAAGGCTGGACGTGGGCTCATCCATCAGCAGGATGGGGGCATCCTTCAGGAAAGCACGCGCCAGGGCAAGCCGCTGGGCCTGTCCGCTGGAGAGACGCGCTCCGCTCTCGCCGATGGGAGTCTCAT
>CAZSPX010000422.1:0-2388 GCA_964608885.1 uncultured Anaerolineaceae bacterium | reverse complement strand
CGGCGCGCTGGCCTACCTCTACAAGCAGTTTCTCTGGGAGAAGCGCCGGGCCCGGCTGCCATACACCGTCAAGGCGGTTCGCAAGCTGAACGGCACGGTGGCGGAGGTCACACTGCAGCCCACGGGTGGGAAGATGACTCACCGGGCCGGGCAGTTCACCTATGTACACTTCGACGCGGATGACACGCTGGGCGAGGCGCATCCTTTCACCATCAGCTCGGCCCCGCACGAGCCAGACCTGCGCCTCTCGATCAAGTCCAGCGGGGACTGGACGCAGCACCTGCATGACCACCTCCAGCCGGGCGCGGGGGCGCTGCTGGATGGGCCCTATGGCGAGTTCGACTACAAGCGGGGCGGGGCGAGGCAGCTCTGGATCGCGGGGGGGATCGGCATCACCCCGTTCATCTCGTGGATGCGCGAGCTGAGCGGCAACCCGGCACAGCAGATCGATTTCTTTTACACGACCGGTTTTCCCGAAGAGACGATCTTTGCGGAGGAGGTCAGGCAAGCGATGGAGGCATTTCCCAACCTGCGCACCCACATCCTGCATACCAGCCGGGACGGCCGCCTGACGGTGGAGAAGATCATCGCCGCCAGCGGGGACGTTAAGGGCAAGGATGTTTATCTCTGCGGGCCGCCCGCCATGGTCGAAGCCTTCCGGGCAGCGCTGCTCGAGTCGGGCGTGGGGAGGGGACGCATCCACTACGAGGAGTTCAACTTCCGCTAGCAGCCGCGGCTTGACAGATTTCCGGTTCCCCCTATAATTGAAAATGGTTTTCAATATCGCTTATGGAAAAAAACTCCGAGCTCTGGCTCAAGCAGCTGCAGAAGAACGGGTACCGGCTCACGGCCGCCCGCCGCGCGGTGGTGCAGGCAGTGGCCGCCAGCCGCCGCGCCCTCAGCCCGGTGCAGGTCTACGACACGGCCCGCCGCCGCTACCCTGCCCTGGGATTGGTCAGCGTGTACCGCACGCTGGAGAAGCTTGAAGAGCTGGGGCTGATCCAGCGCGTGCACCAGCCGGAAGGCTGCCAGGCGTTCATCGCCGCGGGCCAGGGACACCAGCATCTGCTGCTCTGCCAGGTGTGCGGCCGGGTGACCTTCTTCGAGGGCGATGACCTGCATGCCCTGATGGGTTCGCTTGCCCGCCGCACGGGGTACCGCATCAACGAGCACTGGCTGCAGTTGTTCGGCGTCTGCCCCTCCTGCAGGTAACGTCCTCCAGATGACCCGGCCTTTCCTCCTCCCTCTGCTTCTCGGCCTGGTGGCCCTCTCCGCGTGCCGGACAGAGCCGGCCCCCCCTTCCCCGGAGATCCTGGCTTCCAACACAGTGCTTGCGGACCTTGCCCGGCACGTGACCGGCGATCCCGCGGCGGTCGCTTCCCTGCTGCCACCCGGCGCTGACCCGCACGAGTACCAGGCCGCCCCGGCGGATGTCCAGAAGGTCGCGCACAGCCGGGTGCTGATCGTCAATGGCCTGGAGTACGAGCGATTCATCCAGCCGCTGCTGGAGGGAGCCGGCGGCGAGCGGCTGACCCTCACTGCCAGTGCCGGGCTGGAGCCCCGGCAGTACACGGAAGCTTCCGGAGCGTCCCTTCCCGACCCGCATATGTGGCTCGACCCGCAGCGCGTCATCGGGTACGTGGAAAATATCCGCCTCGGGTTGGCCTCCGCGTACCCCCAGAACGCCGAAACCTATCGGAAAAACGCGCAGGCCTATACCGCCGAACTCCGGGCGCTGGATGCGTGGATCCGGGAACAGGTCGGGACGATCCCGCCGGAAAGGCGGCTGCTGGTCACCAACCATGCTTCGATGGGCTACTTCGCGGACCGTTACGGCTTTACGGTCGTCACGCGCATTCTCCCCGGCCTGAGCACTGAGTCGGGCGCCTCGGCCCGGGACGTGGCGGCGGCGATCGACCAGATCAAGGCAGCGGGGGCGCCGGCGGTGTTCGTGGGGAAGCTGGAGAACCCGAAGCTGGCCGAACAGATCGCGGCGGAGACCGGAGCGGTAGTGGTGGACGACCTGTACCTCGAGTCGCTGAGCGAGGGTCCTCCCGCCGCCACCTACATCGATATGATGCATCACAATGTGGAGCGCATGGTGCAGGCCCTGCGCTGAGAGCTGATCCCATGACACATACCCCCCACCGGCTTGAAGTTTTAAACGCCAGCATCGGCTACGGCGATCGAACCATCCTGCATGAGCTGAGCTTCCAGGTGCCGCACGGCGCACGCCTGGCGGTGGTGGGTCCCAACGGCGCGGGCAAGTCCACGCTGTTCAAGGCGCTGGTGGGGCTCCTGCCGCTCCAGCAGGGGCGCATCCTCATCCACGGCCGGGAGCTGGGAGACCACAGGGACTGCGTGGCTTATGTGCCGCAGCGCGAGGAG
>CAZSPX010000421.1:0-2400 GCA_964608885.1 uncultured Anaerolineaceae bacterium | reverse complement strand
GCCGCGAGGATGTCCTGCGTGGAGGGGTTCATGGTCTGCCCGCCCTCCACCACTGTCGCCACGCCCAGGCTGGCAAAGATGCGACTGATGCCTGCCCCTGGCGAGACCACCACCACGGCGATCTGCCCCGGCTCGACCGCCGCGAACTCGATGCGGCCTCCCTTGCCCCTCTGCACCTCGTCCATCTGGGCCAGCAGGTTCTCCATGGCCACCTTGGTGATGGTGCCGATCCCCATGATGTAGTCAATGGGCTCATAACGCTTCTCGGTGGGCACGTGGATGTGCATGCGGTACATGCCGTCGCCCTCGCCCACCTGGATGGATGTGCCCATCCCCTCCAGCCGGGAGTAAAAGCGCTGCAGGTCGAGCTGGCCGGAGGGGAAGAAATCCACGACCACCTCGTAATCCTGGCCTTCTTCCACTTCCTGCAGGGCATCCTGCAGGTTCATGGCAGAGATGGGCTGGACGGTCATGGTGGGCGTATCCAGCGGCTCGCCGTACACGTGCCGGAGCATCCCCTCCAGGATGAAGAACAATCCCTTGCCGCCCGAATCCACCACGCCCGCCTGCTTGAGCACGGGCAGCAGTTCCGGGGTGGATAGGACCGCCTCATCCGCCGCCCGTACCACCGCCTCAAGGATGTCGATGCAGTCACGCGCCGTGGGAAGCGCGGCTTCCGCACCCGCCGCCACAGCCTTGGCCACCGTCAGGATCGTGCCCTCCACCGGCCGCACCACGCCCTTGTAGGCGGTATCGCGCGCCTCGGCAAAAGCCTTTGCCAGCGTGGCCGGGTCGAGCGTCTCGTGATCATGGACGCCGCGCGCAAAACCGCGCCACAACTGTGAGAGGATCACGCCCGAATTGCCGCGCGCCCCCATCAATGCGCCCTGTGAAACGGCTGCCGCCATCCTTCCAAGGTTACGGTGCCCCAGGTCCTTGATCTCGTTCCAGGCCGACTGCATGGTCAGCACCATGTTCGTGCCTGTATCCCCATCCGGGACCGGGAAGACATTCAGCGAATTGACCGTCTGCTGGTTGGTCCGCAGCCAGGCCAGCCCGGCCTCCAGCAGCCTCTTCACAGACTGGCCGTCGATCGGCTGCCTGCGGAGTTGCTCCACGCGTTGGTTGTCCACAGCCATCAAGGGTACAGTCTCCTAATCCAGATTGCTGACCCGCAGACCGGCCACGTGGATGTTGACGCTGTTCACCCTCAACCCGAGCGCCTTCTCCACGCTGAAGCGGACGACATTGGCGACACTCTCCGCCACGGAGTTGATGCGTGTCCCGAATTCCACGATGATGTGAACGTCGATATCCAGGTCCTCCCCGTTGAAGCGCACGGTGATGCCGCGGCTTGGCTCGCGCGTGATGCTGTGCACGAGCCCGTCTGCCAGGTTCTTGGGGGCCAGCCCCACCACGCCGTAGGACTGCAGGGCGGCATGGTACGCAATACTGGCCACTGTGTTGGGTGAGATGTGGATGCTTCCCAGGGATGTCGTTTCTTCGCCCATTGGTTCCTCTGCCTGCTATTTTAACATGCCGCCTTGAAGATGGTTACGATTTGTGGTAAAATGCCGTGCCCTCAAAAGAGGGGACCGGACGTGGAATCATGCAAGAAAGGATATTGTACGATGGCAAAATGCGCTCATTGCGGTAAGACGACGACCTTTGGCCACAATCGCTCCTTCTCGCAGCGCGCCACCAATCGCTCGTTCAAGCCGAACCTGCAAAAGGTGAGCGTTTTCGAGAAGGGACGCCTGGTCAAGAAGGTCCTGTGTGCCAAATGCATCCGCACGCTGGCCAAGTCGGCGGCCTAGCCGGAGCCTTTCCAACACAAAGATCGCGGCCTCACGGGCCGCGGTTTTTGTTTAACTCCCGGCCAGGCGCAGGGCCTGGATGCCCGCCGCGATCCCCTGCGGGTGCTTGAAGATGGCGCTGGCCGCCACGAAGGAATCAGCTCCGGCCGCCTGCATCCGGGGCAGCGTATCGGGGGCAATGCCGCCGTCCACCTCCAGCCGTGCCCGGGAGCCCAGCGCGTCGAGCTTGCGCCTCACTTCCGCCACCTTCGAAACGGTCTCCGGCATGAAAGACTGCCCGGAATAGCCCGGGTTCACGCTCATCACCAGCACCAGGCCCGCCCGCTCCAGGAACGGCTCGATGGCCGCGACGGGCGTGGCGGGGTTGAGCACCAGCCCCGGCGTAACGCCCAGCTCCCGGATCTGGTCCAGGGTCTGCGCCATGTCCGGGCAGGTCTCGATGTGGACGGTCAGGTGGTCCGCCCCGGCGCGCGCGAAGGCCTCGAACAGCCGCTCGGGATGCTCGATCATCAGGTGGACATCCAGCGGCAGCCGGGTGGCGCGGCGGCAGGCCTCCACGATGAAGGGGCCCATCGTCAGGTTG
>CAZSPX010000420.1:1236-2400 GCA_964608885.1 uncultured Anaerolineaceae bacterium | reverse complement strand
TTGCAATACCAGCCCTTCAGGGACATATCATCGCGGTCGTAGATCTCAAACACGTTATACCAGCGGTCGGTGAAGTAGGTCTCGACAAAGCGGTCGCCGCGCTTGAGGGTTGTCCCCATGAAGGGGCGATCCTCGCGGTCGAAGAAGGCTTCGAGAACGAGGCGGGAGTCATCGCGCTCCAAAAGGCGGCCTTTGTAGCGCCAGGTTTCCTCCCCGGCCGGGTTGCGCTTGATGACGGTCAGCCGCTCATCCATTTTCCAGGCACTCTGCCTCGAACTGGACCGTGATGGTATCGCCCACCCTCGGGGGCCGGAGCAGATAGACGAACAGACCACCCTCCAGTCCCACGCGGAACTGGTCCCGCTGAAAGAGGACCTCCTCCACGCGAGCGGTCACAGAGAGGGTATCCTTCCCCCCCATCCCGTCCTGGGAAGGACTCCGCAGCAACAATGCCAGCTCCCCTCCCACCAGGGGATGTCCCGGGCAGGTCAGTTCCAGCTCGCCGACAGGCGTTTTCAAGCGGGTCTTTTCCCCGGAGGAAACAACCGTGCCGCGAACGATATTGCCCGCGCCCAGGAATCCCGCCGCCCAGGCGGAGGCAGGCGCGTGCCAGACATCCACAGGCGCGCCCGATTGCACGATCCGCCCGTGGTGCAGCAGCAGGATGCGGTCAGCGAGGTTGAAGGCCTCTTCCTGGTCGTGCGTCACGTAGATGGCCGGGACCTGCGTGGAATGAAGGATGAGACGCAGCTCGTCGAGCACCTCATCTTTCAGGGCGCGGTCCAATGCACCGAGGGGTTCATCGAACATCAGGAGGCGCGGCCGGGGGGCGAGGGCGCGCGCCAGGGCGACGCGCTGCTGCTCGCCGCCGGAAAGGTCAGTGACACGGCGGTCGCCAAAGCCCTCCAGATTCACCATCGCCAGCGCTTCCGCCACGCGGGCCTGTGCATCTTCCGCAGGGACCTGGCGCATCCGCAGCCCAAAGGCGATGTTCTGCGCCACCGTCAGGTGCGGGAAGAGGGCGTAATCCTGGAAGACCAGGCCGAAATCCCTGCGATGGGCAGGCACACCGGCCAGGTCCCGCCCATCCCACAGAACGGTCCCAGCCTCGGGAAACTCCAGCCCGGCAATGATGCGCAGGAGGGTGGATTTACCGCTGCCGGA
>CAZSPX010000420.1:0-1136 GCA_964608885.1 uncultured Anaerolineaceae bacterium | reverse complement strand
ATGGCGACCGGCAGGGTGGGATAGTCCGGGCGGGCCAGCAGGCTGGCCGCGCCGAACTCGCCCAGGGAGACGGTGAAGGCGAAGGTGGAGGCCGAGAGTACGGCGCGCGAGAGGATGGGCCAGTCCACGGCCCTCCAGACCTGCAAGGGAGAGGCGCCGAGGCTCGCGGCCGCTTCTCGAAGTCGCTGCGGGATGGAGGCGATGGCCGGCTGCAGCGTGCGGATAACGAAGGGTAGCGCGATGAGCGTATGCGCGAGCGGCACAAGCCAGGGGGAGGCCAGCAGCCGGTTGAAGCTCAGGATAAAGCCAAGTCCCAGCGTTACAGCGGAAGCGCCCAGCGGGAGGATCAGGAACGGATCGAGGAAGCGCTCCAACCGACCCGGGCGGGCCAGAGCCGAGGCGGCAGGGAGGCCAAGGGCGAGCGAAAGGACCACCGCGGCCGCGGCATAGCCCAGTGAGTTGCGCGCTGCGGCGGCAGGCGGGACATAGAAGACCGAGCCGCGCCGGTTGACGAACAGCTCACGGTAATAGTCCGCGGTCAGGCCGTAAACCACCCCGCCGCGCTGGCCGCGGTCGGCCTCCAGCCGGGTGAGGGAGCGTACCGGCAGCGCCAGGATGGGAAGGGTGAAAAAGGCAGCCAAAAGCAGGGCCAGCCCCCCCACAAAGAGCTTCTGTGAAGGCGTGCCGGCCCGGCGGGCATATGCCGGGCGGGGGGCGGTTGGGACCAGCGAACGCTCCACCACCCGCACATAGAGCAGCGAGAAGACCAGCGTGCAGAGGAGCTGGATCAGGGAAAGCAGGGCGGCGACCGGCAGGTTCAGCCTCTGGAGCGCCTGGACATAGATCTCGACCTCCAGGGTGGAGTAGCGCGCGCCCCCCAGGAGCAGGATGACGCCAAAGCTGGTGAAATCAAAGAGGAAGACCAGCAGCCCGGAGGCCATCAGCGGGCCGCGCAACAGCGGAAGCGTCACCTCGCGCCAGACGCGCAGGCCGTCTGCCCCGAGGGTGCGCGCTGCCTGCTCCAGCCTCACGTCCAGATGGGCGAGGGCATTCCCGACGATGCGGATGACAATGGTGGTGTTGTAGAAGACATGCGCGGCGAGGATGGCGGCCAGCGTCCCGGTGAACTGGAATTC
>CAZSPX010000419.1:0-2408 GCA_964608885.1 uncultured Anaerolineaceae bacterium | reverse complement strand
GTCCAGGATGTGCGGCTCGACTTCCACAACGTTTCCTACCTCTACAGCGATGGTGAGTTCTTTTATTTCATGGATAATGAAACCTTCGAACAGCCTGCCATCAAGAAGGATATGCTTGGGGACGATGCCCTCTACCTGAAGGATGGCATGGAGGTCAAGCTGACCTTCTACAAGGGTGAGCCGCTCGATATAGAGCTGCCCACCTCTGTGGATCTGGAAGTGGTGGAGGCCGAGATGGCCATCCGGGGCGATACCGCCACTGGCGTGACAAAGAAGGTCCGCACCTCCACCGGGCTGGAAGTCCAGTGCCCCCAGTTCGTCAAAGTGGGCGATACGATCCGCGTGGACACCCGCACAGGCGAATACGTCACGCGCGTCTGACCAGACCCATTTCCGCCCCGTCGCTTCTTAGCGCGGAGGGAACCGTTCATAATATGCGTACCCCGGCCGGCAAGGAATGCAAGTATTTTTACGGCGATTATTATCGCGGACGCAATGTCGAAGAGTGCCGCCTTCTAAAGGCGCACAACCTCCACTGGACCCCCGATCTATGCCGGACCTGCCCCGTGCCCGGCATTCAGCTTGCCAATGCCTGTGAGTTCCTCCAGTTATGGCCTTCGATCACCCGGCCGCCGCTGGCGCTCTTCCAGCGCAGGGTGCAGGTAAGGGCGTATTGTCAGAAGACCCATCGTGATGTGGCCGAGCCCCAGATTGGCTGTGGAGAGTGCCATTCGCTCCCGTTCCACTTTGAAGTAAAAGAATAGCCATGCTGACTCTTCTGCTGGACCTTGATGACACCCTGTTGGTCACCAACCTGGATGCCTTCGTCCCCGCCTACTTTCAGGCGCTTGCCGGTCATTTGTCAGCCTATGTTCCCTCCGAGGTTATGCTCCCCTCTCTGGTGGCCGGCACACGCGACATGATGGTTAGCGAAGACCCGGCCCATACCTTGCGGGAGGTCTTCAACCGCAGGTTCTATCCCGGCATAGGCACGGATCCCTCCCGTCTCCAGCCTGTGATCGATGATTTCTACGATAATGTGTTTCCCTCTCTGGGAGCTCTCACTTCACAGCGCCCTGAAGCGGTGGAACTGGTGGATTGGGCTTTCAAGCAGGGCTACCGGGTCGCTGTGGCCACCGATCCTTACTTCCCGCTGAAAGCCACTCAGCACCGGCTTCGCTTTGCCGGGCTTGGGCCCGAATCCTTCCCCTTTGACTTGATCTCTTCCTATGAGACCTTCCACTTTACAAAATCACATGCCGCCTATTACGCCGAATTCCTGGGCCGCCTTGGCTGGCCGGAAGGCCCTGTGCTGATGGTCGGCAACGACCCGGAGCGTGATCTCGCTCCCGCGCAGCAGCTCGGGCTGGCTACGTTTTGGATCAACCCCCAGTCCACGGACGGCCCCGGACCGCGTCCCACGGCTCGCGGCTCGTTTGTGGATCTGAAAGCCTGGCTGGAGCAGGTGGATCTTAAGCAGTTGGAGCCGCAGTTCAAGACCCGCGAGTCCATCCTGGCGCTGATGACCGCTTCTCCCGCTTCCATTGCCTCCCTTGTCCGGGAGATTCCCGCTGCTGAATGGGCGATGCCTCCCGCTGCCGGTGAATGGTCTCTGGTTGAGATCCTCTGCCATTTGCGTGATTCCGAGCGGGAGATCAACCAGCCTCGCCTGGCCCGCCTACGGGACGAGCCTGATCCCTTCATTGCCGGTCGCGACATCACCGATTGGTCAAAGTCTCGGGACTACATCCATCAGGATGGTAACGCTGCCTTCAAGGATTTCCTCTCTGCCCGCCTGGAAACCCTGGAAACGATGAAAAAGCTGACGGATGAGGACTGGAATCGCAGGGCAAGACACTCCATCTTTGGCCCCACCACATTATTGGAAATGGTAGGCTTTATGGCAACCCATGACCGCCTCCACATCCAGCAGATCTGGAAACTGCTGCATCCCTGATTCCCCCCGATCTCTCGAACATCCACCCGCCGGAAGGGGCCGCCGTATCGCTTTCGGCGGGCCTGTGTTATAAATCCCGAGAACCGTTCGGACAAGAGGCCTCTTGTCCGAACGTCTTAAAGGAGATTGCATGCGTAAACGAGTGGTGCTCACCGGGCTTGGGTGCGTAAGCCCGGTGGGAAACAATGTTACCGATACCTGGGAGGCGCTTCTAGCCGGGAAATCCGGGGCGGCGCCCATTACCCAGTTCGACGCCTCCCGCCACAAGACCCGTTTTGCTGCCGAGGTGAAGGGCTTCGATGGAGTAGCCTTGTTCGGGAACCGTGAAGCCCGCAAGATGGATCGCTTTACCCAATTGGCCATGGCCGCCACACTGGAGGCGCTCGCGCAGGCTGGCCTGGTGATCGACGAGGCCAACCGCGACCGGATTGGGATCATTATTGGCACCGGC